>DASQUP010000253.1:0-15888 GCA_035641235.1 Actinomycetota bacterium
TAACCGGCCTCGGGTGGCGCTACGTCACGATCGACCTCGAGGGGTTCCGCTCGGGGTCGCTGAACGAGGTTCTGCCGCTGCCGGTCGTTCGCCGCTAAAGCTGGACGATCGGGCAGGTGAGGGTGCGGGTGATGCCTTCCACCGCCTGGATCTTCGCCACTACCAGGCGCCCCAGGCTGTCCATATCGGGCGCCGCGGCGCGCGCGATGACGTCGTAAGGACCCGAAACGTCGTCTGCGGAGGTGATCCCCTCGACCTCCCGGATCTCGCGCGCCACTTGTTCGGCGCCGACGGCCGTCTGGATGAGTATGTACGCCTCAATTGCGGCCATGAGCGCCTCCTTTGAGAATTGGCTCCCCCCCAACGGCCCCCGGATTGTCCCACACAACCCGGATCGGCGACCCTCGGCGCCGGCCCGGCTTAAGGTTGCTGCCGATGGCGTCGGCAGGCGAACGTCTCACCGCAACCAGGAGACCGTCGATGAAGCGGGCAGTCCTAGTAGTGGCGGTCGTCCTGCTCGCCATAGCGGGGCCGGCGGTCGCTCAATCCCAGCCGGATGACCAGGGTCGTGACCTGTTTATCGCCCGTTGCTCTTCGTGTCACGGAGCAGAGGGGAGCGGGACTCGTTTCGGACCTGATCTCCGGGACGCGGGCGCCGCATCCGCCGACTTTCAGCTTCGCACCGGCCGGATGCCGCTCTCCGAACCCGGTGCCCAGGCGACAAGAAAGCCCAGGGTGCTGTCCGACGAACAGATTCACGCCCTGGTGACCTACGTCGCCTCTTTGGGCGATGGGCCGGATATCCCAAGTGTGGACGTGACTGTTGCGGATCTCTCTCGAGGATCACAGCTCTTCGCCAACAACTGTGCGGCGTGTCACGGAGCGACCGCGAACGGCGGGGCTGTTGGAGCCAATGCATTCGCACCCACACTGCACCGCGCGGAGGCCCTCGAAGTGGCCGAGGCCATGATCGTGGGGCCGGGGCAGATGCCCGTGTTCTCGTTCGACGATCAACAGCGCAACGACATCGTTGCGTACGTCACGTACCTGCAAGAGAAACGCGCGCCCGGAGGCCTCGACATCGGTGGTGTTGGTCCGGTGCCCGAGGGTTACGTGGCGTGGGCGCTCGCGATGGTGATCCTCATCGTGATCGTGCTGTTCATAGGCAAGCAGAAGAGCCTCGGCAGCGATGAAAAACGTTAGCCGCTCTATCTCGATTGCCCTCGTCGTATCGATGCTCGCGTCGATTGGTCTCGTCGGCGTCTACATAGCCGGCGGCGATCGCACTGCGGAGGGGATTCTTCTCGGACTTGCCCTCGGCGGTCTCGGGGCTGGCATCGTGCTATGGACACGTTTGATCGACACCGGCCCCGAGACCGAGGAGCGTGAGCCGCTCGAGTCGCTCCCGGAAGAGCGGCTCGATCCGGTCGACCTTCGCCCCGAGGGATTGACGCGCCGGTCCCTGCTGGTTCGCCTGGTGATCGGCGCCGGTGGAGCACTCGCCGCGGCCCTCGCGATACCGACGCTGTCGCTCGGCCCGAGGCCCGGAGCCAGCCTGTTCCGCACCCAATGGCGCGCCGGCATCCGGGTGGTCGACGAGGACGGTGCGCCCATCCGGCCGAGCGATCTCCCACTTGAGGGCGTCCGCACCGTGTTTCCCGAGGACGCTGTTGGTTCCGCCGATTCCCAGACCCAGCTGATTCGTGTGGAGGAGGGCCTTCTCGACCTTGATTCGGACCGGCGCGAATGGGCCGTCGAGGGGGTCGTCGGCTACTCGAAGATCTGCACACACGCGGGATGTCCGGTCGGCCTCTACCGGGCCGAGGCCCACGAGTTGCTATGCCCGTGCCATCAATCCACGTTCGACATCCTGCGCGGCGCCGTGCCGGTTTTCGGTCCGGCCGCTCGCCCGCTTCCGCAGCTCCCGCTCGGCATCGACGAGGAGGGTTACCTGATCGCGCGTGGCGATTTCCCGGAGCCGGTGGGCCCGAGCTTTTGGAACGTGCACTCGAGGGATGTCTCCTGATGTTGGGGTGGCTCGACCGCAGGCTCGGAGCAGACAGTTGGGCGCGTAGCGCACTTCGCAAGGTGTTCCCAGATCACTGGTCTTTCTTGCTCGGCGAGATCGCGCTCTTCTGTTTTGTCATCCTTCTGGCAACGGGAATCTTTCTCACGCTGTTCTACCGGCCGGACGCAGCGCCGGTCACATACGAGGGACCGTACGAGCCGCTGCGCGGTCAGGACGTGTCGGCGGCCTACGAGTCGGTTCTGAGGCTCAGTTTCGAGGTGCGCGCCGGGCTTGTAATGCGTCAGATCCACCACTGGTCCGCCCTTGTGTTCGTCGCGGCGATCGTCGTTCACATGGCGCGTGTGTTCTTCACCGGTGCATTCAGACGGCCCCGTGAGATCAACTGGCTGGTGGGAATGGGGCTGCTGCTTCTCGCCTTGGGCATGGGATTCACGGGTTACTCGTTGCCCGACGACTTGCTGTCGGGCACGGGACTGCGCATCGCCTATTCGGCAGTCGTGTCCATACCGTTTCTCGGCCCGTACGTTGCGGCACTCGCGTTCGGCGGAGAGTTCCCTACTGAGGGGATCATCTCCCGCTTGTTCGTCCTCCACGTGATGTTGTTCCCGGGCATCATCATCGCCCTCATTGCGGCGCATCTTGGCATCCTGTGGCGCCAAAAGCACACACAGTTCCCCGGGCCCGGACGCACGGAGCAGAACGTGATCGGCAAGGCGTTTTGGCCGACACAGCTATTCAAGTCCACGGGGTTGCTGTTGCTCACCGCTGCTGTGATCGCGGTCATCGGCGGCACGATCCAAATCAATCCCGTGTGGGAATACGGGCCCTTCGTCCCAACCACCGTTAGCGCGCCGGCCCAGCCCGACTGGTACATGGGCTGGCTCGAGGGTGCGATCCGGCTCTTCCCCGCCTTCGAGCCGACCATTTTCGGAATCACGATTCCGTCGACGTTCATCCCCGGGATCGTCCTGCCCGGGTTCTTCATCACGGTGCTCGCGCTGTGGCCGTTCATCGAGCAGCGGATAACGGGAGATCGTGCCGAACACCACCTCCTCGACTATCCGCGCGATTTCCCCATACGCACCGGGATCGGGGTGGCAGGGATCGCCTTTGCGGTGATCCTCACGCTGGCGGGCGGCAACGACGTGCTCGCGCTCGCCTTCTCGATACCGATTGAGGCGATCACCTGGTTCTTCCGCATCGCGGTGTTGGTCGTCCCGCCGGTGCTTGGATGGCTCGGGTACCGGATCGCTCTCGAGCTCCAGGCAACAGACTTCCATCCGCTGCGCCGGAAAAAGGGTGTGGTGCTGCGGCGCAACGCCGAGGGTGGATACGACGAGGTCTGAGAACCTGTGTACACCAGACGACACAATTTGTAGCTCTGTGTACATAGGTTGGGATTGAATCTGATCCATGCGTGGGGCGTGGGTCCGTGTGGTCGCCGGAGTTGGGGTCGCCGCGCTGGTGCTCGGCCTGTGCGTCGACTCCGTCCGGCGGTGGAGCGACGAGGATGAGCCGTCGAAGGCCCTCGCATCGCCTCAGCCGACGCCGACGCCCACCGATCTCCATGGAACGGTCGTCCGCCTGGACGCCGCTACGGGCGAGAGGTTGTCCGTCATCCCTGTTGGGCAGGAGCCGTCACTTCTCACGGTTGCATCCGGGCATCCGTGGACGATGAATTTCGGAGACGGCTCGTTGTCGCGGATCGACCCGGAGACCGATACTGCCGTTACGATCGACGTCGGGGAGGTTGCCGGCATGGCATCCGACGGCGCCGACATCTGGGTAGCGGTCGACGGCCGGAGGATCATGAAACTGGACGGATCGACCGGCGAGAGGGAACTTAGCTTTGAGGTTGCGCCCCGAAAGATCTTCGAACTCGGCGACGCGGGATTCCTGACGACTGATGGAAGCGACATCTGGCTGACGGTCCCGAGGCTGGGACGGCGGCTGGCGGATCAATCGCTGTGGCGGATCGACGCTTCTACGGGGAAGCTGCTGGACAGGGTCGGCATCGGCAGTGATCCTCCTCCGCCGCTCGTCGACGGCCGCAATATCTGGATCGCCACGTTCAGCCGAGGGCTCTCCCGGATCGACTGGACTTCGGAGCGAGAGGAGTTGGTGACGGTCGGGCCTCGGCCATGGGGTCTGGCGAAGGGATCCGGTTCCATCTGGGTCGGCGACGAAGAGGGAGGTGTCTGGCGGGTCGAGGCGGCGACGGCGAGGGTTAGAGACCTCCTCCCCACGGGCGCCGGCGTTCGCGGACTCGCCGTTGGCGGAGGGCGGGTGTGGGCGGCGACGGAAAGTGGCGTGGTCGCGTTTGATCCCGCAACAAACGGGATCGTTCATGACATCGAGCTGATGGATCCGCTGCCAGACCTCGGTCCCTTCGGCATAGCTCACGCGAGCGGCGACGTCTGGGTTTCGGTCAATTGAAGCGCAGCCGTTAAGCTGCCCGGAACATGGCCGAGATGCTTCTGTTTCATCACGCGCTTGGGCTGACCCCCGGGTGTCTGTCATTTGCCGACGAGCTCCGCACCGCCGGACACGTGGTTCACACGCCGGACCTTTATGAGGGCAAGACGTTCACCACGATCGTCGACGGAGTTGCTCACGCCAAAGAGGTCGGCTTCGATTCGATCTTCGAACGTGGCCGGCGCGCCGCCGAGGACTTGCCGGACGGGATCGTCTATGGGGGGTTCTCACTCGGAGCGATGCCGGCGCAGATGCTGGCGCAGACTCGACCCGGCGCCAAGGGGGCGCTGCTCTTCTATTCGTTCGTCCCACCGGAGGAGTTCGGTGGCCCCTGGCCCCAAGCCGTCCCGGCTCAGATCCACATAATGGAGGCCGACGAGTGGGCGGAAGAAGACATCCCCGTGGCCCGCGGGTTCGCCGACACCGTCGCGAGCGCTGAACTATTCCTGTATCCCGGCGACCGGCATCTGTTCGCCGACGACAGCGGTCCCGATTACGACGAGGACGCAACCACGCTGTTGAAGCAACGAGTGCTCGGCTTCCTTGAAGAGATCGGCTAATTACGTCGGGTTCAACTCTGTCAGCCAGCCCCACAGTGCCAGGAGCACGACGGCGCCGCCGGGCAGCCAGAACCACGCGCCGAACACGAGGCCGAGCGCGAGAAGGAGGCCCCCAACCGACGCCACGAGCGGCCAGATGCTCGACGGCGGTATGGGCTCCTCTTCGATGTCGAGCGGGCCGTCATCGCGCTGCGGCTCGTTGAAACCCAGCGCGCGGTCGAGCGCGCCGATCAGTCCGCCTCGCGCCGCCGCCGACCCCGTCGGGTACGTGACGCTGCCCCTGGGGAGCCCGGACCAGGTTGTCGTCGACCTCGCGGCCAGAGCGAAGAAGACCGCGCCGAGTGCCAGCGTCCCCATGAGCACGGTGCCAACTTCCTCATACGTGACGAACCAGTAGATCGTGTCGGCGACTACCAGATAGAGCGCCACTCGAACGAAGAAGCGGAACTCCTCAGCCATCGGGCGTAACTCCGTGACGGGCGTCGAACACCGGACGCTCCGATCGTATCGGGGGCAGCCGGTGGAAGTTGTGGTGCGGAGGCGGTGACGATGTCGCCCACTCGAGCGTGTTCCCCTGCCAGGGGTCGTCACCTGCCGGCTCGCCCTTTCGTATTGAACGCAGGAAATTGTAGACGAAGATCACCACGGAAACGGCGATGATCCCCGATCCCACCGTGGACAAAACGTTCAGGTCGGAGTACTGCTCGGCATAGTCGGCGATCCGGCGCTGCATTCCGTCGAGGCCCAGTTGGAACTGCGGGAAGAAAGTCATGTTGAATCCGATCAGCATGAGCCAGAAGTGCAGCTTCCCGAGACCTTCGCCCATCATCCTCCCGGTCATCTTCGGCAACCAGTAGTAGAGGCCGGCGAAGATCGCGAACGCAGTGCCTCCGAACATCGTGTAGTGGAAATGCGCCACGACGTAGTACGTGTCGTGGGCAGCGAAGTCGATCGGCGCCGATGCGAGAAATATCCCCGTCACGCCCCCAATCAGGAACATAAACAGGAATCCGATAACGAACAGCATGGGTGTCTTGAACGAGATCCTGCCGCCCCACATCGTCGCAATCCAGTTGAAGAACTTGATGCCCGTCGGTACGGCAATGAGCATCGATGTGGCGCCAAAGAACGGATTGCTCACTGCGTTGGTAGTGAACATGTGGTGGGCCCACACCGAGAAGCTGTATGACCCGATAAGGATCGTGGCTAGGACGAATCCCTTGTAGCCAAAGATCCGCTTGCGGCTGAACACCGGGACGATCTCGCTCACAATGCCGAAAAACGGCAGGATCACGATGTACACCTCGGGGTGGCCGAAGAACCAGAAGAGGTGCTGGTACAGAACGGGATCACCGCCCGCTACGGGATCGAAGAACGCACCTCCGAAGTTTCGGTCGATGAACAGCATGGCCAGGGCGGCGGTGAGCGCCGGGAAACTGAACATGATCAGGGCCATCGTTACGATGATCGTCCAGTTGAATATCGACAGACGGAACATCCTCATGCCCGGCGCACGCATGCCGAAGATCGTGGCCATTAGGTTCACGGCGCCCAAGATGGTCGCCGAGCCGCTCAGCAGCAGTCCCAGAATCCAGAGATCGGCTCCGGTTCCCGGCGAGTAGGTGGCATTCGACAGAGGGGTGTAGGCCGTCCACCCGAACGCCGCGGCGCCCGTCGCCGTGAGGAATCCGGAGAACGCGGTCAGCGCTCCGAGCAGCCCCAGCCAGTACGAGAATGCGTTCAGGCGTGGGAAAGCAACATCCGGCGCGCCGATGTGCAGTGGGGTGAAGTAGTTGGCAATGCCGATCACTATCGGCGTCGCGAAGAAGAAGATCATTCCCGTCCCGTGCATCGTGAAGAGCTCGTTGTAGGTCTGGTTGTCGACGATCTGCAGACCGGGTTGGGCGAGTTCCGCGCGCATGACGAGCGCCAGTACGCCGGACACCACGAAGAAACCAAGGGCGGTGAAGATGTACAGGATCCCGACCCTCTTGTGGTCGGTTGTGGTTATCCATTCGACTATCCCGCCGGAGGGACGCTGCGGCGCCGGTGTCGTCTGGTCAATCGTTGCCACTATTGACTCCCTCGCTGCTCGTCCAGCCAGCGGTCGAACTCGTGGCGTTCGACCGCGGTGATCGTGAAGTTCATGTCCTCGTGAAGCAGTCCGCAGAACTCGGCGCACTTTCCGTCGTGCGTGCCGGGTTCGTCGATCGTTAGGTCGAACCGACTCGTGCGCCCGGGAATCGCATCCCTCTTGAAGAGGAACTTGGGAACGTAGAAGGAGTGAATGACGTCTGCGGACGACACCTCGAATGAGATGGTTTCGCCCACGGGCAGCATGACCTCCGCCGGATCTTGCGCGGTGCCCGATACGACGACGTCTTCACCTTCGAACGAGAAACGCCATCCCCACTGAAAGCCCTCCACCGTCACAGTTACCTGTGGGTCGTCGACCTTCTCGTCCACGACGTCGAGTGAGTTAATTGAGAAGATGAACAGCACGACGACGATGACCGAGGGCACGGCGAACCAGAAGATCTCTAGGGGAACGTTGCTGTGCCACTGCTCGGGCAAGTCGACTCCGGCGCGTCCCCTGTAGCGGGCGATGCTCCAGGCGATCAGACCGGCCGTGATCGTGAAGATCACCGCCGCGGCGACCGTGAAGAAGTCGTACAGGCGGTTGACGTCTTTGCCCTGCTCGGTGACGCTCTCCGGCGCACAGGCCGTGACGACCGCCAGGGCGGCGACCACACCAATCGTTCGCGATCGTGGCGGCATCAGTGCCTCGGCCGGTGATGTTTGCGAGGTTCTGCGGCGCGAAAAACAAGCCTGCGGGAGCGTACCGGCCTGCACGCCCATCCGGCAGGAAACGCAACCAAACCGGAGCAGCAGTACCAAGTACTCGGCGGAGCCGTGGCGCAGGGAGGGTGCGTACCAGGAGCGTACGTACCCGACCGAGAACGAAGCCAGGCGCAGCTTTTTAGCCCGCAGAACCCTACCGACATTGCTGGTCGAGGCACTTGACGAGGGTAATGCTTTCCCCGCAGGGCCAAGGCGGCGCGCCGGCAGGTAGCCAGAGTAGTTTGACGGAGGCATCTCTCATAGGGGAGTGAACTAGTGGTCGACTTCGGGCTGCCGCCTGAGATCAAGGACGTGCAGCAGCGCGTCGCCAAGTTCGTTCGTGAAGAAGTGCTGCCGATGGAAACGACGGCCGAGGGGTCGTTCGATGCGGTCCTGGAACGGCTGCGCGGAGCCGCGAAGGCGGCCGGCCTGTGGAATCCGCATCTGCCGGCCGAGTTTGGCGGACTTGGGCTGTCGGCTCTGGGAATGGCCGTTGTCTCTCAGGAATGCGGCGTCTCACCGCTGGCTTCCCTCGCTCTCAACGCGATGGCTCCAGATGAGGGCAACATGCACCTGCTGTTGGCCGCGGGGACCCCGGCTCAGCGGGAGCGCTATCTCCGCCCTCTCGCGGACGGCGCAGTGCGTTCTTGCTTTGCGATGACCGAACGAGTCGCTGGGTCGGATCCGGCAGGCATCCGCACATCGGCGCGCCGCGACGGCGACGGTTGGGTGCTCAACGGCGAGAAGTGGTTCATTACGGGGGCCATGGGCGCGGCCTTTGCGATCGTGGTTGCGCTCACCGACTCTCAAGCGGAGGCCCGGAGGGGACACACGCTGTTCCTGGTGGAGGGCGACAACCCCGGCTGGAAGGTCCTGCGGGAAATACCGGTCATGGGCACCGAGGGACCGGGCGGGCACTGCGAGGTGGTTCTCGAGGACTGCCGCGTCCCGGCGGACGCGCTTCTAGGCTCCGAAGGGGAAGGCTACAAACTCGCCCAGGTCCGTCTGGGCCCCGCGCGCCTGGCGCATTGCATGCGCTGGATCGGCATGGCGCAACGGGCGCTCGATCTCGCGGCGCAGCGGTCGCTCGACCGGGAGACGTTCGGCGAGACTCTGGCCGGTCGCCAGACGGTCCAGAACTGGCTTGCCGACTCGGCGATCGATCTGTACGCAAGCCGCCTAATGGTCCTGCACGCGGCATACCTGATAGAGCGAGGGGACGACTTCCGTCAGGAAGTCTCCATGGCAAAGGTGTTCGTCTCCGAAGCGCTGGGGCGCGTTGTCGATCGTGCACTGCAGCTCCACGGGGCACTCGGGTACTCGTCCGACCTGCCGCTCGAGCGCTTCTATCGCGACGCACGCGCCGCCCGGATCTACGATGGCCCTTCGGAGATTCACCGAATGGTGATCGCGCGCAACCTGTTCCGGGCATTCAACGAATCCGATACCACCAAGCCGGCTACGGGTGGGCTCGCGTGAGATCCGAGCTGCCTCCGCTCCTCGACGCTGCCAACCTGGGCGAGTACCTCAATGGGAGATTGCCCGGGCAGGGACAGTTTTCGGTCGAACGTCACGTCGCCGGTCACTCGATGGAGACGTTCAGGATAGGGCGGTCGGGTCACACCTGGGTCCTCAGGCGGCCGCCGCGCGGCGCATTCCTTCCGTCCGCGCACGATGTAGGCCGCGAGTACACAGTATTGAACGGACTTGCCGGCACGACGGTCCGCGCGCCGAGGCCACTTCTCATGTGCGAGGACGAAGAAGTCATCGGCGCGCCGTTCTATGTGATGGAGTACGTCGACGGCGTGGTCGTCAGGTCGGACCTCCCCCAAACCTTCGGCGCGCCGGAGCGTCGACGGATCGGCGAAGAGCTGGTCGATGGGTTGATCGAACTTCATGCCGTTGATCCCGGCTCCTGCGGGCTGGGGTCGTTCGGCAAGCCGAGCGGCTACCTCGAACGTCAGCTTCGCCGGTGGACGGGTCAACTGGAACTTACGCTCCCCATGACGCGCCCACTGCCCGACCTCGAGACGGCGGGGGAGTGGCTGCGCGCCAACTTGCCGGCGGCCGGAGACCACACGATCGTTCACGGCGACTACAAACTCGACAACGTCGCCTACGCCCTGAGGCCTCCGGCACGTCTGGTTGCGATCTTCGACTGGGAAATGGCCACCCTCGGGGACCCGCTGGCGGACCTCGGCTGGATGATCTCGTTCTGGAGGGAGGCCGGTGATCCCGCGGACGACGTCTTCGCCGAGCTGAACCGCGTCACCACATTGCCCGGTTTCTGCCGGCGCGCCGATTTGATCACGCGCTACGAAATGGCAACAGGCCGCGATGCGAGCGGGTTGATCTGGTACCAGGTGCTGGCCACGTGGAAACTGGCGATACTGCTCGAGGGGTCTTATGCGCGCCACCTTGCCGGGGCTACGGATGATCCCTTCTTCGCGGAGATGGAGTTCCGTGTCCCGGCGCTCGCCCGGCGCGCCGTCGATCTGGCAAATAAGGCATGAGTTCGAAGCGATTCGAAGCCCTCGTGGTGGACTACGGCGGGGTACTGACCACTCCGCTGCACGAGGCCATGGTCGGTTTCTGCGAGGAGGTGGGCATCGAGCTCCAGGACCTCGCCCGCGCCGCCCTCGGCGTCTATTACGGAGGTGAGGACGACCTCGTCGTGGCGTTCGAGACCGGCCGAATGTCGGAGGAGGACTTCTCGCACGCATTCGCCCGCCGGCTCACCGAACAAACCGGTGTGGAGATCAGCCACGAGGGACTAGTAGGGCGCATGTTCGCCGGCATGGAGTTGGCCACCCCCATGCTTACCGCGGTCGAGGTCGCCCGGCGCGCCGGACTAAAGACGGGTCTGCTGTCCAATTCGTGGGGTACGGAACTCTACTCCCGCGACGCGCTCGAGGGTCTCTTCGACGCCGTGGTCATTTCCGGAGAGGTCGGGATGCGCAAACCCGATCCGGAGATCTTCGGCCTCGCGGTGGAGCGGCTCGGCGTGTCCGCGACCGAGTGTGTGTTCGTCGACGACCATCCTGGTCACCTCACGGCCGCGGAAGAAGCCGGAATGACGACCGTCTTGCACAAGACCCCGGCCGAAACGATCTCCCAGCTCGAGGAGCTCCTCGGAGTCGACCTGCACTAACTTCGCAGCGCGGCGCGTTTGGAAAGAACTGGGGATCGGCCGAACCACCTTGTTGAGGTCGACTTGCTGCGGCTAAATGGCCGTGGGGTAACACAGGTCGGCGAAAGCGGGGTGGTCCTATGACCCATGAAATCAAGCCCAATGAGGATTTGTGGGCACAGCTCGGTCCGGCGGAGATGATCAAGGCCTCGCCGCTGCCCGATGAAGAAATGGGTGTGGAGGAAATCGAGGACCTGGTCGTCGACGAGGATGCAGAGCTCGCAGACGTGGTGGAGGGTTAGCCATGGCCAGCGTCTACATCCAGATGGGTCACTGCTTCAGGGCTACCGGGGCTACCGGCACGGGCGGTGAGCAGGAGTTAAACAAGGCGGTCGCCGCGCGTGCGGCCCGCCTGCTGAGGAACGATGGTCACACCGTATCCGTGCGCAAGGCCGATGAGAGCGTCTTCAAGACCGACGTCTTTGTCGCCATCCACGGCGATGGTTCCGAAAACGCCTCCGCCGCCGGCGCCAGCGTCGGCTACCAGGACGACAACGGCAGGAAGATCGCCGCCCAGTGGAAACGCGCTTACCAGCGCATGGGTTGGCCTACGGGGTTTCGCAGCGACAATTACACCGAAGCACTTGGCCAGTACTACGGAGTGAGTCGTGCCCGCACCGCCGGCACGACCTACGCATTCGTCATCGAGTGCGGATTCCTGACTAACGCCGTCGACGGCGCTGAGCTGCGCAGCGGGAAGGGCCGAACGCGCGCTGCAAAGGCCATCGCCCGAGCCGTCGAGCGCGTCCTGGGTGAGGGAGAGGGCGGCGGCGGCGAGGCGCAACGGGGCACGAGGATAGCGGCATCGCCCACGGCGAAGAAGGCTCAGGCGCATGCGTGGGCGGATTCCAGGGGATGCGCTCCGGTCTTCCACGAGATCATTGATGCAGGATGGTCCCACTCGAAGGCAATCGGCATTGATCCGGCGGTGTTTGTCGCGCAGGCCGCAAAAGAGACCGGCTTCGGCAGATTCGGTGGAGTCTTGGATGCTTCGTTCCACAATTCGTGTGGTCTGAAGACCAGGGAGGGCGGTGACGACAGCGACCCGCGCGCGCACAAACGCTTCCCGAGCTGGAGCGCGGGGACGGAAGCACACTGCGCGCACCTAGCTTTGTACGCGGGGAAGCTGAGTGCGGAGGAGGCCGGCAAACACGGTGATCCCCGCAACTTTCCTTTCATCGCGGGGAAGGCCAAGACGGTGGAAAAGCTCGGCGGCGCGTGGGCGCCGAGCCCCGACTACGGGAAGAGCCTGTTGAGGGACTTCCTCAAACCGCTAATCGCACACGAATAGGAATGGCGTACTAGATGGCTTAGACGGCGCGCCCGTTGGCCGCGCGGTAGCGGCGGATCAGTGCATTGGTCGATTCGTCGTGGGACAGGTCCGGCGCGCCGTCCGCCGTCAGCTCCGGGATCACGTTGGTGGAAAGGATTTTCCCGAGCTCGACCCCCCACTGGTCGAACGAGTTGATGTTCCAGATCGTGCCCTGAACGAAGACACTGTGTTCGTAGAGGGCCACCAGCCGGCCCAACACCTCCGGCGTTAGGCGGTCGGCAAGGATGGTGGTGCTCGGCCGGTTCCCCTCGCACACTCGGTGGGGGATCTCGTTCTCGGGGGCGCCGGCGGCACGCAGCTCGTCTTCGGTCCGTCCGAACGCCAGGGCCTCGGTCTGAGCGATCAGGTTCGCCGTGAGCAGGTCGTGATGTTCGCCGACGGGATTCAGCGATCTGCAGAAGCCGATGAAATGACAGGGGATCAGCCGGGTGCCCTGGTGGATGAGCTGGTAGAACGCGTGCTGTCCGTTGGTTCCGGGCTCTCCCCAGATGACCGGCCCTGTGTCGTAGGCGACACGAGCACCGTCGAGCGTGACGTGTTTCCCGTTGCTCTCCATCTCGAGCTGCTGCAGGTACGCCGCGAACTGCCACAGGTACTGGTCGTACGGGAGTACGGCAATCGTCTCGGCGTCGAAGAAGTTCGTGTACCAGACGGCCAGCAGGCCCATGAGGACGGGAAGGTTGCGCTCGAACGGTGCCGTGCGGAAATGTTCGTCCATCGCGCGGAAGCCGGCGAGCATCTCCCGAAATCGGTCGGGACCGATCGCGATCATCAACGAGAGTCCGATAGCCGAGTCGTATGAATACCGTCCGCCGACCCAGTCCCAGAAACCGAACATGTTGGCGGGGTCGATCCCGAACTTCGTGACCTCCGCTTCGTTGGTGGACACCGCAACGAAGTGTTTGGCGATGGCCGCTTCGTCTCCGTCCGCGGCCGCAAGAAGCCAGCGGCGCGCCGTATGGGCGTTCGTCAGCGTCTCGAGCGTCGTGAAGGTTTTGGACGAAATGATGAACAACGTTTCGTTCGGGTCGAGCCCGTGGGTGGCCTCAGCAAAATCCGTCCCATCGATGTTCGAGACGAACCGCAAGGTCAGATCCCGGTCGCTGTAGTGCCGCAAAGCCTCGTACGCCATGACCGGCCCGAGGTCCGATCCCCCGATCCCAATATTGACGACGTTCCGGATCCGTCGGCCGGTGTGGCCCCTCCACTCCCCGGTCCGAACGCGCTCGGAGAACTCGGACAGGCGATTGAGAACCTCATGAACTTGGGGAACAACGTCCTCGCCGTCCACTACGAGCGACGCGTCCCCCGGCATCCGGAGCGCGACGTGCAACACGGCGCGGTCTTCGGACGTGTTTATGTGCTCGCCGCGAAACATCGCGTTGATCCGCTCGCGCAGCCCGCCCGCACTGGCGAGATCGATCAGCAGCGCCACGGTCTCAGCCGTCAGCCGGTTCTTGGAGTAGTCGAAGTAGAGCCCCTCGGCCTCAACGGAGAGGGCCTCGGCGCGCGCCGGGTCGGTTGCGAAGAGGTCGCGCAGGTGGAGCTTCGAGATCTCCTCGTAGTGGGCTCGAAGCGCCTGCCACTCGGGGAGTTGCTCGATGCCCACTACCGGTAGTTCGTGAACTGGAGCGGGATGCCGAAGTCGTGCTCTTTGAGCGCGGCGATGATGTCCTGAAGGTTGTCCTTCGATTTTGCCGACACCCTCACCTGGTCTCCCTGGATCGAGACCTGTGCCTTCGTCTTCATGTCCTTGATGAACTTAACGATCTCCCTGCCCTTGTCGGTGGATATCCCCTGGTTCAGCTTGAGAGTCTGGCGCGCCGTGCCACCGGCGGCCTGCTGGATCGTCCCGTGCTGGAGGGCCTTGATCGGCACCTTTCGCTTAACGAGCTTCTCCTCCAGCACCTTCACGCAGTCCTTCACCTTCTGCTCGGTGTTGGAGTGAACCGAGATCGCCTCCTCGGAGCCATCCTTCGTCAGCTCGATCTCCGAGCCGGTCCCCTTGAAGTCGTAGCGCTGAGCGACCTCCCGCTTGGCTTGGTCGACTGCGTTGCGGACCTCCTGGAGATCCACCTCCGAGACGACGTCGAAAGAAGAGTCTTTGGCCATGCGCCGGAGGTTATCGCACCTCCGGCGCGCCGAACTGTCCGCGTTCTGTCACGGTATGCGTGACTGGTTGCAGACAGTTCGGCGAAGGGGTCAGCGGATGAAGGTGCGGAGGAGTGGCATCAGCTCGGCGATCCGATCCTTGTTCAGATAGGCATCGGCCCAGTCGGGCTGCTCGTCGAGGATGGCCGAGAAGGCCACGATCTTGCTCTGCGGGGTGATGGCCCTGAGGATCTCGGCGGTGCCCTCGCCGTCGAGCCGGGGAAGCATGTAGTCCAGGATCACAAAGTCGGGTTGGTGCGCCAGGGCGAGCGGCACCGTCTCGACACCGTTCGCGGCCTCACCGACAACGTTCATGCCTTCGGTCTCGCAAAGGATTCTGAGGACGTGTCTGATCTCTTCGTCATCGTCGACGATAAGAACGGTTTTGGCGGAGTTGCTCCCCGACGGTTCTTGATTCACTTGCGGTAAGCCTGGATTAACGAACTTCATTTGTCCAGATGGACAAATGGACAATCTCGTCCGACAGAAAGGCGCAGGTAGGGGACCCGCCACCCCGTTGACGTTCGTTCTTGGCGAACAAAGCCACCCCAGCTCGGCTGTGCCCAGGAACCAGGAGTGCTTTTACCCTATCTGGGGGCGGCGATTGAGAAACCTGACCCCTAAGGGCCGCTCCTACTGATTTACAGAATCTGGGACAGAAACTTCTTGGTGCGGTCGTGCTGCGGGCTGTCGAAGAAGGTGTCGGGCTGGGCCTGCTCGACCAGCACTCCCTCATCGAAGAGGCACACTCGGTCGGCCACGTGGCGGGCGAACCCGATCTCGTGCGTAACCACGATCATGGTCATCCCGGACTCCGCCAGTTCCTCCATGACATCAAGGACCTCTTTGATCATCTCGGGGTCGAGGGCGGAGGTCGGCTCGTCGAAGAGCATGATCTTCGGCTCCATCGCAAGGGCGCGCGCGATCGCCACGCGCTGCTGCTGCCCACCCGATAGCTGCGCAGGGTACTTGTTTGCTTGCTCTGGTATGCCGACACGCTCCAGAAGCTGGTTCGCCTTCTCCTCGGCCTTCTTTTTCGGCCAGTGCCTCACGTTTCGAGGAGCAAGGGAGATGTTCTGCATAACGGTGAGGTGAGGAAACAGATTGAAGGATTGAAAGACCATTCCGATCTCGCTGCGGACCTGAGCGATATTTCGGATGTCGTCCGTGAGCTCGATGCCGTCGACCACGATTCGCCCGTCGTCGTGCCGCTCCAACCGGTTGATAGTCCGAATGAATGTGGATTTCCCCGAGCCTGAGGGCCCGACAACGACGACGGTTTCACGCTTGTCCACCGTCATCGAGATGC
>DASQUP010000254.1:0-3301 GCA_035641235.1 Actinomycetota bacterium
CGGTTGAAGCGCTCTGCGGCCTCAACGCTGCTGACGTGGCCGACGCCGGGCATGATGACGAAGCGCGAGTCGGGGATCGCGGCGTGAAGACGTTCGCCGACGTTGACGGGGGCGCGAACGTCGGCGTCGCCGAAGAGCAACAGGGTCGGCAGGTCGATGTCGTTGAGAATGTCGGTGAGGTCGGCTTCGGCGGACGCACGCGCCATTGCGAGGAAGCCGGCGGGCCGAAACTGCGCCACACTCACCGTGAACTCCTCGACGCAGTCCGGCGGGGCCGACACCGAGAACATCGATGGGACCATCGCCGCCACAAACTCACCGGGCAGACTCGCCGCCCCCTCGCTGCGTCCAAGGCGTTCCTGGGCAGCGGCGTGACCCAGGGAACCGGTCCAACCGGCGTACGCGCCGGCGAGAACGAGTGTCATCGGGATATGTCGATGTCGACGGAGCAGCTGGAGGGCGACGATTCCCCCAAAAGGACAGCCCCGCCACATGGACTCGCGCGAGGCCGAGCGACTTCACAAACCCGGCTAGGCACTCCGCATAGTCGGCGATCCCGAACGATGGCGGAGGTTCCGAGGAGCAGCCTGCGCCAGGGGCGTCCCACGCAACGACCGTGAACTCGTCACACAGACCCTCGAGCTGGCGGCGCCAGGTGGCCATGCCATCAGCCACGAAGCCTGGAGGAGGACGAGTGGCGGACCACTTCCTGCCCGCTCGTATCCGATGCGCAGCCCCTTCACGTCCACGTGGTCCATCGCCGCCCTCCTGCACGCCACTGGGACGAGGCTCAGCCTTGCCGAGATCGACCGAGGCTGCACTCACTCGGCCCTATGAATGCCACCCTCGGACGCGATCAATGGTTGGCGAGATCCAGTCGAGGGATCTGTGCGGCCCTCGCGCACCCGATGAGCACTACGGAACGTCGATCTGGACCCGGAGGACGTATACCGGGGCAGCCCGCTGCTCGCGATCGCGAGCGTGGCGGAGCTTTGGGGACGGTTCGCCCGCGGGTGGGCTGTGCTCGCTTGGGGCTCTCACAAATGCGTCCCTGAGCAGGTCGGCGGCCCCCTCCGCTAGCGCCGGATCACCGGCATTTGCTTCGTTTGCCGGGCGTTTGCTCCGAGGGCGTGCCGACGATCGGGGGGCAGGGCCCCCGACAACCGCCCCAACGTTCATCGAACGCACCAACAGCTGGTTGTCGAACTTCGGTCGACTCCGCCGCAACACCGACCGGCGCGTCCCTCACCGCCTCGCCCAGCTCGCCCTCGCCGTCGCCCTTCTGCTCACCGCCAAGCTCATCGACTGGCGGGACCGATGGAGCCCAGCGTGACGCCTATCCGCTCAGCCTCTAAAGCCAAAGCCGGGCCCATCAGGGCAGAATCTGCGCATCGGAACACTTGCCAAGAAAGGCTCACCATGGCGAAGAAGCCGGCCATTCACACCATCCCCCACGGCGGGGGCTGGGCCAACCGCCGGGAAGGCGCCGCCCGGGTAAGCAAGGTCTTTCCCACGAAGGCGGCCGCGCAGGCGGCTGGACGAGAGACCGCTAGGCGTGAGCGGAGCGAGCACGTCATCCACAAGAAGGACGGTGAGATCGGGAGTCGGAACAGCTACGGCAACGACCCCCGTCCGCCGAAGGGCTGAGGTGGGGACGGCCCGACGCGCCGACCAACCTTCAGGGCACATGACCGGTGTGGGGTGAGCTGTGTGCCTTCCACGCCTGCCCCTGGAGGACTACCGCTACCGCACGCGACCCGTGCCGAACTGCTGCGCCGCCTCGGACGCACGGCGAAAGCCCGCGACGCCTACCACCGGGCCCTGACGCTGGTCCACGACGACACTGAGCGCCGCCTGCTCGAGCGGCGACTGGCCCAACTCGACCGGGCCACCGGTCCCGCTCGGACATGACGGAGTCGCTGTCGACCTCATGACAGAAGTCGAACTCTGCGCCTCCACGCTGGCGGATACCGGGGCAGTCGCTATACGAGGGCTGTAGCTTCGACACGAAACGTGAACGGGAGGTGGCGGAGAGGCGAGGTTGCGATGACGTCGGCCATGACCCGCAGCGACTACGACGAGATGGCAGCCCGCTATGACGAGGGGCGAGCGCTGCCGCTCGATCGGCTCGAGGGTTGGCGTCGAGCCCTCGCCGGAGTCTTGTCCACTGGCGACAGCGCACGGATCGTGGATGTGGGTTCTGGCACCGGCCTGTGGGCTATGGCGTTCGCCACGTGGTTCGGGGCTCGCGTCGTCGGCGTTGAGCCGTCCGCCGGCATGCGTCATCAGGCAGCCGAGAAGCGGCCCCACCCCAGGGTCGCGTATGTCGCCGGGCGCGGTGATGCGATCCCGCTGGCGGGCGACAGCTGTTCGGCGGCGTGGCTGTCGACCGTGGTCCATCACTTTCGCGATCCCGAGGCGGCAGCGCTCGAGCTGCGCAGGGTCCTGCACCCTGACGCTCCGGTGCTGATCAGAGAAGGGTTCACCGGCCGAACCGATGGGATCCCCTGGCTGCGGTACTTCCCCGAGGCGCTGGCGATCACCGAGCAGCTGTGGCCGACGGTCGACGACGTCGTTGCGGCCTTCGCACCCGCGGGGTTCCGGTTCGAGGCGCTGGAACCGGTGGCCCAGATCACGGCACGCAACCGCCACGAGTATGCCGATCTGGTCCGCGTCCGCGCCGACTCGACACTCGTGCAGCTGACCGATCCCGAGTTCTCCGCCGGCATGGAGCGACTCGAGCACGACGCCGCCGGCCCGTCGGGAGACGAGCCGGTCATCAGCACACTCGACCTCCTCGTCCTACGGTGATCGGGAGCCAGGTGGCTCCGGCTCAGTCCCTCGACGGGGTATCGACGAGGATGCGCCATCCGCTGATGCTTTGCCCTATGTCGACGAAGCTGTCGTCGAGCGAAGCGACGCCGAGATGGCTCTCGCGCTGATCGAAGGTGACCTGCGGGACCGGTACTCGGGCATCGTGGACGTCGTTGTGGGCCCGGGTTTCGGCAGAGCATGGGTGGGACTGCAAGGCGGGCCCTATGCCGTCGTTGCCGTCGATGATTTCGCCGTTGTCGTTGTGCTCGCTTCCCTCGAGGATTGTCCCGAAGGCGTAGAGCTTCACATGACTCATCACGGGGTACCCATCTACTTTGGTGCGGTTCCCTGACGTTGGCCCGCTGAGGTGGCTGCCGCCCAGATCTGCCTGATGGAGGATTTGGGCGGGCGTTGAGCGTGTGTTCGTAGCGTCCTCGGGTCTTGGTTGGCTGGCTCTCGAACTGCCTGCCGCTCGGGTGTCGGGTTG
>DASQUP010000255.1:0-3434 GCA_035641235.1 Actinomycetota bacterium
GGCAGCCACCATCTCCTCATCCGTGCCTTTGATGCGTCCAAATTGCGTCCATCAGATCACTGTCACGGATAATCGATAGATGTCAGCCACGCTCACGAAGTACCCGTTAATCAGGTACTTCGCGGAAACGGCCCTGGATACCGTGTCGGGCCGATTGCGTTGTAAGCGCAGTGCTCTCCCGCTGAGCTAACCGCCCCGGAGTTTCTGGCCCACATTATCGCCCTCCAGGCGCCTGCTCCCTGCGAACCCGTTGAAGGCAGAACCGTTCTTTGGTTCAGGACTTGCTGTTGGCGCAAGTGTGGAGCAAAAGACGATCTGGGACGCCTCTCAATCCCGAGGCACAAGGGCCAGCGCGGCGAGGCCAAACGCCGGCCACGCGAGGCGCGCCGCCGCAACGTCTGTAACAGCGCCGCGGCGGGCGCGCCGAGTTCGGTCCACCCGGGGGCCCGCATCGTGCTGCTCGGCGACCATCATCGGTCACCATCCTTACCGATCGGCCGTCTCGGGAGCGTTACGAACGGGGTTGGGCCCGGAACTTTGGTCGTTTGCTTGGGCCACCACAACCGCTATCGCAAAGGTCCGAAGAACCGGCGCAGGTCCTCGGTCAGAAGGTCAGCTTTTCGGTGACACTCTCTTGCGCCTGATCAACCATCGGCGTTGCCCGAGTACGTCCCAAAACTCCAGAGGTTTCCCTCAGGATCCCGGACTGTGAAGCCGCGCGACCCATAGTCCTCGTCGAGCAGCCCGCGAACGACTTCGGCGCCCGCCGCAGTGGCGCGCTCGAAAAGACCATCGGGGTCGTCGCACACCAGGTACACGCAATCGTTTCCGGGACGGCGCTTGCCGAAAGGAGAGTCGTCCTTTCCGGCTGTTCCGAACATGATCCCGCCGCCGAGAGGCCACCGCATCTCTGCGTGTTCGACCACGGAGGGGTCATCCTCGCGCGCATAGACGTCGGACTCTTCGAACCCAAAGGCGTCGCGCAGGAACGCAATTGCCGCTCTGGCATCGCGATAGCTGAGTATCGGCCACACAAACGTCTCTTTGTCAGTCATGTCGCCATTATCGGGGACGACAGACCGCTGGTTCTTGGAAAAAAGGAACACGTTCGACACTCGGTCTAGAGAGTTCGGGTATCTCCTTGGCTGCCGACGAATGGGACCGCCAGTTGCTGCGGGAGCCGGCTTGCGACCCGGGAAATCGCCGACGTCGCCTCCTCGCCCGGGGCCACCTTGCAGAGAAGGAGATCAGAGCCAAGCCGGCGCGCTACCTCCGCTGCCTTTGCCCGCTCCCCCGCCAGCCCAATCCGAGGGCCTCATATTTCGGCGCGCCCGCTCACGAGCGAGTGCCGCAAGGGACAGTCCGTCGGCCTCCCCGATGCGCGCCCGCAGCTCGAGCAGTGGGTACCGCGCGTTCGCCGTGCGCTCGAGCAGTGGTGAGGACGGACTCAGACCTCTGTGAACGGGAAGACAATAGGTGTCGTTCTGTTTACAAAGGCTTGAGAGAAACAATGAGGAGGAAACGATGAAGCGCCACCCGGCCTTGATACCGCTCACTCATGATCACCACCACGGGCTCAAACATGCACGCCGATTAAAGCTCGCAACCAAGCAGGACGAGTCCGAGCGCACCCACACCGCCGAAGAGTTCCTCGACTTCTTCAGGAGTGAGGCACTGATTCATTTCCGGGAGGAGGAAGAGTTGCTGTTTCCCGCTCTCCTCGAACACGACTCCGGTGCCGAGGATGCCATCGGGGGACTACTACTCGATCACGTGAGGATGCATGGTTTCGCGGCCCGACTCGAGCGGGAGCGGATGAGCGGCAGCGTCTCCGCCGACACCATGACCGCCGCGGGCACGTTGCTCGAACGCCACATCCGGGTCGAGGAGAACGAGGTCTTCCGATTCGCGCAAGAGGCGATACCCGAAGACGAACTCCAGACCCTCGCCTTCGCCCCGCGAGACCGTTCCGGCTAGGCGGGTTTCGAGGGCATCAACGCAGATCCGGCGGAAGGCGACTCCGCCGACGCCTATTTTTTCTGCGGTGCCTCAACGAGGTGCGGACGCTGGCGTGGCTCCGGCACAGGAGCGGCTCGCAGCCACAGGTACGCGCCGGCACCGGCCAGCAACGACGCTGCAAAGATCCCGATCTTCGCCGCGTCCTGGAGAGCGGGGTCGGTGAAGGCCAGGGTTGTTACGAACAGCGCGACGGTGAACCCGATCCCGGCGCACATCGCCAGTCCGAAGACGTGCCTCCAGGTCACTCCGCGCGGGAGCCGGGCTATTCCTGTTCGGACCGCCAGCCAAGCAGCCCCCGAGATCCCCAGCGTTTTTCCGACTACGAGGCCGAGGAACACGCCGATCACAACCATGTTGCTGAAGATCCCCTTCATCGCCTCACCCGAGAAAGTCACTCCGGCATTGGCGAAGGCGAACACCGGCACGATGAAGAACCCGCTCCAGAGATGCAACCTGTGGAGCGCCCGGTCGAGGGGAGACACGGTCTCGGTGGTCAGGCGGTGCAGATCGTGAAGCATCGACTGCACGCGCTCGTACGAGCCGGCGCCAACTTCGTCGCCACTCATGTGCTCATCGATCCGATCGACCAGCGGACGAGCGTTGGCGGCGAACTTGCGCGGATCGAAGAAGGACCAACTCGGTGTCATCAAGCCGAGTGCTACTCCGGCGAGCGTCGCATGTACGCCCGACTCGAGCAGCGCCAGCCAGACGATCCCCCCGACCAGCAGGTAGGGCACCGGGGAACGGATGTCCCTCCGAGTCATGACTGCGACGACTCCGAGGCCCAGCAGTGCGGCCGTGAGCCATCCAAAAGCCAACTGCTCCGTGTAGAAGATGGCGATCACGATGATCGCTCCGATGTCGTCCACGACGGCGACCGCGAGAAGAAGGAGCTTTGCCGAAACGGGGACGCGCCGCCCCAATAGTGACAGGACGCCGACGGCAAACGCGATGTCGGTCGCCATGGGGATCCCCCACCCGCTGGCTCCTTCGCCGCCTGCATTGAGGGAGATGAAGACCAGCGCGGGAAGAACCATTCCTCCGAAGGCAAGGATTATGGGAAGGGCCACCGACCGAGGATCACGAAGCTCGCCGAGTGCGATCTCTCGCTTGATCTCGAGACCAACCACAAAGAAGAAGATGGCCATCAGGGCGTCGTTGACCCACGCCCTCAGATCCAGGTGGTCGAGGTGCAGGATGTCTCCCAGAGAGACCACGAGATGGGTCTCCCACAGCTTGTGGTACGCGTCTTGCCACGGAGAATTCGCCCAGATGATCGCGGCGAATGCCGCGATCAGCATCGCTATGCCGCTCGCCGCTTCCTCGCGCGCAAAGGCAAGGAACGGCTGTACGAAAGACCGCGCAACAAAGCGATGGGACGCAGACCATGAGTGTCTGATCCCGGTCGTGGTGGC
>DASQUP010000256.1:0-45373 GCA_035641235.1 Actinomycetota bacterium
GTTGCCTACAGCGGAGAGCAGCTCGACGGCTTCATCGTCGATCGTGTGCCGGAGGGCTGGTTCCTGCAGGGTTCGTCGCCCTTCGCACTGACGATTGCGCCCGAGGGCAACGACACTCATCCCGACAACTTCATCGGCAAGCTGGTAGTCATGCTGTTCTCGAAAGATGCGAAGCAAAAGCTCCCCCAGGGCGATCCCGTCGACGTTGGCGGCAACCAGGGGGTCGTCTCTCACAATGGGGATGGTGTCGCAACCCTTTCGTACGAGGACGGCGAGGGGCACTTCGTTCAGGTCCAATCTCCCGAAGTCCTGGGATGGACGAACGAGCAACTCGCTCGCTTCGCCGAGGGCGTCACGGTAACCGCCGACGCACAAAAAACCAGAGGCTAGCCACCCGACCTGCTCGCTCTGGTCTCCGGAATACGTAGTTGGGAGCGAACAGTTCGCGTTTCTACGGCTCGTCGAGGTGGTGCGCGACGTCCCACGTCCACAACTCGACGACGTTGCCGTCCGGATCGTCGACGTAAGCAGAGCGGCTCGGCTCCTTCGTTTCGAACGAAATCTCTTCGACCTCGAGTCCATGAGACCGGAGCCGCGATACGGCGGCGTCGTAGTCGCCGTCGGCCAGGTGCAGCGCGAAGTGAACGTGGAGGCCGCCGCGGCCGCCGGCCAAACCGACCTGAGGTCGCCACAGCCCAATGCGGGTCCTGTCACCGGCCATCACCCATACCGCCTCCCGGTCCTCCCAGCGGTCGACCACCGGGAGTCCGAGGATCACAGAGTAGAAGTGTTCGGCCGCGTCGAGGTCGACCACTTCGAGCACAAGTTCGCTCACTCCCGTTACCGGAATGCCGTCCCGACGCTTCGAGTTCACTCCGCTAACGGATCGGCCTCAAGGAGTAGTAGCGGCCTGGTGTTCGCCGATCACGGTCGTCACTGGAAGTTGGAACCGTTGTTCGACCCGATGCGGCAGATCTCTATGCAGCCACCGTGACAGCCCCGGCGGCAGCGTCGAAAGGATGATCTCGTCGCTCGGCTGTTCGATCAGAGCGTCGTTGATGGCCAGAACCGGGCTGGCATCACCGACCATGCCGGTGATGTCGGCGCCCATCTGTCGCATCTCCGTGACGGCGCTCTCCATGCGGCGCCGGGCGATCTCGCGGGCCTCTCCCTCCTCCCACGTCGCGTGCTCCGAGGGTGGAGTTGCCGGAACGACGAGCCTGAAGACGCATTGGCCCTCGGTTATGCGCCTTCGGACCTCACGCTTGAGTTCCGGTCCCCCTGCCGTCTGGTTGGCGACCAGCAAAATCCTGCGCGGCTCCATGACGATCACCTCCGGCTCGATTCCGGTGTGGCGCGCAGCAATTCAATTGGACGCCCCGGCAGCCGTACAGTCAAGCCGCCCCTAGCATGGCCTCGTGAGAAAGAGGCTGCTTGTCCTGCTCGCCGTGATGACGATGGCTGCCGGGTGTAGCTCGGACTCGCCCAACCCGTCGACGGCTCCGAGCCCTAACCAGAGATCCACGCCGGCGCGTGCCGAGCCGAACTGCCCCAATCAAGACGTCACCACTTCGAGTATTGGGAGCGTCCCTGCCGAGTCGCTGGCGGGTGATGTGGACGGAGACGGAGCCGACGACACAGTTTTCCTTGCAGTCGATCCCGAAGGTCCCGAGGGATGCCGCGCGTTCGTCGTCGCCGATACCGGCACGGGCCGGCTCGCAGAGGAGGTCTCCGATCCAGATATCTCCTTCGACCTTGGCCTGCCGACGCTCGAGGGCACGATGCAGATCGACGGGCGGCCAGGAGACGAAATCATCGTCCGCATCATGACCGGCGCCTCGACGTTGTTCGTGGGGCTTTTCACAGTCCTCGACGGGGAGCTCGAACGCGTGAAGGTGGCCGGTGATTCAGAGTTCGGCGACCTGTTTCCTTCCGGGGGGAGTGTGGGGCACCTCGAAGGAAGCGACTGCACCGAGGATGGAATCGTGGTAACTGTCGCATTGCCGAAGGAGAGGGGCTACGAAGTCACGCGCTCCTTCTACACTCTCGACGACGCCAGGGCGAAGCCCGGAGAGCGTGATGTCAGCTACGTGTGGCCGAGGAACCTCGATAAGTTCCCGGAGCTGGCGGGGCCGCCCTTCACACACTGCGGTGCGGAGGAATAGAGCCCCGCGCCCCAATCAGGATTTATGGTTGCGCCATGCGGAGCCAATACGATTTCAAAGCGATCGAGGATCGCTGGATGAAACAATGGGTCGACGGCAATGCCTACGGCGCGCCGGACCGTCCCACCGGAACCAAGCGCTACACCGTGACGATGTATCCGTATCCGTCCGGCGACATGCACATGGGACACGTCGAGATCTTTACGATCCACGACGCCTACGTCCGCTTCTCACGGATGCGGGGGTACCAGGTGCTCAGCCCAATCGGCTTCGACGCCTTCGGCCTGCCCGCAGAGAACGCAGCCATCAAGCGAGGGATCCACCCAAAGACGTGGACCTACAGCAACATCGATAAGCTCTATGCCTCTGCGCAGCGTCTGGGGTGCTCGTACGACTGGGCCCGCAAGATCGTGACCTGCGACCCCTCTTATTACAAATGGAACCAGTGGATCTTCCTGCGTATGTACGAGCGCGGCCTCGCATACCGCAAGGAGGCCGCCGCTTGGTGGTGCCCCAACGACAAGACCGTGCTCGCCAACGAGCAGGTCGTTGCGGGACGCTGCGAACGATGTGACGCGGTGGTCGAGAAGCGGTGGCTCACGCAGTGGTTCCTCAAGATCACCGACTACGCCGACCGGCTGCTCGACGAGATGGACATGAACGAAGGCTGGACCGAGCGCCTGAAGATGCTCCAGCGCAACTGGATCGGGCGATCGTACGGCGCCGAGGTTGACTACATAATCGAGGGCCGTCCCGTCACGGTCTTCACCACGCGTCCCGACACGCTGTGGGGAGCGACGTTCTTCGCTCTCGCGCCCGAACATCCATTGGCCGAGGAGCTCGTCGCCGGAACGGAGTACGAGCCGCAGCTCGCCGCGTTCAGAGAAGAGGTCGGCAGGCTGACCGAGATCGATCGCACCTCGACCGAGCGGCCGAAGAAGGGGATGTTCACCGGGAAGTACGCGATCAACCCGGCGAACAAAGAGGAAGTACCAATTTGGGTTGCCGACTTCGTCCTGATGGACTACGGGACCGGGGCGATCGGAGGTGTACCCGCGCACGACCAGCGCGACTTCGAGTTCGCGCGGGCATATGACATCCCGATCCGGGTGGTCATCCAGCCCGAAGGACAGACGCTCGATCCCCGGAGCATGACCGAAGCGTGGCCGCACGAGGGAGTCATGGTGAACTCGGCGCACTTCGACGGGACTCCTGCGAGCGAGAGCGTCCAGCGCGTGACCGCGTGGCTGGAGGAGCATGGCCTCGGCCGCAGCGCCGTGAACTTTCGAATCAGGGATTGGTTGGTGAGCCGGCAACGGTATTGGGGAACTCCGATTCCGATCCTGTTTTGTGACGAGTGCGGCGAGGTCCCTGTTCCGGACGTCGACCTGCCCGTTGAACTCCCCGAGGTTGTCGACTTCACGCCGACTGGCGCCGCGTCCCCTCTAGCCAACGTCGATGAGTGGGTGAATACGACGTGCCCCAAATGTTCGGGTCCGGCGCGCCGAGAGACCGACACGATGGACACATTCGTTGACTCGTCGTGGTACTTCCATCGCTACCTGGATCCTCACAACGACGAGCTGCCGTTTGATCCAGAGAAATCCAACGCGTGGATGCCGATGGACCAGTACACCGGCGGCATCGAGCATGCAGTGCTGCACCTCATCTACGCGCGCTTCTTCCAGAAGTTCCTGATGGACATGGGCATGGCCCGCGACCCCGAACCGTTCCCACACTTGCTCAACCAGGGTCTGATCACTATGGGCGGCAAACGCATGTCGAAATCGCGCGGCAACATCGTCGAGCCCGTCGAGGCGTTCGACCTCTACGGAGCGGATGCCCTGCGTCTCTACATGCTGTTCTCTGGCCCGCCGGAGGCCGACTTCGACTGGCCGGAGGAAGGCGTCGCCGCAATCGGCCGCGTCTCGTTCCCATGGCTCCAGAGGGTGTGGAGGCTCTGCGAGCAGAACCGCGACATCGTGAACGTCGGCAATCTGCACGAGGGCCCAGCCGAACAGGCTCTGCGTAAGCAGATCCATCGCACGGTCAAGATCGTGACGGAGGACTACGAGGCGTTCTCTTTCAACACCGCGCTCGCCCGCTTGATGGAGTTGGTGAATGGTGCCTATGCCTACATGGGCGCGGGCGGAGGTCATCCAAACGTCATGCGGGAGCTCATCGAGGTTCTGCTCAAGCTCCTCGCCCCGATGGCGCCGTATATCGCCGAGGAGCTGTGGCAGCGCCTGGGCCACAGCGGATCGATCCACTTCGAGTCGTGGCCCTCCTACGACGAGAGCCTTGCCACCGAGGAGGAGGCCACAATGGTTGTGCAGGTCAACGGCAAGGTGCGGGACACGATCACCGTTCCCTTCGACGTCGCGGAGGACGAGATGGTGCGGCGCGCCCTGGCTTCCGACAAGGTCCAGGCTCACTTGGGCGGTCGGGATCCCGCCAAGGTAATCACACGTCCGCCCAAGCTCGTGTCGCTGGTCGCGGCGCGCGACTAGTTACTTCGAGAGCTCCTTCGCGTCGAGCTCCGGCGTGCGCCCTGCTACGAGGTAGTTGATCCCGTAGAGCCCCGCTCCGACGAGGAGCAGGATTCCGGCGCGTGCAAAGATTTCTCCCTCCTGCTGCGTCATTAGCGCCACACAAACAAGTGCGCCCAGCACGGGCAGGATCGTGGGGGCCCGGAAGTGATCATGTTCAACCGGGTCGCGGCGCAGAACGAGCACGGAGATGTTCACGACCACGAAGACGGCCAGGAGAAGCACCACGGTCGTGTCGGCGAGCGTCTCGACCTCGCCGGTCGTCACGAGCGCAACGGCGAGGAGCGTCGTAAATGCGATCCCAACCCAGGGCGTCTTCCGCTGCCGGTGAACCCGCGAGAACACTCGGGGAACAACGCCCTGCCGGCCCATCCCATATGTCAGGCGGGAGGCCATGATCATGTTGATGAGCGCGGTATTGGTGATTGCCACCAAGGCGATCAGCGAGAACAAGCGTGGCGGGATGGACAGGGGGCCGGCTTCAACGACCTCCAATAGTGGTGCGCTGGAATCGGCAAGTCTCTCGGTGGGGACGACAAGGGACGCGGTGAAGGTCACGGCGAAGTACACCAGCGCGGTGATGACGAGGCCACCGAACAGGGCTGGGGGGAAGGCCCTGCTGGGATCCCGCGTCTCTTCGGCGACGTTGACCGAGTCCTCGAATCCGATCAGGGCGTAGAACGCAAGTGCGGCGCCGCCCATGATCGCGAAGGGAACACTCGTGCCCTCTTTGAACTCGAATGCGCGACCAGCATCGCCGTCTCCGTTGAACAGGACCGCGGCTCCGATGACGATGATCAGCAGCAGCCCACCCAGCTCGATCAAGGTCAGTCCGAGGTTCACCTTGATCGACTCGGATATACCGCGGAAGTTGATCGCGGCAAGCAGTCCGACAAAGAGGAGCGCTACCAGGACGACGGGCAACTCCACGAACGTCGAGAGGTAGTCGCCTCCGAACGCACGAGCTGCAGCGGAGGCCGATGCGATACCCGATGCCATCACCGCGAACGCGACCATGAACGTGAAGAACGGGTGTTTGAAGGCTTTGTGGGTGTAGAGGGCGGCGCCAGCGGCGTGGGGATATTTGGTAACCAACTCCGCATAGGCGAATGCCGTTATGAAGGCAAGAGCGAAAGCGACTGCGAAAGAGGTCCAGATCGCGCCTCCGACCTCCCCTGCGACCTCCCCAGTCAGTGCGTAGATGCCGGTGCCGAGGATGTCCCCAACAACGAAGATGATCAGCATGCGGCGACTGATGACCCGCTTGAGCCCGCCGCCGTCGCCCTCAGCAGTAGTAGTGCGGGGGGCTTGCGTCGTCGTCGACATAGCTGAACAGATACCCAACACTCGCGGCGGCTAACGAATGCGGTCCGCCCTGAAATGGCAATCAGCCACGATATATCGGGGCTAACTGCCATCTCGGGATGCGGTCAGACGCGCCGCGCACTCAGAAGATCTCGGGACACCAGGGCTGGCGATCGGTGCGGAACAGGCGATCGGCATTCCAGATGCCGCCCTGGGTGACTTCCTCGACATCTCCGCCCTGCGCGACTTCTGCAAACGAAAAGCCCCCGAGGTACACGGCGCCGAGAGCGCCGATCGAAAGGCGAACGTCCGGGTCATGTGATGAGGGCTCCACCGTTGCGCTCGAGGCCCGCGCGGTCAACCGCCAGCGCCCCGAGTTGGTGGGAATGAAATCGTCGGTCACGTCGAAGACGACCGAACCTTCCTCGGCATACGAACGCGATTGCAGAGCATCCCGGATGTCGATGATCCGTATCCACAGTCCTTCGTTCAACTGCGCCCTGAGCCGCCTGGGTTCTGCAAGCATGAACTGGAGCGGATGGATCGCGGGCTCGAGTCCCGCCTTGATGCGGGCGACGAGGTCTACACCGATGAGGAAACGCCACATCTCCCGGATCGCCAGCGAGGACGTTCCCATCGTCTCGAGCACCTTCACATGGCCCACGGGTTCTGTCTCCCACTTCTGGTTTAAGCGATAAAGCGCGTAGGCCTCGGCGCGCCCATCGAGTTCCCACACTGCCCGGAACATTGGTCCCCCGCCATATCGTTCTCCCTCGGGGTCGGCGAGGCGGTGCGCCTCCCACCAGTCGCGGTTTCGCTCGAACATTCCCGGAGTCTCGTTGCAGACTCTGTCGTAGACGCCGGCGAGGATGTCGACCGCCTTGTCTTTGGGTAACAGCCGCGTCCGGCCGACCGGCTCGGGTGATCCCCGGAATCGTGCGCGGTCGCGGTCGATGTCGATCCTCGAACACATGGAAGCGATCCCGTAGCCGTACCGGTCGTAGATGCCCCCCTCGGAGGCCCACAGGACGGCAACCGGTTCGGACCTGGCGCGGACATCGTCCAGTTGCTGCCGCATCAACTTGGTCAAGATGCCTCGGCGACGGTGGCTCGGAAGTACTCCCACTGCCGTGACCCCGGCGGCCGCTATCTTTCCACCGGGAACCGTCAACGTGAACTGGAAGTCGGCGGCAGTTCCGACCAACTCGTCACCGTCCCACGCGGTGACCGTGCGCTCCGCGTCGAACAGGCGAGACCACCGCCCGATCTGCTCTTCTGTGACTTCGAAACCGAACGGGATCTCGGCAGTCCTCATGAACAGCTCGAATTCATCCGGCCTGGATGGCCTCAACATCACATCCATCGCCGGAGATACTAAGTGGCGCGCGTCACAGCGGAGCGCTCGGTTCACGGGTTGGATAGCGGCGATGTCTGAATTCATCGTTCCGCCCGGTGCGCGGGATCGGGTCGAGACGCTTACGGCGCGCCGGCGCGATGTCTGGGTCGTGGCGGGGTTCCTTGCCGCCGTAGCACTAGGTGGGCTTGTGTTGTGGAGCCGGGGCGGCGCGGCAGCGGTTGCGCCCCCGGCCGTCCCACCTCAGTCGGAGGGAGCCGAGGTCGCCGCGTCCCCGACGGGGGAGCCCGAGCAACTCTACGTCCACGTCGCGGGAGCGGTTCGGAGACCGGGTCTCTACGAGTTGCCACCAGGCGCACGAGTTGCCGATGCGATCGACGCGGCGCGCGGCACTCGGGCCAAAGCCGATCTCGACCTCATCAACCTCGCGGAGCCGGTGGCCGACGGGATGCAGGTCTTCGTGCCCCGGCGGGGAGAATCCGGAGCGCCGGCTGCGCCTTCGGCTTCGGCTACTCCGGGAGACGGTCCCGCCCTCGTCGATATCAACACTGCCGATCAGCTCGCGCTCGAGACCATCCCTGGAATCGGTCCGGTCAAGGCGGCCGCGATCCTTGAATACCGTGAGTCCGTCGGACGCTTTGACTCGGTCGAGGAACTACTCGACGTGACGGGGATCGGTCCCGCAACACTCGAGTCGATGCGTGCCTACGTGACGGCCGGATGACGGATGCCGGCAGCTCTGGCGCGCATTTGGTGTGGAGTGGCCGGCTTCGCATCCGGGATTGCCTGGTTCGATCGTCTGGGCGGCGTTGCCCTGGGCGCTCTGATGGGCGCTGCTGCGGTTGGTCTGACGCTCCGCCGGCGCACCGTCGTGGCGTGTCTCGTACTTGCCTGTTTGGGCGCAGGCCTCGGCGCGGTCGCGGCCGGCGTTCGAGATGCGCGCGTCCGGCCTCTGGCCCGGCTGGCGCAGGAGATCCCCGAGTGCCGGATGAGCGGGCGCGTCGTCGAACAGATGGGCGGCCTGGGCACGTTGCTTGCCCTTGACGTCGTCGACTGCGGCGAGAACGGGCGAATCCGCAATGCCGGGACCGTAGCGGCCGATCTCGGCGGCGCCGCAGCCGGGGCATCCCTGAGTGCCGACGGATGGTTGGTGCCGCTGGGGCCGGCCGGGTTCGACCTCGCCCGGCGTCACCTCGGCGCAGCCGCGGCGCTGAGGTTCTCCGAGATCGAGATCGGGCCGGTGGCGGCGCCCGCCCAGCGCTTCGCCGCTCGGATCAGGTCCGGATTGCGGGCCGCCACCGAGGGACTGGCCGCCGACAGGTCGGCTCTCGTGCGGGGGCTTGCGGTCGGTGACACGGGGGGAATGTCGGCTGCGGCGGAGGTGAACCTCCGGCGCGCCGGGCTGTCGCATCTCGTTGCCGTTTCGGGAAGCAACGTGGCGATTGTGCTCGGCGCCATCATGCTCGCGGCGCGCCGGCTTGGTCTGCGGGGGCGATTGCTTCTCGGCTCGATCGGGCTGGGTGCCTACGTCCTCATAGTCGGCCCGGAACCATCCGTAATGCGGGCCGCCGCCATGGGAGGCATCGGCCTTGCCGCGCTGGCCCTCGGCCGGCGCGCCGATCCGCTGTTCGCGCTCGGGCTGGCGCTGATTGTCGTCCTTTCGGTGCGCCCCGGGATGTTGTTCTCGGTGGGGCTACAGCTCTCCGCGGCGGCGACAGCGGGCATCGTCTTGTGGGCGCAGCCACTTCTTGCGGCACTACACCGGCTGCCCGCGGCGGTGGCGGCGCCCCTGGCAGTGACGGTTGCCGCCCAGGTGGCGGTAGCGCCACTGCTTGCGCTTACGTTCGGGGAGGTCTCGGTCGTAGCGCCGGCCGCGAACCTGCTTGCGGTGCCGCTGGTTCCGTTCGCCACCGTCGTGGGACTAGCCGCTGGTGTCGCCGGCGCGGTGGTGCCTGTGGTGGGCTCATTCCTCGGCATTCTGGCGTCCCCGCCGGCCGGATGGATCCTGTTCGTGTCGGACACCTTCGGCGACGCTCGGTGGGCGTCGGCGGGTGTGCCGCGCTGGGCCGGCTTCGTGCTTGCTGCGGCCGTAATAGTTGCGGCGGCGGCGACCCTGCGGCACTCCATTGTCCGTCCCGACGGAGTAACGTGAATCGCGATGCATCTCTCGAACATCAAGGTGCTGGGAATCTGCCTCGCTCTGGGTTTTGCGATCGGGGCACTGGGAGGTGTGGTTTTCGCGGTGGCGTCCGACCGGACGGTGTCGTATGGAATCGCCACCGGCCTTCTCATCGTTGGCCTGATCGCTCTGGCTTTGGGACTCCTCGGAGCCACCGAGCCCCAGGAGGGCTGGTCGCTCAAACGCCGCCGCGAGGAGATGGAGGGGACGGTCCGGCGCAGCTTGGCGGCGCGGGCGGCCCGAGAGCACCCCTCTTTAGGGGACCAGGTCAGCTCGATTGGACTCGCCGTTTGGGGCCTGGTGGTCGGCGGTGGACTCATCGCCCTGTCGATGCTCTTCTTCTCGTTTACTGCATGAGTGCGCATCGGTGGCTCGCTCATGACGGGCGGGGTCGGGAGATCCGGTCGACCGAAGGTTTCGACTCGCGCGCCGCCGCCGAGGAGTGGCTCGGCCGGGAGTGGACGTCGTTGGTCGATGAGGGGGCCGAGTCGGTCATCTTGCTGGACGATGGGGATGTGGTTTACGAAATGAGCCTCGAGGCGGATTCAGGTGAGTGAGGGCGTCCAGCCGGCCTACCTCATAACGGGGGAAGAGTTTCTCGTCGCGGAGGCGCTTGAAAAGGTGCGCGCCGACACCGGATCCGATCCACTCTCCGAGCTGAGCTTTGAGGCGCGTACCCCTGGTCACGAACTGATCACCGCACTGTCGACTCCGTCGTTACTTGGCGGGCTTCGAGTGGTGATCGTGAACGATGCCCAGGACATGCTTAAGGAGCAAGTCGAAGCACTGAACACGTACCTCGATTCACCCTCGCCCAATTCTGTGCTCGTTCTCGTCGCGACGGGCCGGACGAAACTCGATGCAAAGGTAAAAAAGGTCGGCTCCGTTGTGGCGGTCGACGCGCCGAAAGGCCGCCGGCTGGTGTCCTGGGTCAGACAGCGCGCCCGGGCGCATTCGCTGAAGTTCGACGAGCGCGCCGCCTGGGCGCTCATCGACTCCGTTGGGTCGGAGCTACGTGAGCTCGACGGCGCGTTGCGCCAGCTGGCGACCGGAATCGGGGAGAACAAGGCGGCGACCGCCGCGGACATCAAAAAGGCCTTTCCCCGTGCGGCCGACCAGCGGCTGTATACGTTCACGGACGCGGTGGGGGATCGCCGTCTGCCGCTTGCGATGACCAACCTGAGACGATTGCTCGATCAGGGTGAGGAGCCGCTCGTGATCGTGGGATCACTCGCTGCGCAACTGCGCCGAATGTTGAGGGCCCGGCCTCATGCCGACCGCGGATCCAGGGCAGTGGAGGAGGCTCTTGGCGTTCCCCGATGGAGGGCGGAGCGAATCGGCAAGCAGGCGCGCACGTATAAGGAGCGGGAGCTGATCGATGCGATGTCCACACTCGCGGCGACCGACCTGGAGATCAAAGGTGGCGACCTGAGCCCCGCTGCGGCCCTGGAACGAGCCGTGGTCCATATAGTGGCGGGCCGCCCACTCGCCTAAAAGCCGAACTGTTCGCGCTGAGTCACGCATACCGTGAGTGTGCGCGAACAGTTCGGCTTGGAGAGCCTTGGGGAGGCTTGGAGGCGCTACTGGTTGAGGCGTTTGGCGAGCCGCGCCTTCTGGTTCGCCGCCTTGTTGGAGTGGATGACGCCCTTGGCCGCCGCCTGGTCGAGGGCTTTTGTGGCGGATGCCAGGGCTTCGTTCGCCGCCGCCTCGTCGCCCGATTCAACCGCTGCGTCTAAGCGCTTGGTGAGGGTCTTGAGCCGCGACCGAACGCTCTTGTTGCGCACTCGGTTCTGCTCGTTCTGTCGGTTCCGCTTGATCTGACTCTTGATGTTGGCCATGCCGCGTGAAAACCAGTCTTCTCTAGGGGATTTGCGTCCGAGAGGATACCAGACAGCCCGACCCTTGCCTTTCGGCGCCCGATGCGGGCAGCAAGGGACGAAAGCGGAAGGGTCGGTAATTGCGGCACGCGGTCCGATACGCTGCGGCCATGGAACTACAGCACCAACGGGCCATCGCCGTAATCGCCCATATCGACCACGGAAAGAGCACTCTGTCGGACCGACTCCTCCAGCTCACGGGGACCGTCTCGGACAGGGATATGCGCGAGCAGTACCTCGACCGCATGGATCTCGAGCGCGAGCGCGGCATAACCATCAAGGCCGCCGCCGTCCGCATGGAGTACAAGGCCGAGGACGGGGAGACCTACGAGGTAAACCTCATCGACACCCCCGGGCACGTCGACTTCGGCTACGAGGTGTCGCGGTCGCTTGCGGCGTGCGATGGAGTCCTCTTGCTCGTGGATGCGGCGCAGGGGATCGAGGCGCAAACGCTCACCAACCTGTACCTCGCAGTGGATGCGGGCCTCGAGATAATCCCGGTGCTCAACAAGATCGACCTCCCCGCCGCCCAACCCGACAAATATGCCGAAGAACTGGCTGCTCTCATCGGCGGGGAAACCGACGATGTCTTCCGCATCTCGGCCAAGACGGGTGAGGGCGTGCCGGAACTGCTCGAGGCCATCGTGCAGAAGATCCCCCCACCCTCTGGTGATCCGGAAGCGACTTTGCGGGCGCTGGTCTTCGATTCCGTCTACGACTCCTACCGGGGGGTGATCGCGTACCTCAGGGTGATCGACGGATCGCTCACCGCGCGCAGCCCGATCCATTTCATGGCTACGGAGGTCGATGCCGAAGCGGACGAGATAGGCATCATGGCGCCAGATCCAACTCCGGTCGATCAGATAGATACCGGTGAGGTCGGATATCTGATCGCGGGGATCAAAGAAGTGAGTCTCGCAAAGATCGGCGACACGGTGACTGCCGGAGGGCGGGCGAAGGCCCAGGAGCCCCTGCCGGGCTACCGCGAGCCCAAACCGATGGTCTTCGCCGGCATCTATCCCATCAACGGGGACGACTTCCCACTGCTGCGCGACGCTCTCGACAAACTGAAGCTCAACGATGCCGCGCTGCTGTATGAGCCCGAATCTTCGGGCGCACTCGGCTTTGGCTTCCGGTGCGGCTTCCTCGGCCTGTTGCACATGGAGATCGTCCGCGAGCGCCTGGAACGCGAATTCGACCTCGAGCTGATCGCAACCGCTCCGTCGGTGGGATATGAGATCGAATTGCAGGAAGGCACCAAGAAGATGGTGAGAAACCCCACGGATATGCCGGATCGATCGAAGATCGTGTCGGTCCAGGAACCGTACGTGTCCGTGATGATCGTCACGCCGTCCGACTACGTCGGAACGGTCATGCAGCTCTGTCAGGAACGCCGTGGTGAGCTGAAGGAGATGCACTACCTCTCGACGGAGCGCGTCGAGATCCGGTATCACGTTCCTCTCGGCGAGATCATCTTCGACTTCTTCGATCAGTTGAAGAGCCGCACCAAGGGGTACGCGTCCCTCGACTACGAACCCGTCGGGATGTTCGAGTCGAACCTTGTGAGGGTCGACGTCCTTCTGAACGCCCAACCCGTCGATGCGTTCTCGACGATCGTTCATAGGGACAAGGCGTACGACTACGGGCGGCGGATGACCGACCGGCTACGCGAACTCATCCCGCGCCAGTTGTTCGACGTTCCGATCCAGGCCGCGATCGGATCGAAGGTGATCGCCCGCGAAACTGTGAGGGCCAAACGCAAGGACGTCCTTGCCAAGTGTTACGGCGGCGACGTGACGCGCAAACGCAAGCTGCTGGAACGTCAGAAAGAAGGGAAGCGCCGGATGAAGCAGATCGGCGCGGTCGAGGTGCCGCAGTCCGCGTTCATCGAGGCGTTGAAGCTCGATACGGACAAGGCCTCATGACAAAGACGGCATTCGCGCCCGCAGTCGCCGGACGGTCGGGAGAATGGTCCGCCGATCCCGGCTTCGGTGTCTACGTCCACATCCCGTTCTGCCGGCATCGCTGTCATTACTGCGACTTCAACACGTATGAGGGACAGGACTCCGTTCACGGCGCCTACGTGGACGCGCTTGTTCGCCACATAGAAGGCTTCTCGGCGCGACTGGGGCCAGCGACGTCGGTCTTCTTCGGCGGCGGGACGCCCACCCTCCTCCCGGCGGCCGATCTGGCGCGCATCTTCGAGGCCGTTCGGGCGCGAGTGGGCATCGCGCCGGACGCCGAGATCACCGTGGAGGCCAACCCCGAGACCGTCGACGAAAACAAGTTCGAGGCCTTGCTCGGCGCGGGATTCAACCGCGTCTCTATCGGAGTTCAGTCGCTAGTGCCCCACGTTCTCCTCGGACTAGGTCGCACGCATTCCCCCGAGGTCGCCCTCGCGGCGATCGCAGCCGCACGGCGCGCCGGCTTCGATGACATCAACGCCGATCTCATCTACGGGTCACAGTGGGAGTCTCGGGACGACTGGCTCCGCTCCCTCGACGGCGTCGTCGCCGCAGCTCCCGACCATATTTCCGCCTACGCCCTGACGATCGAATCCGGGACGCCGCTGGCGACGCTCGTCTCCACGGGCCGTCTCCCCGACGTCGATCCCGACGTTCAGGCAGAGCGCCACTCAGTCGCGTCCGAGGTCCTGGGCGCCGCCGGATATCTGCGGTACGAGGTGTCGAACTGGGCCCATCCGGGCCGTGCCTCACGCCACAACGTCCTCTACTGGAGTGCGGGTGACTACTACGGATTCGGGGCGGGTGCCCATGGTCACGTCGGAGGGCGCCGGAGCTGGTCGGTGCGCCTGCCGCGCGAGTTCATCTCCCGTGTGGCGGCGGGGGCCTCGCTCGAGGCGGGCGGCGAAGTTTTGGAGGGGGATGCCCGGGCCGGCGAGGCGCTGATGCTCGGCCTGCGGCTCGCCTCCGGGATCGACCTGGCAGCCTTTGCGGCGAGGTTCGGCGCTCCTGCGTTGGCGGCGCGCCGCACGGACATCGAGCGCCTCAAAGGCAATGGTCTCGTCGTCGAGGAATCCAATCGCCTGCGCATCCCCGAGCGGCACACCCTCATAGCCAATGAGGTCGCCGCCGCCCTTCTGTAGTCCTTCAGCCCCAAATAGGGGGTAAAGAGCGCTCTCATGCGTGACGAATAACGCTCTGTATGACTATGTCGGGGCGACGACTGCGAAGTATCAACAGGTTCGGGGCGAAAGCGCCCGATCTGAACCCGCCGCTGGCCGCCCTGGCGCGCGATGTCGCGCCCATCCAGGAGGCGACGGATCTCAGGGACCTCTTTGCTGCCCTCGCCCAGACCGTCCTCCGGACTCTGCGCGTCGACGCGGTATTCGTGTCCCTGTTCGACGGGGAGAGAGACGTCCTCGTCGACTACGCGGCGGCGGTCGGGCCCAACTACCGGCCGAACCTCCTCGCCGAGGAGTATTCCCTGTCGGATTTCCCGGCCACCAAGACGGTCATCGACTCCGGCGAGAGCCTCGAGATCTCCGTGGCCGATCCCTATGCCGACCTCGCCGAGAGCCGCTACCTGGCCGAGATCGGGTTCTCGCGCGCATTGATATCCCGATTGAACGTCGAGGGTCGAGCCATTGGTGTAATCGAGGCGTTTCGCGTCCAGGACAGGCCGTTTCGCAAGGACGACCCTTACCACGTCGATTTGTTGGTGGGCTTCGCAGCCAACGCCTACTCGCGCATCCTTCTGGCAGAGAAACTCGAGTCTCACTACACGGAGACGATCGAGGCCCTGGGCTCAGCTTTGGAGGCGCGTGATCCGTACACGGAAGCGCACACGGGACGCATTCGTGATCTGGCGAGCGCTCTGGCCGTTGCGATGCGGTTGCCCTCGGATGTCCGGCGCGCCGTTCGTTTGGGAGCGCTCCTGCACGATGTAGGGAAGATTGGAATTGCCGACTCGATCCTGCGGAAGCCTGGGCCGCTCGACGCCGCCGAGTGGGACCAGATGAGGATGCACCCCGAGATCGGGGAGCGCATGTTGCACGGCATCGAGTTCCTCGATCGCGCTCTTCCCGTCATCCGTAGCCACCATGAACGGTGGGATGGCGGCGGTTACCCCGACGGCCGCGTCGGCGAGGACATCCCAATCGCAGCGCGCATCATCTCCGTGTGCGATGCCTTCGACGCGATGACCTCTGACCGTCCCTACCGCGAGGCGATGTCGGTCGAAGCCGCCTGCGACGAGATCGAGCGCTGTGCCGGCACTCAATTCGACCCGACTTGCGCAAAGCTGCTCGTCGAGATGGTGAGGAAGATGGGCATCACGGGAGGCCTGGAGAAGCGGTTCGTCCGCTACGCCAACTGACCGCGATCGCCTCCTGCGATCGCCGATAATCGAACGACATGAGTACTCCCTACGTTGCCGTGGTCGGCGCCGGAATCGCGGATCCATCGACCTTCGCCGTCGCTCAGGAAGTCGGCCGGTTGCTTGCCGAACGCGGAGCGATCGTGGTGTGCGGCGGCAGCACGGGAGTGATGGAAGGCGCGTGCAAGGGAGCGAAGGAGGCCGGTGGCACAACCGTCGGTATCTTGCCGGGATTCATGCGCTCGGAGGCGAACGACTACGTCGATATAGCAATTCCGACCGGGATGGGGGAGATGCGGAACGCTCTGGTTGTGCGCGCGGCGGACGTCGTTATTGCGGTCGAAGGGGAGTACGGAACGCTCTCCGAGATGGCCCTCGCACTAAAAACCGGGACTCCCGTGGTCGGCCTCGGCGCGTGGGAACTGCACAAGCGCGGCGCCCGGGTGGATGCGTACGTCGAGGCGGCGACGCCACAGGAAGCCGTCGACGCGGCCGAGCGTCTGTGGAACACGTGACCCGTTCAGGTTTGGAGGTGGAATTCGGTCGCCGCACCCACCGTTCCGTTGCACTGGATCTCGAGTCGGTGTGGCCCCGAGTAGTAGCGGCGCGTCGTGATCTCGCGCACTGGGAAGCGGCGGGACAGGGACATCTCCTGTCCGGGTGACATCTCCAGCGTCTTCAGCTTGAAGACCTTCGGCGTTCTTGATCCGTTTGACTTCACGAAGTGGATCGCATAGTCGACGATTGCGACCACGTCTTTACGTTCGGCATTTCGAATGGTGAAGGAGAACTCCAGGTCCTCTCCTAGGCGTATGCGTCTCCGTTTGAGCTTGAGCGAATCGACCTCGACACTGGCGGCCGCATCGGCGCCGAGCAGCATCAGGGCCAGGTGGTCGCCTCGTTTGATCAGAGTGCGCAGGCCGTGGCGGACGATCCACGCAGCGTTGCTGCCGCCATCCTCGAGCCACCGCTGTGCGGTTGCGAGGCCGAGGTCCGGGTCGAGCTTGCAGATGTCGTTCAGATGATTGGCTACGGACTTCCTGACGTATTCCGAAGGGTCATCTCGGAGGTTGTCGAGAATGAACAATGCCCAGGCAGGATCGTCATCCGTAGCGGTCAGTCGGGGGGCCCACGGAAGCCGTGGGCGCGTTCCTTCCGAGGCTAAGCGGCGGACGTGTGGATCCTTGGAGCGCGCCCATCGCCGAAGCACCCGCTTCATCGCTGCGGGTTTCTTGTCGATGAACGGTCGCACCGCAAACTCCGCAGATGCGATCGGGGTCACGTGTTCGAGGAGCTTCACGGAATCCTCGAAATGATCGATGCCGGCGATCGCGACCCAATCTGTTACGGGCCAGGCCGACCACACGCTGAGCTCCACACCGTCGAGGGCTTCGGTTACAACCTCGGCCGCGGCAGTGAAGTCGGGCGGGAGGTGCCGGTCGAGCGACCGGGCGACGTGGTCGATCCTTGCCTTTAGCTCTAAGGACCCAAGTCCCCGCATCGAATCCGAAACGAAACCACGAACCGGAAAGTCCGCGTCTACTTCCGCGATAGCCGCGCCGAGCTGCCCAACAGAGTCGCGGTTTATGTAGTCCTTGAGTGTTCCCATAAGGCGATCCGGGGCAGGCTACTTCGTTCTGTCCGCGAAATCCCCGGGAATCCACGGTTCGGTGTGATGAGGGGGCGCATCACTCCTGCGCTCGGTAGAACAGATAGACCACGCCGTTGTCGTACGACTCGCCCACTTCAAGCGCGAACTTGCCGGGCGCAGTGTCCTCGGGGAACAGCCGAGGCTCGGTCGCGCGCGTGAGCGGGAAGAGGCAGAGATGAAGCTCGTCGACCAGGCCATCCGCGAGCATCGCCCGGACCAGCATGGCGCTGCCGCTGACGTAGATGTCACCGTCGACCTTGTCCTTCAAATTACGGATCATGTTGGGGTCGTAGGGACCAATGACCTCTGAGTTCCTCCACGTGGATTCCGCATCCGTGAGAGTCGAGGAGACCACGTACTTGGTCGTGTCGTTGAAGAACGGCGCCCCCGGATCGTCGTCGACGGTCCGGTCGGGCCAGCTCTGCGCGAACCCCTCGAAGGTCGTGCGCCCGAGAAGTATGCCTCGGCAGCGGTCCGTGGCGGCCTCGAGGCGCTCTGCCATCTTCGGGTGGAAGCCGTAGTCGAAGGTCCACATCGGCGCGTCGATCACGCCGTCGAGGGTCACGAACTCGTGGATGAGAATAGATCCCATTTTCCCCCTCCATCCGGTAGGTCCCGGTACAATTCAACCCAACGGTTTATAAACCAAGAGGATGAACAATGCCAGCCGACCAGCTCAGCAGCACGTTCGCGGCGCTTGCCGATCCGACACGGCGCGCGATCTTGGGTCGTTTGGCCCAGGGGGAAGCGCCGGTCAAGGAGCTTGCGCGGCCGTTTCCCATCAGTCTCCAGGCGGTTTCCAAACATCTCAGGGTGCTCGAACAGGCGGGCCTCATCGAGAGAGGTCGCGTCGCGCAGAACCGGCCCTCCCGCCTGAGGGGCGCGGCCCTCAAGGAAGTCGACCTGTGGTTGCGGGATTACCGCCACCTGTGGGAGGAGAGCTTCGATGCCCTCGACGATCGTCTGCGGGACCAGCGATGAACGGACCCACCGCCCGCGGAGGTCCTCGCGGCATATTGCTGACGCGCGCGTTCGGCGCGCCGCGCGAGCGCGTGTGGGATGAGTGGACCCAGCCGGAGCGTTTCGCCGAATGGTACGGCGGCCGGGAGATGGACGTTCCTGAAGCGAGCGTGGCGATGGACGTGCGAGAAGGAGGCGAGTGGCGCGCAACCATGCTCGTCGGTCCGGACCGAAGCGAGTTGCGCTTCGGGGGCCGGTATCTCGAGGTGGTCAGACCCAAACTCCTCGTATTCACGCTGCGGGATCAAACCGACGACGACGACGAGTTGGTGACGGTCGTGCTCAGCGACCTCGGGGGTTCGGATACCGAGATGATCTTTCGTCAGCGCGGGAGTCTTTCGGACGCGATGTACGAACAAGCCGAAAAGGGCTGGTCCAGCTTCTTCGGCATCATGGCCGACCGCCTCGGTGAGGGGGCGGACGATCCGCCCTAGGAGGCGAACTGTCTGCGGTTCACCGCGGATTTTCAATGAATGAACGCAGACAGTTCGCCGGTCGCCTGGTTGCGCGCGCCCCTACCAGGATTGCCACTCGAAGTGCATGCCGTCGGGTACCAGCCAGCGGCCGCCCCACGTGAACCCCGAGCGCTCGATCGTTTCAACGAGCCTCGGGGGCATGTTGGGCTCCGCGGCGTAGGGGTTGTCGGGCACGTTGATGTCGAAGGCAATGCCCCACGAGTGGTGGGACAGGCGTCCGCCGGGATCCGAATTGATGAATCGGGGGCCATAACAGCCGCCGTACCCCGAAGTGTCGATCAGGTGCGTGAGCCCCGCGGACTTGACGGCCTGCATGGCCCGTCGGAGCTGTGGGATCAGTGCCCTGTGACAGGTCACCTCTCCCAGCACGGGCACCGCGGCGCGCCGGATGTAGGTCCGTTGCCACTCGGAATCGATTTCGATGCGGCCGTCGGGGAGGGGGCGCGCGGCGAACTCCCCGAACTCCTTTTTCAAAACGAGTTGCGGATGTACCGCATCGCCGTACCGGAGAAACGGCTGTTCGTTGTTAACTCGGATACGAAGGGCAAGGTCCGGCTCGAGATGTTTGCGGATCGCCCTTTCTATGGCGGCGCGTCTGGCGTTCTTGTTGTGCACAAGTAGGAACCGGTCGACGCGAGCCCATGACTTCGGCGGGGGAGTAGCGAGGATCGCTTCGTAGCCGTTGGTCGCGACATCGCTGATCACGCCTGAGACACGCGTGCGCCGACCCATGAGGTCCAGGCTCATCCCGGCCCCACCGCCGCGCAGCTCGACCGACGATTCCGCGAGCAGCACCCGCCCCGGCTTGAGCGCAAGGAGCGTTCCTCGTTCGGAGGGAGGAACGAAGCGTGCGTACTGGCGAGGCCTCACAGCTGCAACCTCGAACGGGATCCTCATGCCCTCGGGTGGGCCGGGGATTTTCGTTCCGTCCGGCCGGCGCGCCGATTCGATCCAGTCGAGACCCGCGAAGACGGTCGTGGCGCGCCGGACGCCGGGGAGCCGTTCAACGGCTCGCTCCGCAGCCTGAGGAATACCACCGGGTGCCCAGGCGAGGACGATGCCCCTCGGCCGCGACTTCGACGTAGAGGAAACCCGGTGGGGAGAGCCCGGTTCATCGGATTCGTTTGTGATCGTCGGAGTTGGAGTCGGTTGGCTCGGTCCTGAACCGCGCGAGGGTGTCCTCGCTAGGCTGTCGATTCCGACCACAAGCAGCGCACCGACGAGCACTCCCGCCAGCGCCCACACAAAGTGGCCCCCCAAGGCGCGAGTCCGTGTCATTTCAGCCCCTCGGCGATCTGGAGAACCACCGATAAATCAAAGGACGGCGCGCGCACGGCCCGGTAGATCGCGCCGTCACGCCATTCAAGCTCACCACGCTCGGCCGACCACCGGGCGCGGATCCCGTCAACCGTCACGTCGGTTACGAACAGCTCCGATGATGGTGGAAGCGTCGCGCCCTTCGAACCTGTGATGCGGATGCCCGATCCATCGAACTCGGCCTCTGGGTTTCGGTAATAGAGGACGACCGTCGGGATGCGCTGGCTTCTTCGCGACACCACTGCCGCACTGGGCACCGAGGCGTCGTACCCGGCCGGGAGCCAGCCCGGTTCCCTCACCCATCCGAGATCGTCCAACCTGACCGTTCCGGCGCGCCCCCACGCCCGCGGCCCGACGCGCCGGCCGCGCACCCCAGTCGATGCAGCGACCCGCATGAGTTCGGCGCGCCCGAGATTCGACTCGAGGTGCACATGCGAACTGCGGCCGAAGAGGTCGATCTGACGCCGTAGCGTCTCGTCCGAGGGCCTGTAATAGCCAACCGACTCGTCCGCGACGTCGACCTCGTCGGCAATGGAAGGGTCGGCGGCGGCAAGGCGCTCCGGCCGAGATGCGGCATCACTCAGGACAACCTTGAGCCACGTCATGCCGTTCGAATACGTGAGGACGGTGCCCGCCCTCGTAGTGCCGGGCCTGTATGGCTGTAGGTCGGCGGTGTACTCCGGCGCGCCGGGGGCTCCGAACAATGACTCCGGGCCCGGCGAGAAGCCGCCGTCTGCCGGCGTGTCGGAGACGGGTGCCGAGAAACGACGGGGAGGTATGCGATCGGGCGTCGAGAAAGACTTTGCCCTGACCTCGAGCAGGACATCGCCCGGATCATCGTCGAGCCCCATTGCCTCCGCCCACAGCCTCCGCTCCGGGGAGTCACCCGCGGTCACGTCGAACCGCAGCGGGAACCAGGTTGTCTCGTCGATCCACAGCCGCACGCGGTCGAGCGGATGGAACTGCCGCCACTCGCCGCCCGCCTGCAGCGCGGCCACGAGCGGGCGCGCCGTCCGGTACGTGAGGTCGACCCGGTAGGCACTGAGCCCGGCGACGGTTTGTGGGCCGGCGACATCGAATCCTCCGGCGCCGCTCAAGGTCTCGAGCGGCAGGATGATGTCGGTGGGCAACGCAGTCGTACCGTCAAAGGGGATTCGGCGAACGAGCGAGCGCTCCGATCCCTCAGCCGGCTCTCGAATCCACCATCGTCCCGGTGTGGCGACGATGTCCACATCGTTTTCAGGCCAGGTGCCCGGTTCCGCGAAAGTGGTGTGGTCGCGCAGCTCCATCCTGTAGTGCTCCGGAGCTTCGAACCACAGCTTGGCGACGAACTGACGCACGCCGACGTCGGGATGCCAGCCGCGTTCGGTGATCTCGTATATCGCTCGGTAGGCGGACAGCGCCCTGGCGGCGCTTCTCATTTGGCCGACGATCTCCTTCGCTCCGGCGATGTCGCCGGATCGCTCCAGCCACGGAGCGGTGACGCCCAGGAGGAGAGCGATCGTCGCCGCTGCCGCCACGAGCCCGGTCCTGGCGCGCGCCCAGCGACGTGACCGTCGCTCGAGCTGCGGCGCGGACTCGGTGACACGGCGCATGATCTCCGCGGTGAGGTCCGGAACATCCCCGGCGGACACGACCCGCAGCGCGGACCGAACGGCCTGCAAGTCACTTGCGTGGCGCCTGCACTCGTCGCACTCCAGGAGGTGCCTGTCCAGGAGGGCCTCAGACGTCCCATCTATCTCGCCGTCCATCCGAGCGGACAACTCGACCCGGGCCTCCGAGCAGCGCAGCTCAGGCTTCACCTGCGCCCTCCTCTGGCTCCGGACGAAGGGCGGCCGCAAGCAGTTCTCTGGCGCGGTGGACGCGGCTTTTCACCGTGCCCTCCGGCACTCGGAGAATCACCGAAACCTCTCGGTAGGACATTCCGAACATGTCGATCAGGACCACCGGCTCGCGGAGGTTCGCCGGGAGATCGGCGAGGGCTTCTCGCACCTCGATCCTCGAGGTCTGATCTGCGGGCACCCGGTCGGGTTCGGAGTCGGCGCGCCGGGCGATGCGGTCCTGCCGGTACGACCGCCGCATCTCGTCGACGGCGCAGTTCCGGGTGATTGTGAAGAGCCAGGTCGAGAACTTCGACTCGCCGCGGTAGCGGCGAAGGAACCTAAAGGCCCGGACGAAAGCGTTCTGGGTGATGTCGTCCGCCAGGGTCTCGTCGCGGACGAGGTGGAAGGAGAGACGCCAGACGTCGCCCTGGTAGCGGCGCACGAGGCGCTCGAAAGCGCCGAGATCGCCGCGCCGGGCGGCCTCAACGACCTGCGGATCGGGCTCGTCCAAGGCGCCCTCCGTGGGCATTCAACCGCGACAGCACACATGGTCCCACCTCATGCCCGTGGGACGCTCGTGCGGCGGCGAAAGTTCGGTGTCCAGGCGATCAATTGGGTGCGGGAAAATTGCACACACAACGGAACTTTGAGCTCTTTTCCGGCGTTAAGACTGAGTGTGGGGGTGCCGATCGAACCAGTAGATCGAGCCACACGGACGCACCGCTCGGCAAGGAGGAGGAACGATGCCCGAGCGACTGAGAAAACTACTCAGGTCTGATGCCATGATCGCCCTCGTCGGGGCCGGCATCATCACCCTCATAATCATCCGCGCAGCGAACTGAGGCAACTAGTGCCATGCTCGTCGCATGGCTTACCTCGGAAATCTGACCTGCAGGGACTGCGGCCTGACCTTCACTTCTCGGTGGGGGTCCTTCGAATACGCGGACGAGTACCGCTGCGCCCACGACCACGTCGTCCACGTCGAGCCCCACTCGGGGACGATCCTGGCGGTCGACGGTGACGTCGCCGAGCCGCTGACCCTCGTGGACCTCCGCGGCTGCTGCCCGCGCTGCGGAACCGAGCTCGGCACGGGGCGCCTCCCGTGCTGCCCCGTCTGCGGTGGCCGAGATCACGATGTCGACCTCGCCGGCCTTATAGGTTGAGCTCAACCCGTTCTTTTCTTCTCTATGCGTCTGCCAGACGCTCACAGGAGAAAAGAACAGGCTGGGGCGTTGGCACTCTTGGTCAGAGAGTGCTAATCACGGTACCCTTGGAAGGGCGATGAACGAACCACAGGTATACCTGGATGATCGCAAGGCCGCGATCCTGAGGGCCATCGTGTCGCACTACGTCCGGTCCGGGGAGCCCGTTGGGTCCAAGACCGTGGTCGAGAGGTTCCCCGTGAAGGTGTCACCGGCGACGGTCCGCAACGAGATGGCGGCGCTCGAGGCCGCGGGCTTCATCTTTCAACCGCACACGTCGGCGGGGCGCATCCCGACCGACGCCGGATACCGGTACTTCGTCGATCAGTGGGTCGGGCGATCTCGCCTGTCGGTCCTCGAGTCGCGCCGAATCGAGAATTTCTTTGGGGACGCGACTTGGGAGCTCGAGGAATCGCTCCGGCGCACCGCTTCGCTCCTTTCGGAGCTCACTCATCACGCCGCCGTCGTGTTCGCGCCGTCTCTGGACCGGAGCGTCGTTCGGCACATCGAGCTGGTGGGGTTGGGTGGGGACCGGGCAATGCTGGTTCTGGTCACGAACACCGGCCGGGTGGACAACCATGTTGTGATCCTTCCGGAGACCCTCGACGACGTCCAACTTGATCAGACCGCCGAGATGCTCAACCGGATCGTCGTCGGAGCCCCGCTGGAATCGGCGGCCCTCACCATTACGCAATCCCTCGAGCGTTTCCCGCTGGAGCTGCGTGACTCCGTGACTCGTGTGGCCCACGTCATCGCAACGGAGATGACTCGCGACGATTCCGACCGCGTGTTTCTCGAAGGCGCGTCCAACATCGTCGATGAACAGAAGTTCGCCGACCTCGAGACCGTGCGCCAGGTGATCAGCGCTCTGGAGCACCGCAGGATTCTGCTCGAGCTGGCTGCCGATGCGCTCGCTCTAGATCGCGTCTCCGTGCGTATCGGTCACGAGAACACCATCGAAGAGATGCAGAGCTGCAGCGTCATCACCACCGCGTACGGAACGGAAGGATTTGCCCTTGGGTCCCTGGGGATCGTCGGCCCTACTCGCATGGATTACGGTCGCACCATCGCCGCAGTAAATGAAGTCGCCGCCCACCTTGGGCGCTTGCTGGCAGGTTCGGGCGGATAGTGCGGGTAGTGGCGTGGCCTCGGACCCCACGGGCGGAGCACTAGGCTCAGATACTCATGGCAACGGACTACTACGCCGCATTAGGCGTCTCTCGAGAAGCGACGGCCGAGGAAGTCAAACGCGCCTACCGGAAGCTGGCGCGGCAGCACCACCCCGATGCGAATCAGCAGGACCCTGATGCGGCCGAGCGCTTCAAAGAGATAACGCGCGCCTACGAGGTCCTCTCCGACCCCGACAAGCGCCAGCGGTACGACATGTTCGGTGACGAGCGCGCCGGTGCCGGCGCCGCCGGGTTCGCCGACTTCGGCGGCATATCGGATCTCTTCCAGACCTTCTTCGGTGGGGGCTTCACCGGAGCGGGTGCCCGCCGGGGACCGGCGCGCGGCGCCGACATCCTCGCCGAGGTCGTGCTGACGCTCGAGGAGGCCGCCGCCGGTGCCGAGCGAGAGGTCACGCTCGACACCCTCGTCGAATGCGAGATGTGTGCCGGCAGTGGAGCATCGCCGGGCACCTATCCGTCGCGTTGCCGTGAGTGTGGCGGCGCGGGCGAGGTCCGGACGGCGCGCCGGACGATGCTCGGAAACGTGATCACGGCGACGCCGTGCCCCGTGTGCGGCGGAACCGGCGAGCGAATCGACGACCCTTGCAAGAGGTGTTCGGGTCAGGGGCGCGTGCGCGTTTCGGACACACTGACGGTGGGCATTCCGGCCGGCGTGGACGACGGTGCTCAGCTTCGGGTGACGGGTCGGGGGCAGGCCGGTGCGCGCGGTGGCCGCTCCGGCGACCTCTACGTGTCCATTCGGGTGACCCCGCATCCCGTATTCAGGAGGGCCGGTGAAGATCTCGGGTGTGAAGTCGCCGTCCCGATGACGATCGCTGCGCTCGGTGGCGAGATAGAGGTGCCGACACTCGAGGATCCGGAAACGATCGATATCGCTCCCGGGACTCAGTCGGGAGAGGTCGTTCGCCTCAAGGGTAGAGGGATGCCGCGCGTCGAAAGATCGGGGCGCGGCGAGCTGGTCGTGTTGTTGAAGGTGGACACGCCGACGGACCTCGATCCGGAGCAGGCCGAATTGCTGCGGAGGCTCGCCGAGCTACGCGGTGAGAACGCAGGCACGAAGGGCTTCTTCGACAAGCTCAAGCAGGCGTTTCGCTAGCGCCACTCATGTCGTCGGGACCCTGGTTCGTTGCTCCCAAGTCGCAGTGGAACGAGGGCAGCATCAGACTCGACGCCGAAGAGTCGCACCACGCCCTGAAGGTGCTAAGAGTCGGGCCCACCGACGTCGTCACCGTTACCGACGGCAGCGGTTCCGTTGCCCGGTGTTCGGTGACGGTCGACGAGGGCGTTGTAGAGGCGGTGGTCATCGAGGCCACCCACCACCCGCGTTCTCAACCAGAACTCGTCGTCTACCAGGGTGCCGGCAAAGCGAACAAGGCAGACGCCGTGATCGAGCGTCTGGCGGAGCTCGGCGCCGCGGAAGCATGGGTTTACGAGTCCATGCGCTCGGTCGTGCGCTGGGACCCCAAGAAGAAGCAGCGCCTCGACGGGCGCTGGGGATCGATCGCCCGCGCAGCCGCCAAGCAGTCGCGGAATCCGTGGATGGTGCGGACCGGAGCCCCGTTGTCGTGGGCGGAGTTCATGGCGAGGATCGAGTCCGAGCCGCTCGCGGTCGTGTTGTGGGAGGAGGCATCTCTCCCGCTGAGGACTGTTCTGGCCGAAGGGGCCGAGCGTGTGGCCCTCGTCGTCGGCCCCGAGGGGGGACTCGACCGGGGGGAGGCCGAGGCGCTCGCCGCCGCCGGCGCGCAGCTCGTCTCGCTGGGGCCCATGATCCTGAGGACCGAAAACGCCCCCGTGGTTGCGGCGGCCGCGGTGCTCTACCACTACGGCATCGTCGGCTGACCGGCGGCACATCGGCATCGGGTAGCTTGGCGCCGTGGGTGCCACCGTCAAGTTCACGACGCTCGGTTGCCGCCTCAACCAGGCCGAGTCGGACTCCATGTCCGAGCAGCTGGCCGCGCACGGGCTCCATCAATCGGGTGACGGAGACCCCGACGTCGTCGTAATCAATACATGCACGGTCACACGCGAGGCGACGAAGGCATCGCGTATGGCCATCCGGCGCGCCGCACGCAACCATCCCGGCGCGAAGGTCGTCGTTGTCGGCTGCTACGCGGTGTCGGACCCGGACGAGATCAGGGCGATCGACGGTGTGGATGTCGTTCTCGGAAACGACGTCAAGGAGAACTTCGCGGAAGCGCTCGGGCTACAAGGTCCAACAGCTCCACTGCTCGACATCGGTTTCCGCGGACGCCCCTCGTCTCCAGAACCGCAACTTGTGCGAGTGCGGGCCAATCTCAAGGTCCAAACGGGATGCGACGAGTGGTGCACGTTCTGCATAATCCCGACGACGCGTGGTCCGCTGCGCTCGTTGGACCACGACGGTCTCATAGCCGAGGCGCGCGCCCGAGTCGCGGCAGGCGCTCGTGAGATCGTCCTCACGGGTGTCCACCTGGGCAAGTATGGATACGACACGGGTGGCAACGAGCGAGATCTAATCCGGCTACTAACGAATCTCCTCGAGATCAAAGGCCTGTGGCGCGTTCGCCTTTCATCGATCCTCTCCAACCATTTGACGGAGGAGGTCGTCGAGTTTCTTGCATCGGAGCCGCGGCTCTGTCCGCATCTTCACGTTCCACTGCAGTCGGGGGACGACGGCGTGCTCGAGGCGATGCACCGCCCCTACCGAATCGATGACTACCTCGAGTCGGTGGAGCGAGCGGTCGATCGCATCCCTGGGCTGGCTCTCGCCACCGACATCATTGTTGGTTTCCCTGCAGAGACGGACGCCGCCTTTTCGGCAACGATGGACGTTGTACGCCGGGTGAGGTTCTCGAAGCTCCACGTTTTTCGTTACTCGGCGCGCCCGGGCACTCCCTCGGCCGACATGTCCGATCAGATCCCGCCCGAAGTGAAGAAGGAGCGGTCGAAGCGACTCATCGGCCTCGGGAACGAGATCCGAGGTCGGTTCCTGTCGGACCACCTCCGCCGCCCGCTTGACGTTCTCGTCGAGGACGAGAGGGTCGTCGACGGCGCCGGCGTGGCCTCGGGACAGACGGCCGACTACGTACGTGTCTTCTTCGAGGGTGAGAACTTGCTCGGGTCGATGGTCCAGGTTGCCGGTGAGCGAATCCGCGCCGACGGGATCGCAGGCCGACTGCTGAGGGGCCGCCGAAATGGCAATTAACCACGATATATCGTGGCTAACTGCCATCTCAGGATCCGGATCGGCGACCAGGATGCCCGTCAGGAGGTAGCAAAGTGGCCGATTGCCTGTTCTGCAAGATCGCGGCAAAGGAGCTCGACGCCGACATCGTGTACGAGACCGACGACCTGGTGGCGTTCAGGGACATCAATCCGATGGCCCCCACACATATTCTGGTCATCCCCCGGCGCCACATTGACTCGGCGAGCGACCTTGGTGCCTCGGACGGCGAGCTCCTGGGGGAGATTTTCGAGACGATTGCGAAGCTTGCCTCCCAGTCCGGCATTCCGGGCGGTCATCGGATCGTCACAAACGTGGGTCCCGATGCCGGCCAAAGCGTCGGGCACCTGCACTTTCACCTGATCGGAGGCAGGGGGATGTCGTGGCCTCCGGGCTAGGGAGCTAGAGAGTGCGGCACCAATCACCGTAAACTCAGGGCGCAACATGCTTACTCATACGCAAGTCAAGATTCTCGTCCCCGGGCACCACGACATGGTCCGCTTGGTCGGCGCGCGAGACGAACTCCTGAAGATCGTCGAGGCTGCTTTTAACGTCTCGATCCTGTTGCGCGGCAACGAGATCGTTATCTCCGGTGAGACCGCGGAGGCCGAGCGCGTCTCGACGCTCTTCGAGGAGCTGCTCAACCTGCTGGACCAGGGCCTCGTGCTCACCGCGGAGTCGGTCGGCAAATCAATCGAGATCATCAAGACGCAGGATCAAACTAAGCCGTCCGATGTGCTGAGCGACACGATCGTCGTCACCCACACCGGCAAGCCGATCAGACCCAAGACGGTCGGGCAGAAGCGATACGTCGATCTGATCCGCAACAACACAATCGTGTTCAGCATCGGCCCGGCCGGGTCCGGAAAGACGTATCTAGCGGTGGCAATGGCGATCCAGGCGCTCAAGGCCCACCAGGTGTCGCGGATCGTGCTGACCCGCCCGGCAGTCGAAGCTGGGGAGCGACTCGGCTTTTTGCCGGGGGACCTGGCGGCGAAGATCGATCCCTACCTGAAGCCTCTGTACGACGCGCTCTACGAGATGCTCGAGCCCGAGACGTTCCGCCGCTACGCGGAGCAGGGGACGATTGAGATAGCGCCGCTGGCATTCATGCGCGGCCGCACACTCAACGATGCATTCATCATCCTCGACGAGGCTCAGAACACCACGCCCGAACAAATGAAGATGTTCCTGACACGCCTGGGGTTCGGATCCAGGGCGGTCGTGACGGGCGATGTCACTCAGGTCGACCTCCCGTCGGGAGCCCGCTCCGGCTTGGTTGTTATTGAGGAGATCCTCACCGACATCCCAGGCGTGGCGTTCAACCATTTGGACGCCCGCGATGTGGTACGTCACAAGATCGTGCAGGACATCGTCGAGGCCTATCGCCTCTATTCGGACCGAACTAAACAGAAGTGAACGTTTTCGTCGCCAACGAGCAGGAGCTGCCCGTTGATGCGGAGCGCCTGATCGCCCTGGCGCGCCATACGCTTGGCGCCGAAGACGTCGACCCCGATTCGGAGTTATCCGTCCTTCTCATCGCTGCCGACCACATGCAGCGTCTCAACGCGCGTTTTGCGGGCAACGATTACCCGACCGACGTTCTCGCGTTCCCCATGATGGAAGACGTGGACGAGGAGGACGCCACGCTCCTGGGCGATGTGGTGATCTGCCCGCAGGTGGCCGAGGAGAACGCGCGCCGGCTGGAGCACGGCTTTGGTCACGAAATCGATACGCTCCTCATCCACGGAACGCTGCATCTCCTCGGCTACGATCACCAAGGGAAAGCGGACAAGGAATTAATGGACCGCCGCCTCAGGGAGGTCCTTAGTAGCTTCCAGCCGGCGGCTCGCTGATGACTGACTTCGTTCTCCTCGGAATCGTCGTGCTGCTACTGATCATCGCCGCCTTCATGGCCCTGGCCGAGACGGCCATCTCGCGCGTCACGCGTGTAAAGGCCCACCATCTCGTTGAGCAGAAACGATCGGGCTCAGGCACGCTGTTGAAGATCGTGTCCGATCCGGCACCGTTCTTGAACATTGTCCTCCTGCTTACCCTCGTCGCGCATATCACCGGCACGGCCATAGCAACAAGTGTTGCGATCGGGACCTTCGGCGCGGGTGGAGAGGCAATTGCATCCGCCGCGATGACGTTTGCCATATTCGTGTTCGCCGAGATCGCGCCCAAGACCTTCTCGGTACAGAACCCCGACCGGGCGGCGCTTTTTATGGCGCGGCCCATCTACTTCCTTGGTCGACTGTTGCAGCCAATCGGGCGTGTCTTGATCGTGCTCGCCAATGCAATCATCTCGCCGCTTCCCGGGAAGACGCTTCCGCGCGGCCCCTTCGTAACTGAGGAAGAGATCCGTCACATGGTCGACGTCGCCGAGGAGGAAGAAGAGATCGAAGAGGACGAGCGAGAGCTCATCCATTCTGTGTTCGAGTTCGGCGACACGGTCGTCCGCGAGGTGATGGTTCCCCGGCCCGACATGGTTACGGCGCGCGCCGACGCATCTCTCGGAGCGGTACTGGAGGTCATCCTGGGCGCGGGGTATTCGCGCATCCCCATCTACGAGGGAGACAACGACAACATCACCGGGGTCCTGTACGCAAAGGACCTGCTCAAGCGGATGCACGAAGCCAAAGGCGAAGGCAAGGTCTCGTCGCTGGCACGCGCTCCGCTCTTCGTTCCCGAACAGAAGAAGGTTTCGGAGCTTCTACGCGAGATGCAGCAGCAACGGGTTCACATGGCGATCGTCATCGACGAGTACGGAGGCACCGCGGGTCTGGTCACGATCGAGGACCTCATCGAAGAGATCGTCGGAGAGATTGTTGACGAATACGATCAGGAGGAGCCGCTCGTCGAACCCGTCGACGAAAACACGATCCGAGTCGATGCCAAGCTCCCGATCGACGACGTGAACGAACTCCTGGAGGTGGAACTGCCCCACGAGGAGTGGGATACGGTCGGTGGGCTTGTTTTTGGGCTGACCGGCCGGGTCCCCGTTCCGGGCGAGACCGTTCGATACGACTCTGTGGAGTTCGTCACGGAGCGTGTCTCTGGCCGGCGGATTCAAAAGGTCGTCATCCGCAAGCTGGCTCAGCCGAGGCAGCGGGCGGCCGAGTAGGGCTGCGTCTGGGAGTGACAGCGGGAATCGATGAGGAGGACACCATAGGGGTCGGCGCGCCGGAGGAATCCAGCTTTCGTTCGGGCTTCGTCGCCGTCGTCGGACGGCCGAACACCGGCAAGTCGACTCTGGTGAATGCCCTCGTGGGCGACAAGGTGGCAATCACCTCACCCCGGCCGCAGACGACTAGAAGCGCCGTGCGAGGCATCATCGACGGTGACGACTACCAGGCTGTGTTGGTTGATACTCCCGGATACCACAAGCCGCGGACGCTTCTGGGAGAACGTCTCAACGAGGTTGTGCGCGCGGCGTGGTCGGATGTCGATCTCGCCCTGTTCGTTGTCGACGGGAAGGCGGGGATTGGGGCCGGAGACCGCCGCGTGGCCGAGGATCTGAAGGCGGCCGACTGTCCGATCTTCTGCATCGTCAACAAGATCGACCTCATGCGCCCACCGCAAGTTGTTGAGGCGCTGGCCGCAGCAGCCGAACTAGGGGACTTCGCCGAGATCGTTCCGGTCTCGGCGCGCGACGGCACGAGTGTGGATGTGGTGCGCGATCTGCTCGCCGGCTCCCTGGAACCCGGCCCCATGTACTACCCGCCGGGGACTCGACGCGACCAACCGCCTCCGACGTTCGTTGCGGAGCTCGTGCGTGAGAAGCTCCTGCTTCGAATGCGCGAGGAGATCCCCCATTCCATCGCGGTTGTTACCGACGAATATGGTGAACGTGAGGACGGTCTCCTCGAGATCCAGGCCACCGTTTTCGTCGAGCGAGATTCGCAAAAGGGGATGGTGATCGGCAAACAAGGAGCCACCATCAAAGGCGTCGGCACCGAAGCGCGCGAAGAGATCGAGTTGTTGTTCGGGCATCGCGTGTTCCTTGGGCTGCGCGTGCGGGTCGAAAAGGACTGGCAGCGCCGTCCCCACGCCCTCGAACGCCTTGGGTTCGGTCCGGAATGAGGAACGCTCCGGCTTACGAGGTGCGGAACCTCAGGAAGGTCTACGAGTCGCCGAGTGTCGTCGCAAACGACGGCATCTCGTTCACGGCGGAGGTCGGTGAGGTCTTCGGTGTCCTCGGGCCCAACGGAGCCGGTAAGACGACGCTGGTGCGTCAGCTCGTTGGCCTGCTCACGCCGTCTTCGGGCGACGTGCACTTGTACGGTGAGCCCGTAGCCTCGGGTGCGCGCTCCGATCGCCGGCTCGCACGGATGGTTGCCTACCTTCCTCAGGGGGCGCTTGCTCTCGGGGAACTCCGGGTCGCGGAGGCCCTTACGTGGACCGGCATGCTGCGCGGCCTGGGCCGGGATCCGGCCGGAAACGAAACCGAGGAGCTTCTCGACATCCTCGAGCTTCACCCCGTTGCCAACCGTCAGATCCGAAAGCTATCGGGCGGCCAGCGCCGTCTGACTCAGATCGGTATGACGCTGGTTGGACGTTTGCCGGTACTGATCCTGGACGAGCCGACGGCGGACATCGATCCGGGTCTGCGAAGGAGGATTTGGGACGCCATCTCGTCCCGTTCTCGAGCCGGCGCGTGTGTGATCCTCGTCACGCACGACGTCGCCGAGGCTGAACGTGCTCTGGATCGCGTCGCCATCCTCGACCGCGGCAAAGTCGTCGCCGCCGGAACCCCGGCCGAGCTCAAATCGGACCTTGCTCATCGCACCCGCGTGGAGTTCGTCGTGGCGGAGTCGTCGCCTTTGGATGCGCGCGCGGTGGCCACCGGGATCGACGGAGAGATCAGGATCCGAGGCCGACTTGTGAGTGCGTGGGTTCCTGCCGACTTGGCTCTGAGCACATTGGAGAAGGTCATGGCGAGCGTGGGCACGCAGGCGTTCGAGGACGTCCGGCTGATCACACCCACGCTGGAGGATGTGTACCTCGAGTTTGGAGGACACTCGATCGAGGAGGAGGACCGGAGCCAGTGACTCGCGCAGCGATCGCCGTCGGGGGCGCCGGACGGTTCCGGGTTCTCACCGCGATGCAGCTTGCTCGTTTGCGAACGTCGTGGCGACCCTATCTTGTTGTTTCGTCGGTCATGCCGCTCGGAATCGCAATCCTCATGCGCGCCATCATGGACGACGAACAGGTGACGGAGTTCGGTCCCCAGATAGTCGCCGGCAACACCGTGCTCGCCATCTCGATGACTGCGATCGTCATGCTGGCTCAGCGCGTGTCGTGGCTCAGGGAGAACGGGGTGCTCGACTTCTACAACACCCTGCCGGTGGCCCGATCGTCGGTGATGGCGTCGGTGCTGCTGTCGTTCGCCGTGTTCTCGCTGCCGGGCACGGTTGTGGTCCTCACCTTCGGCGCTCTGTTGTACGACCTCTCGTTGAGCGCTTTGTGGATGGCTGTGCCGGTGTGGGCGCTGGGGTCGTTCGCCCTCGCCGGCTTCGGCATCGCGCTGGGGCTCGGCGCGCCGGACGAGCAGCTCGCCGGGATGTATTCGAACCTCGCCATGATGGCCGTGCTGTTCTTGGGAATCCTTCCGCCAGATCGACTTCCGGGGTGGCTGGCCTCGGTGCGGTTCGTTCTCCCGTCGACGTATGCAGTCGACGCGCTCAAGCCGGGTCTGGAGGGGGCGGTGGCTGGGGGAGTCGCGTTCGACCTCATCGTTCTCGCCGCGTTCGGAGCGGTATCCTTCTGGGCCGTCAGGGGTCCGCTGTGGCCCCGCGCCGAGTAAGGAGCCAGGCGCCGATGCCTCAAGCGACGGTCAAGCGCTACGACTCGCTCACCCGCACCGGAGTGCTGGTGGGTGACGACGGGACCACCGAATGGCCGATCGATCCGCAGTCGATGGAAACGAGCATGTTCCGGTTCCTCCGTCCCGGCCAGCGGGTGACGTTTGACCTGGTCGAGGAGGACGGCGAGCAAACCACCCGGAACCTCCGTATCGGCATCGCCTAGCCGCGCCCGTCGGGGCCCCGGCGCGCCGGACTCCCAGATGGCAATCAGCCCTGATATTTCGTAGCTAACTGCCATTTCAGGCCGCGCCGCCCCAAATCCCGCGGAGGGAATTACGCTATTGGAACTATGCCAGGGCTCTACAAAGACGAGGGCGTCGTCCTCACCACGATCAAACTCGGCGAGGCGGACCGCATCCTCACGGTCTTCACCCGCTTCAACGGCAAGGTGCGCGCCGTGGCCAAGGGAGTCAGGAAGACCAAGAGCCGGTTCGGCGGCCGGCTCGAGCCCTTCACCCGCGTCCAGCTGCTCATCTACCGGGGACGGAACCTCGACACCGTCACCTCGGCGGACATCCTCAGCTCGTTCGACGAGATCCGCAGCGACTACACGCGCATCATCCACGCCGCGGCGCTGGTCGAGATCGTCGACAAGATCACTCCCGAACGGGAGCGCTCCGTCCGGGTCTACACGCTGCTCCTTGCGGGCCTCGAAGCAATTGCGCGCGGAGCCAATGTCTCGGTCGTCCCCGCTTTTGTGCTGAAGCTGCTCTCGATCTCCGGCTACCACCCCCAGCTGACCGTCTGTGCGGGATGCGGTAACGGAGGCCGTCTCGCTGCGTTCAGCCCGGCCCTGGGAGGCGCGGTGTGCGATCCCTGTCGCACCGACGATCATGGGGCAGTGGAGTTGACGGGCGATCGACTTGCGCTCCTCTCGCACCTCCTGGTGTCCGATTTCGGCGCGCCGGCAGATCCGATCGCCGCGGCCGATGTAACAACGGCTCTCAGAGGGTACGCGGAGTATCACCTCGAGCGGCCGCTCCGCAGCCTTCGATTTCTCGCAACCTCTCATTGATGGAGCGGGATGGGCGCGCGGCGCCGCGTCACGTGGCGATCATCATGGACGGCAACGGCCGCTGGGCCGAACAGCAAGGACTTGAACGAACGAGAGGCCACGAGGCCGGCGAACGGGCTTTGTTCGACGTCGTCGAAGGGGCGCTCGAGGCCGGCATTCGCTACCTATCGGTGTATGCGTTCTCAACCGAGAACTGGAACCGGCCCGCCGAGGAAGTGGAGTTCCTCCTCGGGTTCAACCGGCACCTCCTTCGCCAGCGCCGGGAGGAATTGCACGAGCGCCATGTCTGCATACGTCGCATCGGCCGGCGCGAACGCGTGCCGGAGGACGTTCTCCAAGAGTTCGACGAGGCAGAAGCGCTCACAAAAATGAACACCAGGATGGATTTGCTCGTGTGTTTCAACTATGGAGGGCGCGCCGAGCTGGAGGATGCTGCACGAGCCGGGTCAATCGCCGAGAACCTTTACGCGCCGGATGTTCCCGATGTCGATCTCTTGATTAGAACGTCGGGAGAGCGGCGCCTTTCCAACTTCCTGCTGTGGCAGTGTGCATACGCCGAGCTCTACTTCACAGATCTTCTGTGGCCTGATTTCGACAGGCACGCTCTGTTTGCCGCACTCGACGACTATGCGGCTCGAGACCGCCGTTTTGGGGGGCTGGCGCCGGACTCGTAGACAGCGTTGCGAGTTCCCCACGCTCCGTACGGCACCACGCAAACGAAGTCTCCGACATCCGTCGGGGAATGTGTGGAAGGTTTGTTTGGCCGCCATCACGCCACTCGTGCTCGGCGTCATGTTGTTCGAGAACGTCCGAACCAAGTTGCAGACTAACTACGAGGATTATCCGACTGAGTTTCTGATCACGTATGGATGGGCGGCGGTGGCCGCGACACTCGCCGTCGCCGTCACCCTGACTCTGAAGGGCTGGAACGAGCGTGTGATCGCTCTCGATGCCGACTCCGATGTGCGGACGGAGGTCAATGTGTGATGGACGGCGATGCAATCCTGCTGATGCTGGTGGCGATGGCGATCATCTGGGGCGGCCTGGCCGCTGTTATTGGCCGCGCGGTCAAGTTTGCCCGCATGCGTCGCCGCAACGGTCGGTGATTGTCCCTGCTCGGAGTGCCGTCAAGCCGTGTCGCGCCCCACAAATCGTGCGCGTCATGAGGGCGCGATACCTGTAGTTGGACGAACGAGACGCGCGGCTGCTGCTGTGCTACGGTTCCGCCTGTTGGTGACGGGGGTCATCCTGGGCGAGGAAGGGCTTGCCACCCCCGTCTGCAGAAAGGAAGTTGTTCGGTGGCAGAAGGCACTGTGAAGTGGTTCAGCAACGAGAAGGGCTACGGCTTCATCTCGCAGCCTGATGGTGAGGATGTTTTTGTGCATTTCTCTGCGATCCAGACTGACGGCTACAAGTCCTTGGAGGAGGGCCAGTCGGTGGAGTTCGACGTAACCCAGGGCCCGAAAGGCAAGCAGGCGTCGAACGTCCGACCGACTTAACCGAAGCAAGAGCGCTTATTAACGCGGCCCCCGGATTCCGGGGGCCGTATTACTTTTAGGAAGCTCACATTGGAACGAAAGGGGGCACATGAAGTTCGTTTACATAGCCACTAAGGGAGCGGATGATCCGACACTCGCATCCATCCCGTATCACCTCGCGGTGAACGGTTCGGTCGAGGTGGGACACGAGACGGCGATCGTGCTCGCCGGGGATGCCGCCGAGATGGTCATAGGGGACACCTTCGAACGGGCCGAGGGCATCGGTCTTCCTCCCATGCGGGAGCTGGTCGCGAAGGTCCGTGATCACAACGTTCCGGTCTACGTCTGAAAGGGATGTGCGGTTGCCCGTGGGGCGACCGACGACTCGCTGGCAGTGATGGGCGGATCCTGGGTGAGCCCGCCCGACGTGGCGAAACTCTGTGCCGAGGCGGACAAGGTCCTGACTTTCTAGTCGCGCGCTAGTTGTCCGGCCCGCGCCCATGGCACCGTATGGGCTGATCCCGGCGCGGGGCGGGCTATTCGTGCTTGGCCTCCTCGGGCGGCTCCTGGGCATCGTCTGGAGCACGTGATCCCGGCCCAATGGCGCCTGCCAGGACTCCCGCATTGGGAAGCTTGACCGGTCCTTCGGCCGTCACGAGGTCGACGTAAAAGAGCCCTACGTCGTCCACCCGCCCGGAGTACTCGCCGCCCAGGGGCCCTGATCTCAGCACGATGTAGTCGCCGACAACGAACGGGCGGACGAACAGAAGGACCATGCCGGCGAAGATGTTTCCGAGGGTCTGCTGCGCGGCGATCCCCACCACTACTCCGGTGACGGCTCCGCCGAGGAGCAGCCCGCCGAGGTTCACGCCCAAGAGATCCAACGCGGCGAAGATCACGATCAGATATCCGATGGCCGTGACGGCGAATCCGGCCGGCGCGCCGCGCGCATAGCCCATCCGTTCCTCGAGGGCGCGGTCCAGGCCCCGGGTCACGGCGCGCACGGCAAGGACGGCTCCGATCACAAACACGAGGGCGCCTGCTGCGGCAAGGAAATCGGCTGGGGCAACCTTCAGCTCTTCGCCCCTGCTTTGAGTGAACTTCTCGATGAGACTCTGGTTTGCGGGATCGCCCGATGAGTAGGCGAGGACCAGGCCGGCCGTCGCAGCCGCCGCCGCGATCAGCGCCCGGATCAGGTGCGGGCGCGCAACTCGCTTCACGATGGGTCTCACTGCGGGCCGCATAGCTCTGAGGCTATCCCCGCGCGCCGCTTCTTTCCGTGATCCGGCGCGCCTGATCGCTCAAATGGCACTTAGCCCCGATATTTCGTGGCTAATTGCCAACTCAGGATCCGCGTCACGGGCTACGGCGCCGGCTCGGCCGGCTCGATCAGGACCTGGACGACTCGCCGCCGGTACATCGTCCGGACCCGAAGCCTCCACCCGTCGTGGTGGACGACGTCGCGCCGCTTGGGGATCCGGCCCAGCCGGTCCATGAGGAAGCCGGCGACCGTTTCGTACTCGCCCTCGGGGAGGTCCACGTCCAGCCGGCTCGCCGCCTCGTCGATGCGGAGGCTCCCCGGGACCAGGAAGCGCCCTCCGCCCAGGCGCTCGACACCCAGCTCACTCACGTCGTATTCGTCCCTGATCTCCCCGACGAGCTCCTCTAGCAGGTCCTCGATAGTGACTATCCCCGCGGTGCCCCCGTGTTCGTCGATCACCAGGGCGAAATGCCGCCGCTCCCGCCTCATGTCGACCAGAAGGGGCCGCAGCTTGCGGGACTCGGGAACGACGAACATCCCCCGAACAAGGTTTGCCGGGATTGGCCGGAGCCGCTGGTCTTCCGGGATCCGCAAGAGATCCTTTGCGTGGACGAAGCCGATGATGTTGTCGAGGTCATCGCGATAGACCGGCAACCGGGAGTGGCCCGTTTTGAGCACGAGCTCCTCGATCTCCACGGGAGTGGCGGTGAACGGCACAGCGCGGAGTTCGGTTCGCGACACCATCGCCGACCCGGCATCCCGCTCTCCGAGTTCGATCGCGCCGGACAGCAGCCGTTCCTGAAACTCCTCGAGCAGACCCTCCTGTGCCGAATGGGCGATCATCCCCGCGATCTCCTGGGCCGAGTGGACCGCGATCACCTCGTCCTTCGGCTCCACACCGAGCAGTCTCAAGCCCCCGTTGGCCGCCGCGTTCAAGAGGCGGATGAACGGTCGAAGGAGGTTTGCGTAGACCCGAATCGGTACCGCCAACCACAACGCTGTCCGTTCGGCTTCGGCTATTGCGATGTTCTTGGGTGCCATCTCGCCAACCACCATGTGAAAGAAGACAACGATGACTAGGGCGATAACAAACGAAATCGAGTGCAAGAGCCCGGCGGGAATCTCGAAGGCCGATTCAAACGCGGTCTCGAGAGCCCGTGCGACGGCGGGCTCCGCTACGAAGCCGAGACCGAGCGATGCCATAGTGATCCCGAGCTGCGCGCCCGCCAGCATGAAAGACAGCTCGCGGATCGAGCTCAATGCCATTACGGCGCGGGTGTTACCGCCCTCGGCGAGTTCCTCGATCCTCGTCCGGCGCGCCGCGATGAGGGCGAACTCGGCGCCCACAAAGAAGCCATTGGCGATTAGCAGCCCCACTGCTGCGATCAGTGCGGGCCAGCTCATCGGGCATGCTCCTCGTTCCCATCGGGCTGAACGATGAGCACCTTGTCGATGCGGTGCCCATCCATCTCCACGACTTTGAACTCCCAGCCGAGGTAGGAGACGTGATCGCCCTTGTTCGGAATCCGGTTGAACAGCGAGAACAGGAATCCGCCGAGCGAGTCGTAGGGGCCGTCGGGCATTTCGAATCCACATACGGCCCTGACCTCGTCGGCGTGAAGGAGCCCGGAGGCGACGTGGACGCCCTCGGGAACACCCACCGTGTACAGGGGCTCGGCCGAAGGATCGTATTCGTCCTCGATCTCGCCGACGATCTCCTCGAGTATGTCTTCGAGGGTGACGATGCCCGCGGTGCCGCCGTACTCGTCGACGACCACAACGAGCTGCTTGCGCTCACGCCGCATCTCGAAAAGGAGATCATCGAGGGCGCGTGATTCAGGAACCACGAGGGCCTGCTGCATGACGCGCGACACCGGGATCTCGTTCCTGTCGGACACGGGGAATCGGTAGGAGTCCTTAACGTGGACCAGACCCCGGATGTCGTCCATGTCGTCACCGAACACGGGGAATCGAGAGTGACCCGATTCGAGGGCGATGCGGGCGAGCTCAGTGAGTGGTGCATCGGCTCTGATCGCAACGATGGCCGTACGAGGAACCAGCGCTTCGGCAACCGATTTCTGTCCGAAGGCGATCGATCGATTCAGAAGTGAGTACTCCTCCTCCAACAGGGCGCCTCCCTCCCGCGAGCTCCTGATCAGGAGTTCGATCTCCTGGAGCGAGCGCACGCCGACCAGTTCTTCGCGCGGCTCGATTCCGAGCCTCCGCACGCTCCAGTTGGCCGACGCGTTGAGAAAGACGATGAGAGGGCGGAACACCGCATTGCACGCGCGCAGCGGGCCGACGACTGCCAGGACGACCGGCAACGGCTTCGCGATGGCCAGGTTCTTGGGGATGAGTTCTCCGACCACCATCTGAACTGCCGTTGCGAAGATGAGGGCGATCGTGATGGAGATACCGAGGGAGGAAGATTCGGGCGCCCCGACTGCAGATACGACGGGCTCGATCAGGACGGCGATGGTGGGCTCGGCCACGAACCCAAGGAGCAGTGACGAAACCGTGATCCCCAGCTGCGCCCCCGAGAGCTGAAAGGACAGTGTCCTCAGGGCCCCGAGCGCGCCCGAGGCGCGGCGATTGCCCTCGTCCGCGAGGTGCTCGATCCGCCCGCGGTCGGATGCCACCAAGGAGAACTCACCGGCGACGAAGAATGCGTTGGCGAGTATCAGTGACAAGACTGCAAGTAGTCCCAGCAGGACCTCTACGGCAGATCCTTCCTTTCTCGAGGAACGGGGCGCTGCCCTCCGCGGCCGTTTCGTCGCATTCTGCCCGCTGGGCGCGGACGGAATGTCGTCCCGTCTATCATCCGATGATGGCCGACGTTTCTATCGACACCATTGTCAACCTCTGTAAGCGCCGCGGCGTGGTCTTCCCCTCCAGCGAGATCTACGGCGGACTCCGCTCCGCGTGGGACTGGGGGCCCCTCGGCATCGAGCTCAAGCGCAATGTGAAAAACGAATGGTGGAGGGCCATTGTCCACGAGCGCAACGACGTCGTGGGTCTCGAGAGCTCAATCCTCATGTCGCCGAAGGTGTGGGAGGCCTCCGGCCACGTGGCGACGTTCACCGACCCGCTTGTCGAGTGCACGAGCTGTCATCGCCGCTACCGCGCCGATCACATCTCGCTCGACCGGCCCTGTCCGAATTGCGGCAATGGACCCGCGTGGACCGACCCTCGCCACTTCAACCTGATGTTCAAGACGTACATGGGGCCGGTAGAGGACTCCGCTCACATCGTCTACCTCCGCCCGGAGACGGCTCAGGGCATGTTCGTCGACTTCATGACCGTCCAGGCGTCGTCCCGAAAGCGGATCCCCTTCGGCATTGCCCAGCAGGGGAAGTCCTTCAGAAACGAGATCACGCCGGGTAACTTCGTTTTCCGCACGCGGGAGTTCGAGCAGATGGAGATGGAGTTTTTCGTCAAGCCGGGCACAGACGACGAATGGCACGACTACTGGCTCGAGGAGCGGATGCGCTGGTATACGGACCTCGGTATGCGGTCCGAGAACCTCCGTTTGCGAGAGCACGACGAGGACGAGCTGTCCCACTACGCGAAGCGTACGTTCGACATCGAATACAACTTCCCCGGGATGGGATGGTCGGAGCTGGAAGGTATCGCGAACCGCACCGACTTCGACCTCAAAGCTCACGCCGAGCACTCGGGCCAGGACCTCTCCTACTTCGATTCTGAGGCCGACGAGCGGTACGTGCCGTACGTCATCGAACCCGCCGTTGGTGTCGAGCGGCCCACTTTTGCATTCTTGATCGACGCGTACGCGGAGGAGGAAGCGCCGACGGCATCGGGCAAACTCGAGAAGCGGGTAGTGCTCAAACTGGACTCCCGCCTGGCCCCCAGCAAAGTGGCGGTACTTCCTCTGTCGAAACATGCGGACCTCACACCCGTGGCGGAGAAGCTTTCGGCCGATGTCCGCAAGCGCTTCGTGACGGATTTCGACGTGACGGGTTCGATCGGCAAGCGCTATCGCCGTCAGGACGAGGTCGGTACGCCCTTCTGCGTAACGGTTGACTTCGACACGCTTACCGACAATCAGGTGACGGTGCGCGACCGCGACACGATGGAACAGGAACGCATCCCAATGGAGGGTCTTGTCGATTTCCTGGTCAAGAGGCTGACCTCGTGACGGAACTCTAAAAGCAGTCAAAAGACCTATGCCGAACTTCCGGTAGAAGGGGGTCCCAGTGACCAAGTGGGTGTACGACTTCAGCGAAGGGGATGCGTCCCAGAAGTTTCTCCTCGGCGGCAAGGGGGCCAACCTCGCGGAGATGACGAATCTTGGCTTGCCGGTACCGCCGGGTTTCACGATCACATGTGAAGCGTGCAACGCTTACCGCGAAGGAAGCCGGACATTTCCGAACGGTCTCCTCGACGAGGTCAACGAACATCGCAAACATCTCGAGGAGACGATGGGGCGCTCGCTGGGGGATTCCGGGGATCCGCTCCTCGTGTCGGTTCGGTCCGGTGCTGCGTTCTCGATGCCCGGCATGATGGACACGGTCCTCAACGTCGGATTGAACGACGAGAGCGTCGAGGGGCTCACCCAGCAAACCGGGTCGGATCGGTTCGCGTGGGACAGCTACAGGCGGCTTCTGCAGATGTTCGGAAAGACCGTCATGGGTGTCGACGGCGATCTCTTCGAGGACGCGATCGACGACGCCAAAGAGAAAAAGGGCGTGCGCAACGACATCGACCTCGACACCGCCGACCTCAAAGCCCTCGTCAAGACGTTCAAGCGCATCATCAAGAAGGAGACCCGCAAGGAGTTCCCGCAGGACCCCGGCGACCAACTGACGATGGGAATCGAGGCGGTCTTCGGGTCCTGGGACAACAAACGGGCGCGCGACTACCGGCGGCGCAACCGCATCGACGATTCACTCGGCACAGCGGTGAACGTCCAGGCCATGGTGTTCGGAAACAGGGGAGAGGACTCGGGAACCGGAGTCGCTTTCACCCGCGATCCCGCGAGCGGAGAGGACCGCCCCTACGGCGACTACCTCGAGAACGCGCAGGGCGAGGACGTTGTTGCCGGCATTCGCAACACGATGCCCCTCGAGGACATGGCGGGCGTGGAGCCGGAGGCGTTCAAGGAGCTGACGGGCCACATGAAGACGCTCGAGCGCCACTACAAAGACATGTGCGACATCGAGTTCACCCTGGAAGAGGGCAAGCTGTGGCTGCTGCAGACGCGTATCGGCAAGCGCACCGCACTCGCCGAGTGGATCATCGCCTACGACATGATGGAAGAGGGCCTGATCGACGAAGTCGGTGCAGTGCGCGATCGGCTGACCGCCGGCAAACTCGACGAGCTCTTCAAGCCGGTGATCGAAGCCAAGGTTAAGAACTCGACCGACCCTGTGGCCCGCGGGCTGAACGCGTCTCCGGGTGCTGCCGTGGGGCGCGCCGTGTTCAGCGCGGACGATGCGTCGCAGTGGGCCGCACGTGGTGAGAAGGTCATTTTGGTCCGGCGCGAGACAAACCCCGACGACTACCACGGGATGGTGGCCTCCCAGGGCATCCTCACCTCGGCCGGAGGAACGAACTCCCACGCGGCGGTGGTGGCGCGGGGCGAAGGCATACCGGCGGTGTGCGGCGCGGACGCAATCCGCATCGACCGAAAGGCCGGAAAGTTCACGGTCAAGAACGTGACCGTCAACGAAGGCGACTGGATCACGATCGACGGTACCGATGGGACCGTCTATGCGGACGGGCTCGAGACCGAGGCCTCGGTGCTCGAGGCGGCGATGCTCGCCGCCGAGAAGCGTGACCTCGGGAAGCGTCTCACCAAACACGAGAAGGAATCGACCGAATCGAAGCTGTGGCGGGCGTACGAGCGCTTCATGGCTGTGGCCGACGACAACCGACGGCTTGGGGCGCGCGCCAATGCCGACACGCCCGACCAGTCAAAGAACGCGCGCCTGCGCGGTGCTCAGGGCATCGGGCTGTGCCGAACCGAGCACATGTTCCTCGGCGAGGAGCGGGTTGCCGCGGTTCGCAAGATGATCTTTGCCGAGACCGATGAGGAGGAGCAGGAGGCCTACAAGGCTTTGCTGCCGTTGCAACGGCGTGACTTCGTCGGGATCTTCAAGGCGATGGACGGGCTTCCCGTCACGGTGCGGCTCCTCGATCCACCGTTGCATGAGTTCCTGCCGGATCACGTCGAGCTTGCGGTGGGGGTCGCACTCGCCGAAGAAGGCAACAAGCGGCGGGTCAAGGTGGCCGGCGAGAGCATGACCCTCAAGGCGGCCAAGGTGCTACTCGCGAAACTCGAGGAGCTTCATGAGGCAAATCCGATGCTCGGCCTCCGCGGTGTCCGGCTTGGGATCGTCAAGCCGGGTCTGTACGCAATGCAGGTCCGTGCGATAGCAGAGGCAGCGGTGCAGCTCAAGAAGCGAGGGCTCGACCCGCAGCCCGAGATCATGATTCCGCTCGTTGCCACGGCCGAGGAGCTTCAGCAAATGCGAGAGGAGCTCGAGCCCGTTGCCCAAGAGATCGTCGACAAGGCCGGCGTCGACCTGAACATCGAGTTCGGGACGATGATCGAACTTCCGCGCGCCGCTCTCACTGCAAGTGACATCGCTTTGCACGCGGACTTCTTCTCGTTCGGGACGAACGACCTGACACAGACGGCCTACGGGTTCTCGCGCGACGACATCGGCAAGTTCCTCGCAATGTACGAGGAGCGCAAGCTCGTTCCGTACAACCCCTTCGTGTCGATCGACGCGGCCGGTGTCGGCCGCTTGATGCAGATCGCAGTCGATGAAGGCAAGCGGTCGAACTCGCACCTTCACCTTGGGATCTGCGGCGAGCACGGAGGCGATCCGGACTCCGTTCGTTTCTGTCACGACGCGGGGCTCGACTACGTCTCGTGCTCACCGTTCCGGGTACCGGTGGCGCGCCTGGCTGCCGCCCAAGCGGTGCTAGGAGAAGCAACGTCGACATCCAAATGACTTTCTGTCTGCTCAGTGACTCGGAATCCGGAACGCTGAGCAGCCGGACACACTTGTTGCGCGCTCTATGCCCCGATGAAATAGGCGCAACATAGTGTGTTCGGTCAGAAACGCGCGAAACGCGATTAGCAGTCGTTTCTTTTCTCGAAGCGCGCGGACACCTGTGGTGAGAAGGCCGGAGGCGGGTCGCCCGTCGCCCACCGGATCTCGGCGCCCATGACGAATGCCAGCTTGGACTTCTTCTTGCCCGTCCACGTGAGCTGGAAGTTGTCGCCCTTGTTGCGAGACTTCAGCGTTCCGGGCCGGAGCCGGAAGGTGTTCTTGATCGTGCGCGGCGATTCGGTGGCTCCCTGCGCGTCGACGGTGATCTTGGGCGTGACGTTTCGCGCCTTCTTCCTCTTGATGGTCGTGCCGGGCTTCAACGACCGCTGGGTAATGCCGCCGCCACCGCCCCCTTTCAGCTCCGTCGTAACCGAGCGGGTGCACCATCCCTTGACGGCGTCGACCGTAGCCTGGACCCAGTAGGCGCCGAAGTCGGATTCGTTGTCGGTCTCATCCGCGGTATCGAACACGTAATAGCCGTTACAGATGTGGAACCGGGCGACGGGCTTGCCCTGGTCCTTCTGGGTCTTCTTGTTGCATCCCCGCAGGCTCTCGTCCGTGCTGAGCGGCTTCGACACCTTGGGCCAGTCGTCGGCCGAGAGCTGCCTCGGCGCGCCGATCGCGGTCGCGGGTAGTAGAAGTAGCGCCGCCGTGAGTAGGGCGATCGCTTTGGTTCGATTGGTCATCCTCGTCTCCCGATCGTCGGCTGGCTGGAAGAAAGATACAGGTCGGCTTTCTCAACGGATAGGCCCATTTCGTGTCTGTTAGATCCGGTTACAGACAGTTCAGATTCGGGCGCGGTGCTACGGTCCGGGCATGGACCAGGTGCCGCGGCTGACAACCGAGGAGATCGAACGCGCCACCCTCGCTCCGGTCGCCTGCCTCGCCGCCGAATCGAAAGGGCGCGACCGGCCCGAGGCCGAGGACGACATCCGGACGTGTTTCCAGCGCGATCGGGACCGGATCGTGCACTCGAAGGCGTTTCGGAGGCTCGGGCACAAGACACAGGTCTTCCTCGC
>DASQUP010000257.1:0-4031 GCA_035641235.1 Actinomycetota bacterium
CACAACCTGGCGGCGGCGGTAGTCGCACCCGGCGATTTCGCCGCAACCGAATTGAACCCAGGCGCGGCGGCCGATTCCACGGTCGGCGTCGGAGTGATCATCACGAACGGCAGCTGGGTCATCGAAGAGTCCTCGGATACCATCGGCGCGCTTCTCGGCTACGAGCCGTCGGCTCTGATCGGCAGGAGCCTGCTCACTCTGGTCCATGTCGAGGACACTCCTCCTTTCTTGCTGGCGCTGGCACAGACGATTGCGTCGCGCCAAGCCGTGGTGGCTCGTGTACGAGTGGCCGGCCCCAATGGCACCTGGAGCGAGATGACGTGCCTCATATCGGCGGTGAGCCAAGCTGATCCTCTTCGCCTGGGGATCGTGGTCTCACTTGGCGGACCGCAACCCGAGCATGAGGCCTCCGGGCGCGTTCCCGGTTTGGATCTCATGCGCGTGCTCGAAGACATGACTGCTTCCGGAGGCCACTCGCCTGCCGCCGGCAGGGATCAGCGCGTGCGCAAGCTCGCCGCCCTGTCCTCTCGTCAGCGCGAGATCGTTACGAGGCTTTTGGCCGGGGAGCGAGCTTCTCAGATCGCCAGAGAGATGTACTTGAGCCCGAGCACGGTCCGAAACCACTTGACTGCCGTGTTTCGGAAGTTCGGAGTGCATTCACAGATAGAGTTGATCGCGCTGCTGAGAAGAGGTAGCGACGCCGAACACTGATCCGCCAAGTACAGACGTCTAGGCGAAGGTGACATTTCGCCCACATGTCTTCTGCTAAGAAACGCTTGATTGACCAATCGATGCCTTCCTCACAGCTAGATCGGAGCAGTGACCGCCAACGACCGACTCCAAGCACGAGAGCTGTGGGAAGAAATGCGTGAGACTGCCTTTCCCTTCGCTCTCATCGATCCGCGCACGCATGTTTTTGTTGATGCGAACAAGGAGTACGCAACTCTGCTCGAACTCGACGTGGCGAGTGTGAGAGGGCTATCCCTTCTGAGTCTCTACGACCTGGACGTGGTGGAAAGGATCAAGTCGCTAAACGCGTCCTTCGCCCAGGGCAGTCTCCACAAGACGCAAGGTCGGAGCCCGCTGCGCAAGCCCAGCGGTGCCGTCATCCACGTCAAAGGGTGGGCGAGGCGGATCGAAGGGCTCGCCGACCACGCGCTGGTCGTAACGTCGGCGGTGGAAGCGACAACCGAAACGGATCCTGACGACCTTCCGTGGGTGAGGCTGGCGCCCCAGGTGTTCGGGCTCCCGAAGAACTGGGCTGGGGCAACCCCAGAAAGGAGCCAGGCGCGCGCCCACCAGCTCGAGCACCACCTGTGGCGGATAGGCCTGGAGGTGCGCTCCGCCGGCCTTCTCGCGGTATCTGACCGAGCTTTGCGGGAAAGCCACATGGCAAAGTTCGACGAGCTATCGCCGCGGCAAAGAGAGATCATCTTCCGCCTCGTCGCCGGTGAGCGAGTCTCGGAGATCGCCCAGGCCATGCACTTGAGCCCAAGTACCGTCCGGAACCACCTGTCGGCGATCTTTCGAAAGTTCGGAGTGCACTCACAGGTAGAGCTCGTTTCCGTTCTCAGGGTGCTGGTAGACGCCGGTTCCTGACCGCGACGAGCCGTGACCGAGAGTTGTCGGGACAGATGTCTAGCAACAAGTGACACGTCGCCCCGTTGAGTTCTCGGCATCGATGCCGAAACATCACACATGGCACAAAGTGGCCCAGAGCAGCACGAGTGGGCGTGTTCGGAGTGGCATGCACCTCTGTCTTCGCTCAAACCTCTGCCCCGAGCTTTCACGTGCTCGTGGATGACGCAGAAGTCGCGCGCAGAGGATTTGTGATTGAGCGATGACGAAGCACACCACCCCAAATGGAGGCAATGGCCGCCTTCACGCTCCAAGGCTCCCGCACATGGGGTTTCCCCAGGACTTCGTTCCGCGGGCCGGGGACGCGTACCGTACGTTGATCGAGCAGATCCCGGCGGCGACTCATCTGTCGAGACTGGACAGCCTCGCATCGACCATCTACATCAGCCCGCAGATCGCCGAGATGACGGGTTTCGGGCCGGACGAGTGGATCGTCGATCGTCAACTGTGGACGAGGTTGCTCCATCCAGAGGACCGTGACCGCGTTCTTGCTGCGAACGAGCGGCACATCTCCGCTTCGGAGTCATTCAATGAGGAGTACCGTCTCATAGCGCGAGACGGCTCGATCGTTTGGATCCGAGAGGAGTCGCGCGTTCTTCTCGATGAGCATGGGAAACCGCTGGCATCGCAGGGCGTCATGCTCGATGTCACCGACCGCAAGCGTGCCGAACAAGAGCTCCACGAGACCCTCGAGGATCGGCGACGGCTAAAGGTCCTGCTGACGGGAGCCCAGGTCGAAAGCGGAGTCCAGGCTCTGCTCGCGGCCCTCAATGCGCGCGATGGCTATACCGGAGGGCACTCCCGTGCGGTCGTCAACCTGACGGAGTGCGTAGCGAGACGCATGGGACTCTCCGAAAACGAGCTCAGGTTGGCGCGTCAAGTCGCGTTGCTGCACGACATCGGCAAGCTCGGGGTGCCGGATTCCGTGCTGCGGAAGCCCGGTCCGCTGGATGCACATGAGTGGGCCGTGATGAGGGAGCACCCCGTCATCGGCGCCCGCATCGTCTCCTCCATCCCGGGACTGGACGATCTCGCACCGGCGATAAGAGCGGAGCACGAGCGCTGGGATGGCAATGGGTACCCTGATGGTCTGGCCGGCGGAGAGATTCCGTTTGCTAGCAGAATCGTGTTCGTCTGTGATGCGTACCACGCAATGATCTCCAATCGCCCCTACCGGAAGGCGATGACCGAAGCACTCGCGCGTCGGGAGCTGCGACGCGCGGCGGGGAGTCAGTTCGACCCGGCCGTCGTGGATTCGCTCCTCGAAGAACTCTCTGAAGCGTCTCCCCTCGCACATATCGACCTCGGCACTCCTCTTATCCGCGTCCTGATCGTTGACGACGACGTGAGCACGCGTATGCTCCTTCGTTTCACCATGGAGGCCGAAGGGATATTCGAGGTTATCGGGGAGGCCGGCGACGGTTCGGAGGCGATCGCCATTGCCCGTTCCGAGCAGCCGGACGCGGTCGTCATCGATCTCGCCATGCCGGTCATGGGAGGACTGGAAGCGATTCCGATGATACGAAACTCCAGTCCTAGAACCAAGGTAGTCGTGTTTTCGGCTTCGGATTCCTCGGACGTTTTCGATACGGCCCTCAAAGCCGGTGCCCACGTCTGTTTGGGTAAGGGAGCTTTACTGGCGGAGGTGACCACGATCATCGAGAACCTGAACGCTGATGACTGAAACGGCCGTGGTGGTGAGGTCGGCGACCGGTGGTGAGAGCCCCGGCTGAACGGCGTGCGCTTCGCCGATGGCAGGCTCGAGACAACCTCTAAATGGTGGGGCGGGCGCACTGGAGCCAGTGACCGACGGATTATGAGTCTGATTAGACCCAATCCGCTCACCTGCTCCAACGCCTGAAAACGGTCTCTGAGCAGGGCGTCTTTTACGTCGGCATGTTTCCGGATTGTGCGCGGTTTTACGATCGCTCGCGGCCCGGCCGCGGCCTAGTAATGGGGCGCAGAGATCGCCACTGACAGCGAGAATATGAAGATATGAGGGATCGGGAGATGGGGGTCGCGCAGCGCCAGTTAGGAAATTAACTCGTCTCTCGGAATCGGCCTATTTCACATCCGGAATGACATCCCCAGTGCGCTCCGTTTGTGGGAAGGCTCAATACATCTCTTGGATGGGGCAACAGCGACGTGTGGATGGAGTTTTCGGCCCCCACAGGATCGGGTGAGGCTAGTCGGTGAACGAAACCGGCAACCTTCATGCGGCCAGTGCCGCTAGCAGAGAGGCGGCATCGTAGCCGCCTCTGTACACGACTCCGTCGATGAACAGGGTGGGAGTGCCCCTCACCTCACCCGATGCCATCCCGCTCTCTACGTCGCGGCCCACGCGTCCGAGTACCTGAGACCCAATCCGATCGCTGTCGAAGGTCGCGAGGTCG
>DASQUP010000258.1:0-7327 GCA_035641235.1 Actinomycetota bacterium
GCGCGCCGAAATGGCAAATGGCCACCGACAGGTGGGGGTCGATTGCCATCTCAGCCCCCGACCACCCCGGTGTGGGCGCGGGTGGGCGGTACTCTTGGCGGCGCGCCGGTCGGCGGCGCGCCGCTCAAAGGAGGAGCACAAGGTGGGATTCAAGTTGGGGATCGGATTGTTCACTGGGCAGATCCCGCCCGGAGCCGATCGCACGTTCCACGACGAGTACCGCGAAACACTGGAGCTCGTGAAGCTCGTCGAGGAGGTTGGGCTCGACGCGGCGTGGGTCTCCGAGCACCACTTCGCCGAGGACGGGTACCTCCCATCGCTCATCCCCATGCTGGCAGCCTTTGCCGCCGTGACCGAGAACATCGAGCTCGGCACCGGCGTCTTGCTCGCTCCGTTCCACGACCCGATCCGCATAGCCGAGGACTTTGCAGTTGTCGACCAGATCTCGAACGGCCGGGTCATCTGTGGCCTCGGTATCGGCTGGCGGGACGAGGAGTTCCGCGAGTTCGGAATCGAAACCAAGTCCCGCGTTCGCCGATTGAGCGAGATCGTCGACATCCTGAGGCTTTCGTGGAACGAAGAACGCTTCGACTACAAAGGGAGGTACTACTCGTACGACGGCGTCGCCGTGACACCGAAGCCGGCGCGTGTCCCACCCATCTTCGTCGGGGGGTTCGTCGACGATGCCATCCGGCGCGCCGGGCGCATCGGCGACGGCTACATCTCTTCGCGGGCTACGCCCGACCGGGCCCGCGAGGCGTTCGCCATCGCGACAGGGGCACGAGCCGATGCGGGCCACGAGGGGCCGCCGATGATGGGGATACTCCACAACGCGTTCGTCACCACGGATCCGGACCGGGACTGGCCGATGATCCGGGCCGGCGCGGGACATCAGCTCGGGACCTACACGGGCTGGCGCGCCGGCACCGACCTCCCCGGCAAACGCCTCGAGGTGATACCTCCGGGAGATGAGGAGCTGCGCGGCATGACTGCCTACGGAACCCCCGACGAGGTGATCGAGAAGCTGGCACCGTTGGCGGAGCTCCTCGGCGGCTATCCCGAAGGCCATCTCGTCGTCAGGCTCTACTACCCGGGGATGACGGCCGAGCCGGCCGCTGAGGCGATCAGGTTGTTCGCCGACGAGGTGGCGCCGGCGCTCCGCAAGGCGGCCTCCAGATGAGACCGGATGAGGACGAGATGAGCCCGTGGCGAAGCTGAGAGCGGCCGTACTCGCCGCCGATAGAAGCCCGGGTGGCGATGCACCGACGGCGCTCACTCCAATCGAGGGTGAGCCCCTCCTGAACCACACGCTCGAAAGTCTCAAGCAGGCCGGAATCGACGATCTCTTGGTGGTGACCGGCGTCAAGTCGGCCGACGTGCAGGGTTTGGTCTCGGAACGCTGGGGCGAGGCGACATTCGTCTTCAACGCGCGTTACGCCTCATGGGGGAACTTCCACTCGGTCCGTATGGCCCTCGATCAGTCGCCGGGCATTGAGGTCATGGTCGTCAATACGAATGTCGTTGTGGACCCCGACGTCCTCCGCCGAGTGACCGGCGCGCCGGGCGACCTAGTGGCCACCGTCCAGCGACGGCATCGCTTCGGCCCCGACGATATGCGCGTCACCCTGCGGGATGGTCGGGTCCGGGCAATCGGCCGGGGCATCAAACAAGCCCACACGCACGCGGAGTACTGCGGGGTCTCCCTCATTCGGCCTGCGGCCGCGCGCCTCTTTCAGGACATCGCGACGGATCAGCAGTGGTACGCGAGGACGAACATCACCTACGAGGACATCTACAACCTGATGCTCGGTGGTATCGACGCCCGCGCCGTGGACGTACAGGGAAACGAGTACGCGAAGGTGGCTAACCCGAACGACATCCCAGTCGCTTAGTAGTGCCGCGCCCCACAACATCTCACCGGTTTTGGCGGCGAACCCGCGGCGCCTCGCGGCGTTCTCGCTCCGTCACGTACCTTCCAGGTACGCTCCTCCGCTGCGGCCACGGCTCCGCCGAGTACTTGGTGGCGCTCCTCCGGTTTGGTTTGCGTTTCCTGCCGGGCGAGCGTGCGGGCCAATGCGCTGCCGGAGGCTGGCGTTTCACTCGCCAAAACCTCCTCACATTATGGGACGCGGCACTAGGATTGGCCTATGCGATCAGAACTGGGGAGCCGCTGATGGCGCGGACCGCACAGCGAGTTGAACCCAAACCGTCGCCCGCTCCCCTCCCGCGTAACCGGCAGAGCGCACGGAGGATCGCGCTCCGCGTTCTTGCCGACGCCATCGCCATAATGACCGCCCTCTTCCTCGCCTCGACCATCCGGTTCGAGATCTTTCCGGGGTCTCCGAACGTCAACCTCAATTACACGGTCGTCACACTCGTCGCCACACCCGTATGGCTGGTGTTGTTTTGGGCCTACAGGCTCTACGAGCCGCGCCAGGTTCTCAGCCCCGTCAACGAGTTCAAACAGGTCTTCCACGGGGTGGTCGGCGGCGTTGTCCTTCTGTTCCTTGCCGACTCGCTGTTCGACTTGAAGCTGGCCCGCGGATGGGCGCTCCTCGCTCTCGCATGCGGTTTCGTGCTCGTCGCCGGAGAGAGACTGACCGTTCGCAAGACGTTGCACTTCATGCGGCGCCGAGGGAGCGACGTGGCGCGAACTCTCTTGCTCGGAGCGAACCACGAAGCACGAACCGTCGCCCGCACGCTCCAGAGGGAGGGGTGGCTCGGCTACCAAATCATCGGTTTCGTCGACGACGATGTGCCGACCGGCGAAATGATTGACGGCGAACATCCCGTCCTCGGATCTACATCCGAGCTGAAGCCGCTCATCTACGAACACCGCGCCCAGCTTGTTCTGGTAGCAGCAAGCGCCTTCGATGCGACACGACTCAACCGGATGTTCTGGGAGCTCCAGGACACCGACGTCGACCTCCAAATCACGTCCGGCGCGATCGATCTCATGGCGAGCCGGATGGTCGTGCAATCGGTGGCAGGCGTCCCGCTTCTTTTCGTTCGCAGAACCGGCATGGACCGGGTGCAGCGCACCATCAAGCGCACCATCGACGTTGTGCTGTCGTCCCTGTTGTTGATCCTGCTGTCGCCCTTGCTCCTCGCCGTCGCGCTGTGGATCAAGCGCGACTCGGAAGGGGGCGTCCTGTTCAAACAGATTCGAGCGGGCAGAAACGGCCGGCTGTTCACCTGCTGGAAATTCCGCACGATGGCTCTGGATGCGGAGGAGCGGCGCGCCGAGCTCGAACATCTTTCGGAAGGTCCCGGGCTGCTCTTCAAATTGAGAGAGGACCCCCGCATCACACGGGCGGGCAAGTTCCTCCGTCGCTACTCGATCGACGAGCTGCCCCAGCTCTACAACGTCCTTCGGGGGGAGATGAGCCTCGTGGGGCCCCGCCCGGCGCTTCCGAGCGAGGTGGAGCAGTACGACGACTGGGTCCGCAACCGCCTCAAAGCGAAGCCGGGGATTACGGGCTTGTGGCAAGTGAGCGGGCGAACGGAAACGAGCTTCTCCGACTACGTGCGTTACGACCTCTTCTACATCCAGAACTGGTCGCTCTCCTTGGACCTCTGGATCATGTGGCGCACGTTCCGGGCGGCGATCTCTGCGGAGGGGGCCCACTAAGTCCCTGTGCTCGCCTTGGTGGCGCGAGTTACAGTTGGACCATGCTCGAAGAGGTGATCGTCAGCGTCGAGGACCGGCCGGGCGTGCTCGCAGATATCGGCCAGCTTCTGGGTTCCGCTGAGGTCAACATCGAAACGTTCGCGGCAACCATTCACGACGAGCGGGCCGTTGTGCATCTGGTCGTCGACGACGGCGAAGATGCGGGCGAGATCCTCAAATCAAACGGCTTCAAGCTCGAGAGTGTGCGCGCCGTGCTGGCCATTACACTTGAAGATCAACCTGGGGAGCTCGGGAACTACTGCAGGAAGCTCGCCAATGCCGGCGTCGGAATCTCCGCGGCGTATGTCGCTCGGCGCGGCGGCGGCGAAAGCGAAGTCATCTTCGTGGTGGATGAGCCTGAGGTCGCCGAAAGGATCTAGGTACTGACTCCCAAGTCACTTCCTGCAGTTCCAAAGTAGATCGCCAGCGCACCCGTCGCGAGGTGCAGGTAGTTGTCGGCGCTCCCGGCGTCCTTGATTGCCAGGAACTTGAGGACGCCGGTCAAACCCAGGATGGCCACCAGAATCAGGACAATTCCAAGGATGAGGTTCACCGATCTGGCCTGTCGGTGATCCCCAGCTGCCCAGAGCCACACCGCCCCGAGGAGAACGTGGACGACGTTGTGGAGCGGATTCACCGGGAAGATGAGGAGTTGTTCGTCGTAGGTCTGCGCGGCAAAGCCGTCGAACCCCGTCACGGCAAAGCCGATGATGCCCACGATCAAGTACACGACGCCGAAGACCAAGGCGAAGATCTGCGCCGGCGACATCGTTCCTATTCTGCTGGCCATTCTCGAGTCCCCCTTTTGAACCGATTCGGACTTCATTTGATACCAAGTCCAAAAAAACGGCTCGCCTAAGATACAGGCGTGGCGTTAAACGAGGCGAGCACGAGTTCACGCGACGAAAACGCGGGAATCGCAGGCCTCGTGGGGGCGGCCGCCGTCGTGACCGCACTGCTTGGTGTCTGGCTGTGGACGAGCATCCTCGTTAGCCCGGTTCGTCTGGCCACCGGCCTCCTCGACGCACGTGACCACTTGAATGCCGCCCAGAACAAGCTGTCGGCAGGGCGAATAGATCCGGCGCGCTACGACATCCTCGCGGGCGCTGCGGCCGCGAAACGGGCCAGGGCCGGCCACGACTCGGAGCCCTTCATGGCTCTTGCCGCGGCTCTCCCGAGCGTCGGTGGCATCGTCGACCAGTCGGATCACCTCGTGGCTGCAGCAGAGTTCTCGGCCGAGGCAGCGGAGGGCACGGTTGAACTATTCGACACTGCTCTGACCGGTCCGGACAGCCTCATCGTGAGGGATTCCGGTAAATCCGGCGGGCAGATCCGGCTCGACAGAGTCCGGGCGCTGGCCGTCACCGCGGACGAGATCCGCGGCGCAGTGCTGGAGGCCAAGAGCGAACTCGAGGCCATCGAACCGTCCGACCTCCCGCGCCGTATACGAACATCGGTCGTCTCGGGCATCAAGGACGCAGACCGCAGCCAGAAGGTCCTTGTGGATGCTCAGCAGGGTCTCGCCCTGCTCCCGACCATCCTCGGGGCGGACGGTCCTCGTACGTACATGGTCGGCATGCTGAACAATGCAGAGCTCAGAGGTTCAGGGGGATCTCTTCTCCAGTACGCGCTGCTGGAGATAGATCAGGGAGAGATGCGTCTCGACGGCCCCCAGACCGTTTACAAGATCGACCGAGGGCGCCAACAGCAGGACATTCCTCTCCCCGAAGATGCTTGGTACGTCGCGGGGATTCCCGACGCGCGGCGGTTCGGCAATGCCAACTGGTCGCCCGACTGGCCCGTCTCCGCGCAGCTCACCATCGCTTATGCACAGGAACGGGAGCCGGATCTCGAGGTCGATGGGTTCATCGCCATGACACCTTCCGTCCTCCAGAACCTGGTCCAGAGCACTGGACCCTTTCGAACGAAGTGGGGAATCCGCATCACGCGCGAGAGTGCGGTTCCGTTCCTATTGCACGACGCGTACGGGCAATTTCCCAAACCCCCTGTGAGACGAACCGCGCTCAAGCAGGTCGTCAAAGGTTTCTTCGATCGCGTGCTCCAACCAAAAAACCCCGTGCGACTCGTGCGAGGCCTATCCCGCGGTCTCGCAACGAAAGACGTGCAGATATGGATGGCCGCTGAGGAGGAGCAGAGTTTCATCTCAGACATGAACTGGGACGGCGCACTCGAACCGGCCAAGGACAAGGACTACCTCAGCGTCGTGCAACAAAACGTGGGCGGGAACAAGCTCGACTACTTCGCGGCACAGACGACGACTATGGAGGTTGCACTCGACGATTCCGATGCAGTGACATCAACGGAAGTTGAAATCCACAACGGCGTGTTTCCACCGCAAGCGACGTGGGCCATGGGCAACTCCGGCCCATTGCACCGGCCGATGATCAACGTCTACGTCCCGAGAGACGCGGTGCTCGAGGGTGCCTCGATCGCGCCGGAAACCTGTCCCGAGTGCGGAGGTTTCCTCGTCGGCAACAAGAAGACGGGGGAACTCGCGGCTCCTGCCGTCCGCCGCTTGGACTCGCCCGAACCTGCTCGATGGATCGCCGGTCTTCCCCCCGAGCACACCGAGGTCGGTAAGAAGGTGTGGCCGGCCACGCTCCAGATTCCGCCGCTGCAATCGGCCAGCTTCGAAGTCCGGTATCGGACACCCAACGTGGTCAGATCGGTGAAGGGCCGCAACGTGTACCGACTGGTGATACAGCATCAGCCCAAGGTTCGTCCCGACGAATTCCGGGTGCTCATCACCCTGCCGGCCGGCGCCGGGAGCGTGCGGACCAAGTCCGGCCTTCCGTTCAAACGCGAGGGCGACACCATGGTGTGGGACCATCCGGTTAACCGGGACATCCAATTAGAGGTCTCGTGGGTGGGGAGCTAGAGGTAGCCGAGATTGCGGAGGGTTTCCTCGATCCGCGCCTCCTCGTCCGCCGTGTACGGCGACGATTCGATGCCTTCGCCGGCGAGTGGAAGGTCCATGGCAACAACCCGCACAGGACGTGAATCCCGCATCTCGGCGGGCAGGTGTTCGACCAGCACACGTCCGTCCATCGCGGGCACCTCGAGGCCTGCAACGTAGAGAGTTGTCGGTGCGATGTCGTAGACACTCGCACGGTTGTCCGCAGACGCCCTAACGCCCGGGCCCGTTATCCCGAAGATTCCATCCATGTGGTGGAAGCCGCGCGGCAGATCTCGGAAATCCGTCAGCTTCGACTCGGCGTAAAGGCCGTCGGAGAGCTCATATGAGTAGTGGCGGCAGACGGGAAATAGGTCGGGAGCGCCCGGCGTCTCGGGACCATCCATCACGTCTTCGCGGCGGTGGATCTCGTCGAGCACCGGCCTGCCATCGTCGGGATCCGTCCACGACGAGAAGCGCTCGATCACCTCATCCCTCGCCGCTTCGTACTCCGATTCCGGAACGATGCCGTGGGGCTCACGGCCGCGGAGATTGATATAGATGCCCTGCTGTGGGTTGGGAGCCGAGAAGGCCTTCGTCTTCGACCAATCGATGGTTCGAGCCATCGACCGCGCCCTGCTGTAGGCCTGCTTGGGGAGAAGTCCTTTAACTCTTCGGGCAATTCGTCGGAGGCCGCCGCTCGCTGCGATCCGTCCGACCCCGGACACACTCAAGAGACCCCA
>DASQUP010000259.1:0-2622 GCA_035641235.1 Actinomycetota bacterium
TGTCCAACGGCCTGTGACGATCTCCACAAGGGCAAGTCGGAACAACGAGTCGATCATGTTCCCGATGGCCCCGGCGGCGCGTGCCTCCACGACGATCTGTGACCGCGACCGATAGGCGGCCTCGTCGTCGCCAATGAATAGGGCTGCGCGCTCGGTCGCCTCTGCAATGAGTTCAGCATCGGTGGCTTCTTCGGCCAGCCTGACGGCGTCGTTCAAGCACTGGATCGCCTTGGCTATGTCTCCCTCGAAGAAGCAGGCATTCGCGGCCAACATCCGCACCACGAACCGCTGCCGCGGTTCGCGCACGTTTAGCTGCGCGGCCAGCCGTCCGATCTCGACATTGGCACCGCTGTCGGCCGCTAAGGCTGCGGGATTGGCGGCGGTGATGAGCATCCCCAGCGCCCGTCCAGGGTCGGTCGTTGCCACCTCCCTTGCACCGTCCACCAGGATCTCTCGAGCGGTCACGGCAGAGCCGATGCCGAGTTCCACCAGCCCTCGCAGCCGGTCGATGTCCGCGCGCACGAGTGGCTTCGTCGTGAGCGGTCGTGCGCCCCTCAACAGGCCCGCGGCCCGCCGGAACCGCCCGGCCTGCCACGCGTTCTCTGCAGCCACCGTCAGTCGCCGCGCACGCGCCTCGCTCTCCGTCGTGAGCTGTGCCGCTCGCTCCATCGCCGCGCAAGCCGCCTCGAAGCCGCTCCGATCCCTGGCCCGCTCGGCGGCCTCCTCGAGCTCCCGAACCACTGCCTCGTCCGGCTCAACCGTGGCCGCGGCCAGATGCCACGCGCGCCGATCGGCGTCGGCCTCATCCCGGAGCACTTTAGCCAGGGCTCGATGGGCGATCTGACGCTCGCTTGTCGTGGCGCCCTGGTAGATGGCGGACCGCACAAGAGGATGGCGAAACTCAAGCTCTCCCTCGTGCACTATGAGGAGACCGGCACGCTCGGCTGAGTCGAGGTCCTCTGCGGCGATCCCTAAGAGCTTCGCCGCCTCAAGCACGGTTGCCCACCTGCCGGTATCGTCGACCGCGCCCACTAGCAGAAGCGTCTGCGTCTTTGTCGGAAGCTGTCGGACCCGCTTAAGAAAGGCGCGTTCAAGGCCCTCACTGGTTGGGAGCGGTACGGGTAGGGGCTCGCTCCCCGAGAGCTGCTCTGGTCTCAAGATGTTTGGAAGCTCGAGGAGGGCGAGAGGGTTTCCTTCCGTTCCCTCGACGAGGCGGGTGGCAACGTCCGGTGCGATTTCGATCCCGCCCCGCGCGCTCAGCAACTTCGTCGCCGCGTCGCGGTCCAGTCCTCGGACATAGAGCTCCGGGACGCCGGGAGCGTCGAAGGTCCGAATATCACCCTCGCGCGCGGCAAACAGCAGCACGATCCCCTCTGCCTCCAGTCTTCGGGCGACGAAGATCAGCGCGCCTGCCGACGCCTCGTCCAGCCAGTGGGCATCGTCGATCAAGCAGACGAGAGGGGCCTGTTCCGCGGCATCCGCAAGTAGAGTAAGGACGGCGACCGAGACCAAGAAGCGTTCGTCGCTGCGGCGCCGCTCCATGCCGAAGGCTGCTCGCAGGGCACTCCTTTGGGGTGCAGGGAGTCGTTGGAGCTGTGGAAGCACCGGCCGGAGGATCTGGTGCAGAGCGGCGAAGGCCAGTTCCGATTCAGACTGGACGCCGTGGCCTCGGAGCAGCTGCGCCTCTGATGCGCGGTCGGCCGTGTCTTCGAGCAGGGCGGTTTTGCCGACTCCAGGCTGGCCCCGAAGCACGAGAACGCCACTGCGTGAGGCCCTCGCCCCCTCGAGCAGCGATCCGATCACCGCGCGCTCCCGCTCCCTACCGAAGAGCATTTCCTTATGGTAGAGGGCCTCGCGCACACGATTCCGGCGACATTTTCGGGGCGGGCAACCGAAGTCGATGTCAGTCTTTGGCGGAGCAGAAAAAAGCGGATGGTCGATGTGGCCGATATTTGGGAGGGCCTCGCGTGTACTCAGTGAATGGAGAACAGGGGATCCCGTTCGGTCCCTCCTGCACACGACATCGGGCTGGATCCCATGGCCCCCCTGCTTAGCTTACTTGCGGCAACGAGCATCGGAACCGCCGCGTTTCTGGGCGGGCTGGCAACGAAGACATCTCCCGTTCTGACCGTTGCCTTCTTCTCCCAGGCCGCGGGCACGTCCCTTTACCTCGTGGCATTCCCCTGGTTGAACGATGGCGTCTTCGGTTTCCGGGCCATCTCGTTCGGTGTTATGGGTGGATTGCTGGGAGTCGGCGGGCTCGCGTTGCTGTATGACGCATTGGCCCGCGGACAGATGAGCGTGGTCGCGCCGGTGACTGCGATACAGACGGCGGGCCTTCCAGTGCTGTTCGGCGTCGCCGTAGGTGAGAGACCGAGCTCGATCGGTTTTGTGGGAATCGCCTGCGGGCTCGTCGCGATCGGGCTCTTGAGCATCAATCCTAGGGCCCTCAAGTCCCCTCCCGACGCGCGGCCAAAGAAGCGGTATGTCGTCCAGGCTCTGCTGGCTGGCTCCACGTTTGGAGCTTTCTTCATCCTGATCGATAGCGCCGGTGCCCCTGCCGGGCATTGGCCGCTCCTTGCATCGCGTCTAGCTTCCATAGCCGCGCTCGTCGTCTTCGCA
>DASQUP010000260.1:0-2489 GCA_035641235.1 Actinomycetota bacterium
GAAGTTCTGCATGATGGCGTAGAAGCCGGCGCCTTCATCCCCCAGCCGGTGTGAATCGGGAACACGTACATCGTCGAAGAGGATTTCGCCCGTCTGGCTGGGCCGCCACCCAAGGGTCCGGACCCGGCGCGCCGAGAACCCTGGAGCGTCCGCATCGGCCACAAACAGCGTGATGCCGGCGTGACCCGCGGCTGCATCGCTCTTCGCCGCCACGACGACGAAGTCCGCCCATGCACCGTTCGTGATGTACGACTTTGATCCGTTGATCACCCAGCCGTCACCGTCGCGGCGCGCCGAAGTGCGTAGTGCAGCGACGTCCGAACCGGCGTCCGGCTCCGTGACGGCAAGACAGCCCACAACGTGGCCCCTTATTGCAGGACGGAGCCACCGATCGTGCTGTTCCTCCGTCCCGAAGTTGAACAGATAGAGTGCCGCCAGGTCTTTGTGCGCGCCGAGACTCGCGGCCACGCCCGCAGATCCGCAGCGAGCGAACTCCTCGGTCACAACGGCATCCGCAAGCAAGTCGGGACCGGAGCCGCCGACCTGGTCGGGATACTTCAGACCGAAAAAGCCGAGTTCGCCGACGCGCGCAAAGAGATCTTTCGGAAACTGCTCGGCGGATTCCCATGCGCGAGCCTCCGGTTGCAGTTCCCGTTCGACGAAGGCACGGACTTCCTTTCGGAGCTCGTCATGCTCAGGAAGAAACAGGGCGTTGCGGACGGTGGAATCCGATGATCCGAAGCGGAATTCCGTCACAACCCCTCGATCCTTCCGATCACCTCGCGCATAACTTCGTCCGTTCCCGCGCCGATGCGGATCAGACGCGCGTCCCGCCAGGCTCTGCTTACCGGGGCCTCATCTGTGTAGCCGAACCCTCCGAACACCTGCAGCGCTCGATCGGCAACCCTCCACGCAATCTCCCCGGTCAGCAGTTTGGCCATTGAGATCTCTCGAACCGGGTACTCACCGCGATCCACCTTCCACGCGGCCGAGTACACAAGTTGCTGTGCAGCTTCGATCTCAGTCGCCATCTCGGCGAGCGCGTGCCGCACGGCCTGGTGGCGCCCGATCGGCTTGCCAAAGGAGTTCCGCTGCTGCGCGTACTCGAGCGCCGCCTCGAACGTGCGGCGAGCGCCGGCAATCGCTCCCGCCGCACCAACGAGGCGTTCACCCTGGAGCTCCCAGGAGATGTTGTAGAAGCCCTCTCCTTCGCCCCCCAGCAGAGCTCCATCGGGCACAAATACATCCGACAGCGCGATCTCCGCGGTATCGGACGAGTGCATCCCCATCTTGTCGAGCGTACGCGTCACCTCGAATCCTGGAGCGTCCGTGTCGACGAGGAAGAGACTGAGGCCCTGATGACCGGCATCGCCGTCGGTCTTGGCAACAAGGGTCATCACATCGGCGCGCCGGCCGTTCGTGATGAAGGTCTTCCGTCCGTTGATGAGCCACCCGCCATCGGTCCGGCGCGCCATCGTCTTGATGGCCGCGACATCCGAACCAGCATCCGGTTCACTGATCCCGAGACAGAAGATCTTCTCGCCCGTGATGGCCGGTACGAGGTACTTCCGTTTCTGCTCCTCCGTGCCGAACTTGAGGACCGGAGGCACGGCCATGTCCGTCTGCACGGCCACGGCCATCGCGAGACCACCGGAGTTGCAGCGGGTCATCTCCTCGGCCAGCACGATGTTGCAGAAGTAGTCCCCGCCGCCACCTCCGTACTTCTCCGGATAAGTTAGTCCGAGGAAACCCAGCACGCCCATGCGTCTGAAGACATCGTCGGGAAAGTCGGCCTTCCGCTCCCACTCGGATGCATGTGGCGCAAGCTCCGACTCCACGAACGTCCGGATGGAGGTTCGGAGCTGATCGTGATCGGGTGAAAACGGCCACTGCGCCATGCCCGAGATCGTAAATCCTTAAGAAATCCTGAACTGTCTGCTCTGGCCTTCGGAATCCGCGGCCCGTTTTCTTTCGCGCCCGATACTGAGAAGACGGCGAAAGAAAAGGGGCCGTTTGGTGAGCGCAGACACTTCAGCGGAGGAGAGGGCATGATTGGGCTATGAAGTCATTGCGAAACGTCATAGTTCTGGTCGTCGCAGTCGCGTTTGTTGCTGCCGCGTGCGGCGGCGATAGTCCCGAAGCGAGCGGAGATCAGTCGCGCTCGCCCTCCGTTGCCGGCGCCTCGTCGCCCGATCCCGGCAGCAACCGGAACGGCAAACAGAACGGAGATCAATCCGAGCCGGAGGACCTCGCCCCCGACTTCTCGGTCGAGACCTTCGACGGCGACACCTTCAAGCTCTCCGATCACAGGGGGACGCCCGTCGTCCTGAACTTCTGGGAATCGTGGTGACCGGTCTGCCAGGCGGAACAACCGCACCTCAACCAGTTGGCTGAGGAATACGAAGGAAAAGCGGTCTTCTTCGGGGTATCGAACCAAGACACAGTCGCCGACGGAAAGGAATACCAGTCCGTCTACGAGGTTCCGTATG
>DASQUP010000261.1:0-3274 GCA_035641235.1 Actinomycetota bacterium
GGTCCGTGGAGAACAACGAAAACTCCAGCGATCTCAGATGCGCCGACTACTTCGGCTCACAATATGGGTTGATCAGCCGTCCTCAAGCACTCGCCGCCGGACAAACACCGCGCAGTATCGACGTCCGCCTTGCGACCGGTCGCTGGGAAGCCCTTCTCCCGAGAACATACGGACTCGTCGGCGTGCCGGAATCCTGGCGTCGAAGGCTGATGGCGGCCTCCCTCTGGAGTGGAGGCCTGGTCTCCCACAGAGCCGCGGCTGCCCTGTGGGGCCTAGACGGATCCATTCGAGGACGCATTGAGGTCACGATCCCGGGGAGTAACAGCCGCTCGGTACATGGGATCGTTCAACACCGGACTCAACGGCTCCACCTAGCCGACCATGCAACCGTCGATGGGATTCCGACAACCACGATTGGACGAACACTTGTCGACCTCGGCGCGGTCGAGCGTACAGGCCGGGTCCAAGCAGCGCTTGATCACGCCCTCCGGGACGGACGCGTCAGCCTGTCCATCCTTCAGGCCCACCTTGACCGGCTCGGTGGTCACGGACGGCGGGGAGCGGGTGTGCTGCGGAATCTATTGAATGATCCAGAACTCCTGTACAGACCACCTGCCAGCGTCTTTGAGCGCACGCTGGTGCCGCAGCTCGCACGACTAAACGTCCCAAAGCCGATCCGGCAGTATGCGGTATACGACGACGAGGGGTTCATCGGAAGCATCGACTTCGCATGGCCGCAGGTGAAGTTGGGCCTCGAGGCTGACAGTTGGGAACACCACTCCAAGAGGGGCGACTGGATCCACGATCGCCGGCGCCGCAACCGGATGACCAGCGTCGGCTGGCACATCCTGCACGGGACGTGGGACGACACCAAGAACCCCGAGAACCTTGCCCGCTACATCGCCGCCTTCTTTGTGCGTTCAACCACCTAATAGGTGGTCCTCGCAACAAAGAAGCTTCAGGCCGGTTGTTCCTCGACGTCCTTGGAGCGTGCTGGGTCGATTCTCACACCGGGGCCCATCGTCGTCGACAATGTGATGCTCTTGAGGAAGCGGCCCTTCGCAGCGGCCGGTTTCGCGCGCACCACCTCGTCGATCACCGCCGCGTAGTTCTCCATTAAATCGACGGCCTCGAACGACTTCTTGCCGATGATCAGGTGCAGGTTTCCGTGCCGGTCGGTCCGGTACTCGACCATCCCGCCCTTGATGTCCCCCACGGCCTTGGTCACATCGTCGGTAACGGTTCCGGACTTCGGGTTCGGCATCAGCCCTCGGGGCCCCAGCACGCGCCCGAGCTTTCCGACGGTCGGCATCATGTCGGGCGTCGCCACTGCCGCATCGAAGTCGAGCCACCCGCCCTGGATCCGCTCGGCAAGATCGTCGTCACCGACCTCATCGGCGCCGGCCTCGCGCGCCTCCGTGGCCTTCTCACCCTTCGCGAACACCACCACGCGCGCCGTCTTTCCCGTCCCCTTCGGAAGCGAGAGCGCCCCGCGCACCATCTGGTCTGCCTTGCGGGGATCCACTCCGAGCCGGATGTTCAACTCGACTGTCTCGTCGAACTTGGAGTCAGGAATGGTCTTCAGCGCGCCGATCGCCTCGGTCGGCGAGTAGAGACGGTCGCGATCGATCTTCTCGAGCGCCTCCCTGAAGCGTTTACCGCTCCGTGCCACTGCTTCTCCCTCCCGTGGTCCGCGGCGCGCCGGGCGCGCCTCCCACAAACTAGAAGTACAACCCCTACTGAACTGTGATGCCCATGCTCCGGGCGGTACCCTCCACGATCTTCATCGCTGCGTCGACGTCGTTCGCGTTAAGGTCGGGCATCTTGATCTCGGCGATCTCCCGGACCTGGTTACGGGTCACCGAGCCCACCTTCTCGCGGTTCGGCTCGCCCGAGCCCTTCTCGACGCCGGCCTTCTGCCGCAGCAACACCGCAGCCGGAGGCGTCTTGGTAATGAAGGAAAAACTGCGGTCCTCGTAAACAGTGATCTCGACGGGGACGATCGTGCCGGTCTGCTGCTGGGTCGCCGCGTTGTACTGCTTGCAGAAGTCCATGATGTTGATGCCGGCCTGACCGAGCGCCGGCCCTACCGGTGGTGCCGGCGTGGCCTGCCCCGCCGGAATCTGGAGCTTCAGTACCTGCGCGACTCTCTTGCGCCGCTGACTCATCTCTTCTGGTTCTCCTTACAGCTTCGCGACCTGATCGAACCCGAGCTCGACCGGCGTCTCCCGGCCGAAGATGTTCACCAGGACCTTGAGTTTGCTCTGATCGACGTTTATCTCCGAGATCGTGCCGGTGAAGTTGGCGAACGGCCCCGACGTCACCCGGACGCTCTCTTGCTCCTCGAACTCGAGGCGCGGACGGAGCTTCTTCTTGTCCTCGGGCTTCACCTGGAGGATCCGGTTTATCTCTTTGTCCGAAAGCGGGGTGGGCTTGGCTCCCGATCCCACGAACCCCGTTACCCCCGGCGTGTTCCGCACCACGTACCAGGAGTCGTCGTCGAGATACATCCGGCACAACAGGTATCCCGGAAAAACCTTCTTCTGCACAACCTGCTTGCGACCTTGCTTGATCTCCATGACGTCTTCCATCGGGATGACGACCTCGAAGATCCTGTCCTCGACGTTCATCGAGGAGATTCGGGAGTTGAGGTTCGCTTTGACCTTGTTCTCGTAACCCGCATACGTGTGGATCACGAACCAGTCTCCGGGGCGCTCGATGGGAGGAATCGATGCCTCATCGAAGAAGTCGATCTCCTCTTCTTCCTCCTCGACGGTCTCTGTAGGAGCCTCCGCAACCGCGGCGGTCTCCGCGGCGGCAAGATCTTCGGCCGGAGCCGCCTCCGCCTCATCGGTCGTCGACTCCTCGGCGGCGCGCTCGGCGATCTCGGTCAGATCTGCGAACAGGCCGCCGCCCTCGTCCGTTCCCTCGCCTGATTCCTCCGGAACGGGAGGCATTTCTTCGTCGGGTTCCGCGACGGTTTCGTCCACTCCGGGGCTGACGTCCGCCTCCGGTGCCTCTGCTCCGGAATCTTCCCGCGCACCATCTCCTGTGGCCTCGGCCGGAGTGGATTCGTCGGTGGCGTCCGTCACGGCACCGACGTCTTCGGGGGTGGGAGCGTCGGCTCTATCCTCGGCGGCTGCGGCCTCGGCCTGCTCACGCTCCGTGTAAGTGCCGCTCATACATCAACTCCAAACAACGCAAGGATCGACTTCGCAAATACAAAGTCCATACCGAAGATGATCGCTGCGATGATGATCGTGCTGACGAGCAC
>DASQUP010000262.1:0-3639 GCA_035641235.1 Actinomycetota bacterium
CCCGAGGCCGTGCTCATGGCCTCCACAACTCCGGCGCGAGTGCTTGGACTCGAGCGCGAGATCGGCGCGATCGCAGAGGGCATGGCGGCCAACCTCGTGGTGCTCGGAGCGGATCTGGAGGTCGAAGCAACCATGGTGCTCGGCTCGTGGATCTAAGCACGGCCTTCGATTAGGTTCGCCGGATGCAGGTGGGATTCATTGGTCTGGGTGTGATGGGTCGACCCATGGTCCGTAACCTCCTCGCCCGCAAGTTCCCGGTGGTTGTGCACAACAGATCCCGTGGTCCGGTGGATGAACTGGTCAATGAGGGGGCGGAGGCGGCGCGGGGGCCGGGAGACATCGCTCAACGAAGTGATGTTGTGATCACCATGCTTCCCAATTCGGCGGCGGTTGAGGAGGTCGTGCTTGGTGAGGACGGGGTTCTCGGCAGCGCCAAGCCTGGGCTCATCATCGTTGACATGAGCACCGTTGCTCCATCGACCAGTCGCCGTGTCGCCGAGGAATGCTCGGAGCGAGGGGTTTCTGCACTCGATGCACCGGTCAGCGGTGGGGAGCGCGGCGCAATCGAGGGAGCGCTCTCGATCATGGTCGGAGGAAGTGAGGAGGCGTTCACGCAGGTCCGCGACGTACTCGGCGCCATGGGCAAAACCATCGTCCATGTGGGCCCACCGGGCGCGGGACAAACGGTAAAGGCGGCCAATCAGTTGTTGGTCGCCGGCATCATCGAGCTGGTCGGCGAGGCCATCACTCTCCTCGAGGCAAGCGGGGTCGATCCAGAGCCCGCGCTGAATGTGATTGCGGGGGGGCTGGCCGGCAACCGAATCCTCGATCTGAAAGCGGCGAGCATGCTTGCGCGCGATTTCACACCCGGAGCTCGCGTCGACCTACATCACAAGGACCTGGGAATCGTCATGGATCTCGCACGGCAGCACGATGTCTCGCTGCCGGTCACCGCGCTTGTTGCACAGCTGATGTCGGCTCTACGCGCGACGGGACGGGGCTCGCTGGATCACACCGCGTTGATGCTGATCATCGAGGAGTTGTCGGGCAGAAGCCGGCCGAACTCCTGAGGTTTGGCACTTTACCGACTTCGGCGACGCTCTGCGTCGTCGGCGACTGCCATCATGATCTTGCGAGCCGGTTCCGCCGCGTGCCCACACCGCGCACCCTCCCGCACTCAAGAGCCTGGTGCTGGCCTTTACTCCCAACCGCCAGATTAGGGCGCGAAGATATACGGACGATGCTCCCCGCCTACGTACTCGTACAAACCGAAGTGGGTATGGCTGTGGGCGTTGCTGCGCAGCTTGCGCGCATCCCCGGAGTTGTCTCCGCCGAAGTCACTGCCGGCCCCTACGATGTTATTGCCCGAGCAGAATCCGCCAACCTAGACGAGCTCGGCCGCTTGGTCGTGGCCAACATCCAACGGGCCGAGGGCGTGACTCGGACCCTGACCTGCCCGGTGGTGGTCTTGGGATCGTGAGGTCGCCACGACGGGTCGACGACGCCTTTTCCGGTCGCTCCCTGTTCTGGTCGAGCGAGGGCCAAGTCGGTTCGCTCGCCGGGGCAAAGGCTTACGCGCACGGTCCGTTCGCGAGTGCTCACCCTGTCGGAGCGGCCCAGGTCTCCGACCCTCAAGTGGTCGGGTAGAGCGCGATGCGCTTCCGAACGACGGTTCGAATCAGCAACTTCCTCAGATCCTGGACTGCTCAGGTCACTTACGCCCCACGGTTAGCCGATCCACAGGTTGCGTCGGCACGGTTCCTCCGCTCCCCATCAAATCCGTGCATGCGGTTTGCCCTCACTCGTGTCGGCTCACCGCGCCGCATGCACGGCCCTAGGACCACACAGTGCCCTTCCGGGCGATAGATGCCGCTTTGCAGCCAGGCGTAGCCGTACCGGTCCGACCAAAATCCTCGCGTCCGTGCGTGCGATCCATCAAGATCGCTATGCGCAGATGGGCGCAGTCGTTGATGACCAAAAACGCCTTGGAAGTTGTGGCTTGCGAAGTATAAGGGTCAGGCTCCTGAACTGGCGATCGCGTGACTGCGACACGGAGGAATCGGCCGCCGTCAGGACGGAGAAGTAGGTGAACGTCCATGGGTCGCTGCAGGATGAGATCAACCTGCAAAAACCTGGCGATCTCGGAAGCCTCGTAGTAGGTCCGCGACCCATGGGGCAAGACTGGCGAATCTTACTAGGAGATCCTGGAGGATTACTTCTTCTGCTTAGTACTTCTCACTCTGTCCCGCTGCAAGAAGAGGCTCGCACGCTCTTGGCTCTTCGTCGGGGAGGTTGACCGCCAGTCTCGCTACGGACGTGGCCGTCTTGCTGGCGCCGCCGACCAGCGACAGTGCCCTTTCAACGGATCCCGTTTTTCCCCTGCTTATCGCCCGCGATCAGGTTTTCGGCACCCACAGGATCTCGCAGTTTGGCCGAACCATGAGGTCTCTCCAGGAATTTTGTTGCGGCCCGGCACCCTGGTTGTGAGTCGAAGCCTACGGAGTTTCCCGAACCAGCACTTTGACAGTCAAAGCCCGGAGGGATTCGATCTCACGCCGTTCTACAATTTCCCACCAGCGCGCCCTGTCCAAAGGCGTCAGCTGCAGAGATGGACGGTCAGGCTCTCATGCATCATTTTTCAACTCACCCATCGGCAGCAGAGGAAAGGCGCTGAATCCAACAGGGGCTAACCTTGTGGTCCCTTGAGTATGCGACACGGAAGCCGTAGTCGCGCCATTGATGCAACTACGTCCCTCCTGCTGCTTTAAGGCGCGCCGCGGTTGTATGGTCAGCATAGATTGCTAGAAACGCCTTCAGAGCTAATCCCGAAGCCTGAACAAGGGAGGTAGGCCGTGGCAACAAGGCAATTCACCAAAGAAGAGCTTACGTGCCCAGACTGCGGCTTCGTGGCCGGGGCCCCACAAGGGCTGTCTTCTCACCAGCGTTCAAACGGTCATGGCCCGTACAAGGCTCGCGCCAAGTCAACCCGAAGAAAGATCGGCCGCAGACGCAAGAAAACCACGGTGCGCAAGACAGCGGCGAGCAAGGGGACGGTTCGCAGGAAGACGACGACTCGCAGGAAGACATCCGCCCGCAAGACCACAGCGCGTAAGAAGACGGCGACGCGCCAGACCGGGACTCGGGGAGGTACCTCCCGCACCACGCCTTTGTCGCAGGCACTCAGAACGACTCGTCGCGCTGCAGAGAGGGAACGGGCTGAGCTGCTCGACCGTGTCGAGCAACTGGATGCGGTGATCCAACAGATTGATTCAATGAACGTCTGAGATCTGATCTGCGAGGACATACGGACTTACCCCTGCAGTGGAGCTTCCTCATCACGCGACCGTGAGAGTTCCGCTCCACGGCTGAAGACTGCGATCTTCTACCGGAGATTTACGCGCTCTGTGGGGTGCGAAAATACGATCACGCCCCTGAGCTGCGTTGACACCGGAGCAAATCCGGCCAATTACGACCATGTAATTATGCTGCGTTTAACGCCCCAGACTGCGCCAGTGCAACTCAGGACCCATTACCGGGGTGACCAACTCGGTCAACCATCAATGCACTGGGTCCGCGCCCTATATATAGAGGTGCGCCGCCACCATCGCCAACGCTGTCTGGGTCCACTGGGACCTTATT
>DASQUP010000263.1:0-5430 GCA_035641235.1 Actinomycetota bacterium
TCGTGCTCCACATTTGCTCCACGAGGGGAGAGCCTGCGAGGCCGATTCGCGCGCATCGATACTCACTTCGCCGGCTACCCGCGACGCCAGGTTGCGGGCTTGCTGGGTGACCCGCGCGGAGTCGGGGTTCCTGGTGATTCCCAGGATGTGAACAATCCAAACCGGCGCGATCTGGCCTTGCTCCTTTCCCTCCGCCCGGGCATCCCAAGCTTGATCAGAGGTGATCCCGTGAAAGCGAGACTTCGCTGCGAGACAACGTTGTTCCTCCTATCTGCACCACGACTGCGCCTCTCGACTGTGTCTCCTCGTTCTGATCACACGACTCAATGCAGAGGTCGACAACCGTCGTCATGATTGCGCCTGTCTTGGGATTCAGGGTTGCTCGCAGGAAATCAAACATTCCCTGATGAGGCCGGTCTTCAATGATTTGACAGCGGCGTTTGCAATCCCCGATGCGAATCGGGTCGGGGGTCGTCGGCCCCGAAACAAGGACCGGCTGATCGGCAAACACGTTGAGAGTCATGGTGACGTACCCATCCCACCTTGCCGATTTCATTTTCTTCTCAGGCTGATGTTCTACTTCGGCTGGGCTCGGAGCAACAGACAGGCCGAGGTCATGGGGTTGGGAAATGTGAGCCTGTTCGGCTACTCAACCCAGGACTACGTCCTGATGAGTATCAGCACTTTGTTCATCCCGCTGCTCGTCATCTCGGCCCTTGCCATCGGCTGGCTGGCTTTGCATCGGCGAGTCGCTTTCATGTTGACTCTGCCGTCGGCGCGGCCGAACCTGCGAACTGCCGGCCGAGCTGCCCTGGGGCTGGGGTTGTTGGCCTCTTTCGCCGCGGTGATCATTGCGACCCTGGATCCGGAGCGGGCGCCGTTGGTCCTTCCCCTTGTCCTCGCCGGCGGCGCGGGCCTTGCCGCGTACGGTGGGTGGCTCGCTCGGGCCGCAGACGACTCTCACCGGCCACTCCCGCCACCTCCGCCGTGGCAACGGGCGCTGCATGTGGTGCTGCTCGGGAGCGTGATCACGCTCGCACTTTTTTGGGAGGTCTCCAAGTACGCCGACGTCGTGGGCCTCGGTTATGCGCGCAGGATCGAACAGCGCGTATCCCGGTTGCCTCATGCCACGGCGTTTAGCGAGAACCCCCTTGGCATTGTGGCACCCGGGGTAGAGGAGGGGCGCGTGGATGTGAGTCCCGAAGCGGATACCTCCACATTGCGCTATCGCACCACCGGCATGCGGTTCTTGGTCCGGTCCGGCGGTCGAGTGTTCTTGGTTCATGATGGGTGGACGCTTGCCGACGGCACGGTGATCGTCGTCCCAGACAGCGAGGAGACGCGCTGGCAATTCAGTCACTGACGAGGTGGGAGAGGTTCAGATTGTGGGAGGAACTCCCCGGAGCGCGCCCGGAACCGAGCTTGTGAGGGACATCTGGCTTTAGACGCCCATATCCGTAGATTGCACCTGACTCTTACAAGTAGCCGAGCGACTCGAGGCGACGGCGGACTGCGTCGATCTCCGCGGGTGAAAGGGGCTCGACCTCTTCCTCCTCGTCGGGAGATGGAGAGGTCGGCGCCCGGGTAGGAACCGCGCCCGCGGGGACGTGATTGGAGGCGAGATCCCTCAGTACATAGACCACGAATTCCGTGACTGAGTGGAAACCCGAGCCCTGGATTACTTGCTTGAGCTGAACGTACAAGGGGCGCGGGATCTTCAGGGTCACCTGACTCTCGCTGCGCGGTTCAGTCGTCATCGCTTTCTCCGCATCACGATATTCCCGAAGGAGTGCCCCCTGTTCCTGGGACTTGACACTCCTATAACACTCCTATAAGAGTGTCATCATGCACATACGGAGTGAGGCTCGTCAAGGGGCCTCCGGCGAGGACCTCGCACCGGAAGACGCCCTGCTCGCGGTCGAGCAGGCGCTCCGACGCATTCACTACGGCTCAATCCTTATCACGATCCACCAGGGCGAGGTGGTCGCCATCGAGACGTCCACAAAAGTGAGGCTCAAGCGCCGGGAGTGACGTTCCCGCCCTATTGGATTGAGCAATTCCCTCGGTCGACCGGACAGCCGGAGACCCGTTCGCAGATGACTGTCAGTCGATCGAGGAGGCAACGTGCCAAGTACCGTTCGCAGGAACCGAGCGGGTTTTTGTCAATCACAGGTCCCATTGCATGCGCGCAGCCGCGTCCGGCGCCATCGGCTTGCCGCCGCTCTGTTAGCGATAGCCACCCTGGCCGCAGCCTGCGGTGGGGTTGCGCCCGCAGCTCAGGATGGGGCGGCTGCTTCTGGGGAGCTCACACTTCGGCTCGGCTACTTCCCGAATGTGACCCATGCCACTGCAATCGTAGGAATCGAGGAAGGGTTCTTCGAGGAGAGCATCGAAGCCGACGTCAACCTCGAGACGGCGCCCTTCAATTCGGGCACCGAAGCGGTTGAGGCCCTGTTTTCCGGCGCGATCGACGCCACGTTCGCCGGACCGAACCCCGCCATCAATGCCTGGCAACAGTCGCACGGGGAAGCCATCCGCATCGTCTCCGGCGCGACGTCGGGTGGAGCGTTCCTCGTCGTTCGTGAGGGCATCGATTCGGCCGAAGACCTGCGCGGCAGAACTCTCTCCAGCCCCGACCTTGGCAATACTCAGGACGTAGCGCTGCGGTCGTGGCTTAAAGACCAGGGGCTGGAAACGACACTCGAGGGGGAGGGCGATGTCTCGATTCTTCCGCAGGACAACGCCCAGATCCTCCAAACCTTCCGTGCCGGCGAGATCGACGGAGCTTGGGTCCCAGAGCCGTGGGCGGCTCGCCTGATCGACGAGGGCGGCGGAAGGATACTCGTCGATGAGCGCGAGCTATGGGCCGATGGGGAGTACGTGACGACGCACCTCATCGTGAGTACGGCCCTCCTCGAAGAACATCCGGACGTTGTCAAGCAGTTGCTCGAGGGAGTGGTGACAGCCAACGAGTTTGTGAACGAGAAGCCCGATGATGCCAAAGTCTCCGTCAACGATGCGATCGAAGCCCTCACCGGCTCTCGAATGGCCGACGAGACCATGAGTACGGCGTGGTCCAATCTTCACTTCACTCTGGATCCGATTGCTCCTTCGCTCCGTGAGTCCGCAACTGATGCAGTTGATGTCGGACTCCTCGAGCCCGTCGATCTTGACGGCATCTACGACCTCACGCTTCTAAATGATGTTCTTCGAGAAGCGGGCCTTCCAGGGGTAAGCGAATGACGGCTATAACAACCGCGCGCTCGACCGACGATCCACCGAACGCCAAGCCCGCAATTGAGATTGCAGAGCTTTCCAAGACCTACGGACCGGCGGGTACCCATGTGCTTGCGCTCGACAAGCTTTCGCTGAGGGTGTCACCAGGAGAATTCGTCTGCCTCGTGGGCGCATCGGGTTGTGGGAAGAGCACTCTTCTGAACCTCATCGCCGGACTCGATCGTCCATCGACCGGTGCCATCTCAGTTGACGCGCGACGCGTTGGTCTGCTCTTTCAGGACGCTGCACTTTTCCCCTGGCTCACAGCCGCCGCGAACATCGAACTTGCCATGAGGCTGCGGAACGTGGCCAAAACGGAACGCCGAGCGCAGACTGGTCGGCTCCTCGAACTCGTTCACTTGAATGGGTTCGCAGACAAGCGTCCACACGAGTTGTCCGGCGGCATGCGTCAGCGCGTAGCGCTCGCCCGCGCGCTGGCTCAGGATGCCGATGTCCTTCTTATGGACGAACCCTTTGGCGCGCTGGATGCCATTACTCGAGATCTTCTCCACGATGAGCTTGAGCGAGTGTGGAGGGCCACCGGGGTGACGGTTCTGTTTGTAACGCACAACGTGCGCGAGGCAGTCCGGCTTGGCGACCAAGTGCTGGTTCTATCGAGCCGCCCGGGGAGGGTGGTTGAGACCTTCACGATCGATGCGGCGAGACCCCGCCACCTCGACGACCCAAATGTTGCCGCGCTTGCCGGACTTATTACAGAGCGCCTGCGAGAGGAGGTGCGTCGCCATGCAATTCAAACATCGAATGGCTAGGTCGAGTGGTGAAGAAGTTGAACTCGCCGGGATCGATCAACTCGACTTACCACTCGAGCCTTCAGCGAGCCGTGTTGCTCTTTTGTGGTCGGCGTTGTGGCCGAAGCTCGCCGCTTTCGCACTATTTGTGGCTGTGTGGCAGGCGGTTGTGTGGAGTGGATGGAAACCGCAATACATTCTTCCGTCGCCGGCGACCGTGTTTGGCAGGCTAGGGGCCGACATCTCGGACGGATCGTTGATCTCTGCAACGGCAATCACACTTCGACGAGCGGCCGTCGGGTATGGGGTCTCTCTGGTGATCGGGGTTGCTCTCGGACTGGCTGTGGCGCGTAGCCGTGTTCTCCGAGCCGCCACAGGCTCGTTGATTACGGGGCTTCAGACGATGCCGTCGATCGCATGGTTTCCGCTGGCCATCCTGCTGTTCAAACTTTCCGAGCAAGCGATTCTGTGTGTGATCATTCTGGGGGCTGCTCCGGCGATCGCCAACGGACTGATCCATGGAGTCGATCACGTTCCCCCACTCCTCCTTCGCGCCGGTAGGGTCCTCGGCGCGCGGGGCCTGGCATCGTATCGCCACGTCATCCTTCCGGCAGCGCTGCCGGGCTTCGTGGGCGGACTGAAGCAAGGCTGGGCATTCGCATGGCGAAGCCTGATGGCAGGTGAGCTCTTGGTCATCATCGCCAACCGGCCATCAATCGGCGTGCGCCTCCAATTCGCCCGCGAGCTGTCCGACTCGGAAGGACTCATCGCAGTGATGCTCCTCGTTCTCGTGATTGGCATCGTCGTGGACATCGCGCTGTTTGGGCGGCTCGATCGAATGGTGCGGCGACGATGGGGACTCGTTGACACTGCGCCGTAGCTCCGCGAATGATTCGCTGTAGAGCTCCTTGGCGTAAGCCATTGGAGATGAGCTTGCGAACGCTGGGATGTCCCTCGAACTCATCGAGCGATCCTCTATTCCGACGGTGAATTCAGAAGGTGAGGATCTGGTAAGGGCGAAGAGCTCGTCCGGCACCGCGGCAGCCCAGCGTCGCACCGCAAAGTTACTGGGGCCACCCAGTCGATGGCGTGATTGACCGAATCCCACCTCGATCGACAGACGTAACCGGAAACAGCAGCCATATCCGCCGTGGTGGGATTGATCGCGGGCGCCGCGGCACGCGAAAGCGACCACCCACTGGCTGGGCGAGCGTCACTGTGAGCGAACTTCGGATCGCAGCGCTGGTTGCGGAGGGCTTAACCGATCGCGAGATTGGCGATCGATTGTTTGTGTCACCCCGGACGGTTCAGACGCACATCGCTCATGTCTTCAACAAACTCGGAATGTCGTCGCGGGCACAAATTGCTGCCGAAGTCATTCGTCGCGGTGCCGTGGAAGGTGACG
>DASQUP010000264.1:0-9179 GCA_035641235.1 Actinomycetota bacterium
GGACACCAGGCGACTTTACGCCCACTCGTCCGATGAGTTTAGTCCTTTAACGTCGTCACTAGTACTGGACCCGACTTTGAAGGGGTGATCTCGCCATGGAATCGCTGGATGCTTTCGTCGGAGAGTGGAGCCTGACCGCGGCCGCGTTCCCGGGGCCTCCGGGACGCACAACGTTTGAGTGGATGTCCGGCGGGAGATTCCTAGTCCAACGTTGGGAAGCGGGGACGCTACCCGTCGACGGCAAAGAGATCGATTTCACCGGCATCAACATCTATGGCCCAGACTCCGCCAGGGACGGCTACCTGCAGCACTACTTCGACTCGCGGGGCGTAGCCCGTGTCTACCAGATGAGTTTCGAGAACGGCGTGTGGAAGCTATGGCGAGACACGGAGGACTTCTCGCCGCTCGATTTCTCGCAGCGCTTCACTGGGACCTTCAGCGAGGACGGCAAAACGATCGAAGGCCGATGGGAGATCAATCACGACGGAAAGACGTGGGAGACGGACTTCGAAATGACCTACACAAAGGTCGGCTAGGAGTTCTTTGGTCGAAAACTTGCGCCTAGCGAGAGTTCTCGACAAAAGAACGTTCTGCGTCAGTACCAAATGGCCGCGGCACGAGCATCAGACAGTTGTTCGGGCGGATCCGGCAGGCTTACGGCGATTCCGTTAGCTACTCGATTTGCGGTCCATGCCGCGGCCGCAGCATCGAGCAGATCGTCCACGGGCACGCGCCCGGCGCTGCCGGCATCGTCGGGAACGACGATGCCGTTCTGGGTCAGAAGTCGGCGCCGTAGGGACGCGCCGTTCCATGACTTTTTGGCGTACTCGAGTGGACTGCCGGCCATGGCACAGAACGACACCTCGGGATGAACTTCGACGATGCGATCTTCGCTCCGAGCAACCGCATCGACTTCAAGGATCTTCCGGGCCAGTCCGTAGCTCTGCCGGGAGATTCCGCCGAAGCCCAGGGCCGCCGCAGCGGTGAGCGCGTCCTCGTAGGTCGCCGCCTCGAGAACTCGGCGGGGGGGTGTCATAAAGACACTGCTCCTGCGAGCCCCAACGAAGGTGCGTGCCAGAAGATCCGCCTGCCTAGGCGCCGACGACGGAAGGCCGATCGGGATGTCGGCGGCGATGACGTCCGCTTCGGGATGGTGACCCAGGAGAGCTTCGAACGTTCTGTGAGTGCAGGAGTCATAAAACGACCCGCCGCGCAGAACCACCGCCACCCACCCACCTTTGTAGGCATCGACGCCAACAGCAAGTGGTTTCAAGTGCGGTGTCCCCTGCAGCTACAAGCCGCCCATGCGTCCATTGTCGCGCCGCGAGGTTTGCGCGATCGAGCCGACGGGAGCGGCTCAATCGCGCCAAGCTCGGGCCGAACCCCGCCACGGCTCGATGAAAGCAGGCTCTCCGGCGCCGGAGTTCATCTCAACGACCTCAGTAACGATCCGACGTCCCCGACTGGCCCGAGGTGCGTCAGCTTGTCGGGGTTGACGATCCCGCTGATGCTTGTGATCTGACCGCCGGCGATGTCGAGCGCCATCACGCCGATCAGCCGCAGTTGTCCGTCGAGGAACAGTGCTCCCGGGCCGCCGTTGACCTCGACGGGGCGCAACGACACGCCCGGAAGGCGGGTGAACAGGCGGACCCAATTGTTCAGCGTTCGGGCGACACGGCTGCGGCCGCGAAGCGTCCGCGCGAGCGCCGGAACCTTGCCGCCGCCGTCGCCGGTCAGCTCCACGTCGTGAGCGAGCAGCGCCTCGAGCCCAGCAAGATCGCCTTGCTCGGCGGCCGCGAAGAACCGGCGTGCCAGCTCGTCGCGCTGCTCGCGCGTCGTTTGGAAGCGGGGCCGGCGCTGCTCGACGTGGCGTCTGGCGCGGGTGGCGAGCTGGCGCACGTTGTCCTCGGTCTTACCGACGATCCCAGCGATCTCCGGATACCCGTAGCCGAACACATCGTGAAGCAGCAGCACGGCGCGCTGCTCAGGCGAAAGGCTCTCGAGCAGTACCAGCATGGCCAGCGACAGGGAATCGGCTGTCTCAGCGTGCAGGGCCGGATCATCACGGCCTTCGGTGATGATCGGCTCTGGCAGCCACTCGCCGACGTAGCGCTCGCGGCGGACGCGCGCGGAGCGGAGCTCGTTGATCGCCAGCCGGGAGGTCACGGTGGCTACAAACGCGCGCGGCGAAGCGATCTGCTCGCCGGCCTGGAGCGCCTGATGCACCCGCAGCAGCGCTTCCTGCACGACGTCCTCGGCCTCGGAGACGCTGCCGAGCATCCGGTAGGCGATCGCGAAGGACGCCGGCCGCAGCTCGTCGAGCAGTTGCTCGTGATCGGTCATATCGCAACCTCCTCACGCCGGCGCGGATGCGCCCTCGCAAATCCCTCACGCCAGCTCGGATGCGCGGGGCGCCACCCGAGCTCGCGCTTGGCCTTGGCATTGGAAGCACCGCGAAGCTCCGTCATCATCGCGACGCCCATCTCACCGGCCAACAGGCGCACGACGAAACGAGGCACGCGCCGGGGCTTCTTGGCGCCCAGCGTCCGCGCCAGCGCCGGCACCCACTCGGCGACCGGGGCGGGGTCATCGTCGACAACGTTGTAGATACCACGGCTGCCGTGCTCGACGGCCGCCACCGTCGCCTCCGCGGCATCGGCGATGTGGATGAACGACCACACGGCGCCGCCGTCGCCGACCAGCGGGAACTTGCGCTTGCGGATCATCTCGGTCTGCTGCCCGCCGGGCGCGATCGAGGTGCCCGGCCCGTAAAACCCGCCGTAGCGCAGCACGATCCCCTCCGTCCACGGCGCACCGAGGACCGCCTCCTCGAGGTGACGCATCGCCGCCCAGGACTCGCGCACCTCCCGAGGGGGCGACGGGTCGAACGGGTCCTCCTCGCTCTTGAGGGCTGTGCCGGTGCGCGCGTATGAGGCGAAGTTGCTCTGCGCCACGAACCGCCGTATCCCCACCGCCTGCCCGGCCGACAGCAGGTGATCCGTGCCCTCAGCCCGGAGGCGCCTGGTCAACGCGAAATCTCGATCGGCGTGACGCGGGCGAATCTTGTCTACCGCTCCGAACGCGGTCGCCTGATGGACAATCACGTCCGGCTCCGCCGTACCAACCGCCTCCGCGACCTGATCGGGATCAAGCACGTCCGCGACCACCGGCACGGCGCCCAGCTCGTCGAGCAGCGCCTGTCTCGACTCGTTATGCGTCATGCCATGAACCTCATGACCAGCGGCGACCAGACGCGGCACCAGCTGCTTTCCAATCGCTCCCGTCGCTCCTGCCACAAACACTCTCATCATCAAGTCCTTGATCGAGGATTCCCTACCCCACGAGACAGGACGGCGGCCCCGGCTGTGACACCTCCGAGCACCCGGCACGGGAAAGCGGCGCGAGGTTTGCGCCACCCCCCCGGCAACGGCTCGGCGCGAGGTCGCCGATCGATCGGAGGCCTGCCGGATTGAACGCAGGTGGGGTGCGCTGCGTATCGCCATCAGGTTGCTTTAGTTCCGCGAGGGGGGCTGCTTCGTGGAGGGCGGTAATGCGCGCGGGCGGAGCGCGCTCCGGAAGGTCGTCACCCGGCGTCCGGAGGGCGGCATGTTATCCGGACGGGCGTCGGAAACCCAGAGCGCAGGCGCGTCACGGCCGGTCCCCCCACCTGAAAGAGGAGGGGAACCAATGCGCAGACTTGTGGGGGTTCTAGCTGCCCTCGTTCTCGCTTCCGGCGCCGTGATCGCACCGGCCTCGGCCCAGGGCATCGAGGATCCGATTCCAGAGCCGATCCCTCAGGGACCCATCAGCGTGTCGCTCGAGACCGTCGCCACCGGCCTGACCGCGCCGAACTGGGGCATCTCCGCACCTGGACAGGAAGATGTTTTGTTCGTGGTCGACCAGCCCGGGAGTCTGTGGAAGATCGACCTAAGTAGCGGCGACAAGGACGTCTTCTTGGACGTGAGCAGCCGGTTGGTCCCACTCGGCGCCTTCGGCCCGGGGACGTTCGACGAGCGAGGTTTCCTCGGCGTCGCATTCCATCCCGGCTACCAGGGCAACGGCCTGCTCTACACCTACACATCGGAGCCGATGACAGGCCCGGCGGACTTCTCAACGATGCCGGTGGGGACGGCTCCCAATCATCAGAGCGTCATCGCCGAATGGCGAGTTCCCAATCCTGCCGATCCGGACGCCGTCGTCGACCCGGCCAGCCGCCGAGAATTGATGAGGATCGACGAGCCGCAGTTCAACCACAACGCGGGGGCACTCAACTTCGGACCGGATGGAATGCTCTACATTTCCCTTGGCGATGGCGGCGCCGCCGACGATCAAGGCGTCGGCCACAGTCCACAGGGCAACGGTCAAGACCCGAGCAACATCCTTGGAACGATCATCCGGATAGATCCGTCCGGGTCGAACTCCGCAAACGGAAGCTACGGAATCCCGAGCGACAATCCTTTCGTCGAACAAGAAGGTTTCGTCTCAGAGATCTGGGCGTACGGCTTTCGCAATCCCTTCAGGTTCTCCTTTGACTCCGCCAGCGGCGGCCTCGTGGTAGGCGACGTCGGGCAGAACGACATTGAAGAGGTCGATGTTGTCAGGAAGGGCGGCAACTTCGGCTGGCGCCTGAAGGAAGGATCTTTCATCTTCGATCCCAACGGGGCCGACCCCGGGTTTGTCACCGCCAACCAGCCCGGAGGTCCGCCGGGCCTCATCAACCCGGTTGCTCAGTACGACCATGATGAGGGGATCGCAGTCGTCGGTGGCTTTGTCTACCGCGGCAGCGAGATCCGCCGGCTCACTGGAAGTTATGTGTTCGGCGACTTCGAGCGGCCCGGCAGCGACGAGGGCCGGCTGTTCTTCATGCCCGGTCGCCGCAACATAAGGGAGTTTCTGCTCGAGGGGCAGGAATCCTTGGGCATCAATCTCGACGGTTTCGGACAAGACGCAAACGGCGAGCTGTATGTGTTGGGCAACACAACCGGAACGCCCTTCGGAGCCACCGGCGTGGTCCTCCGAATCGAGCCGCCGTCGACGAATTGAGCTGACCGGGATCCTGAGATGGCAGTTAGGCACGAAATATCGTGCTTAATTGCCATCTCGGCGCGCCGGCGCGCTTGACGATGCCCGCTATTTGCTATTTAAGTTAAATTGCAAATGGATCCGGTACAGGCCATCGCCAACCCCACGCGCCGGGCCATCCTCCGGCTTGTGTGGGAGCAGGAGTTGCCCGCCTCCGAGATCGCGGCCCGAGTGGACCTCACGGCGCCCGCGACGTCTCAGCATCTGCGCGTGCTGCGGGATGCCGACCTCGTTGCCGTCCGCGTCGATGCCAACCGGCGCCTTTACCGGATCCGGCTCGAGGGCCTCGAGGAGTTGCGGTCCATCCTCGAGTCCTTCTGGACCGGACGGCTCGCATCGCTTAAACGGGCCGCCGAAGAGATGCATGCCGATGGCGGCTGAGGAAGCGGTCCGTCTGGAGGTGACCATCGGCGCGCCGCCCGAGGTCGTTTACCGGCTCCTGACGGAGGACGATCTGCTGATCCGGTGGATGGGGATCAGCGCGCAGCTCGACCCCCGACCGGGTGGAGTGTTCCGTTTCGAGGTCGCTCCGGGGCAGTTCTGCAGCGGCGAGTTCCAGGAGGTCGTCCCCGGCAGGCGCGTCGTCTTCACGTGGGGCTACGAAAGCGACGGCATGCCCGTTGCTCCGGGTTCGACAACCGTGGAGGTCGATATCGAACCCCGCGGCGACACCTCGGTCGTCCGCTTGGTCCACAGGGGACTCGAGGGCCCGATGACTCGGATGCATGCCGAGGGGTGGTCGAAGTACATGCATCGACTGACCGCCGTTGCGGAGGGCCGCAACCCGGGTTCCGACCCCGCCGCGCCGTACCAGTCCGGCGCGCTGCCCGAAATCCCCTGACACGGAGGACGAGATGGTCCGCAACAGCAACTCGATCGAGGTCCGAAGGCCCCAGGTCGAAGTGTTCGCATTCGTCGCCGAATTTCCCAACGACCCCAAGTGGCAGCGCGGGAAGAAATCGTGCACCTGGACCTCAGAAGGTGGGCTGCGTGTCGGCGCGACCTACCGGCAGCACGCCACTTTTCTCGGCAAGGACGTGTTCCAGAATTTCACCGTCCTCGAGGTCGACGCTCCCCGCCTCGTGCGATACGAGAGCAAAGACGGCTCGTTTCCCCTCACCGTCACGAGGACCGTCGAGGGGCTCGGCGACGGTCGCTGCAGGTTCACGGAAACCGTCGAAGGTGAACCGGGCAGATTCTTCAGCCTCGCTGCACCGCTGCTTCAGCCCATGGTGAAACGGACGATTACACGCGACTTCGAGGTTCTGAAAAAGCTCCTCGAGTCTCAGGCGGCCGACTAAGCCGGCGGGAACATCTCCCGCAGGCGCTGCGCATAGAACGGCTCCCCCCACTGTCCGACCCAGCAAAATCCCGGTCCAGCTGCACCAGCGCATGAACGAGGTGGCTTCGGATCGGCCGGCTGCCGAGCAACTCCGGGAGCTCCGAGAGGTCCAGCAACCACGATGCATACCAGGATGCCCAGTCGGGATCATCGCCGTCGGTGATCCGATAGACCACGTGGTGGGTCTCGGCGGCTTCCTTGAGCAATCCTGCTACCGCATCGACAGGTTCCATGGTCTCTCCTTTCGCGTACGTTCTCGCCTTAGTACCGGGGGGCTCGGCGCCGTTACAGGTAACGCTCGGGAGATAGCCGGACACATACCTTTCGATAGGGCCGGTCCCTTCAGACAATAGACACGTGAGGAGACCCAACTGAAAGCCGACAAGGAAACCCGATTCAGGTCTCTGTATGAGATCCACGCCGGTGCTGTGGCTCGGTACGCGGCGCGGCGAGTCCCGGCGGACGATGTCGGTGATGTGGTGGCCGAGACCTTCATGACGGCCTGGCGCCGGCTGGAGGAGGTTCCGGACGACGCGGTTCCGTGGCTGTTCGGGACGGCGCGCCGGCACATTGCCAACCGCAGGCGAAGTTCGAGGCGCCGGCAGGCACTCGGACACCGGCTCGCAGAAGGAGCCGTCGAGTCACCCGAGTACCAGCCGCAGATCCCCGAGGTGGACGAGGATCTCCTCGCCGCGATCAGGCGGCTGCCGGACAAAGAGCGGGAGGCGCTCATGCTCGTCGCGTGGGACGGTCTCGATCCCAAACGAGCGGCGCAAGCGGCCGGCTGCAGCGGCGGGGCCTTGAGGGTGCGGCTGCATCGAGCACGGTCGCGCCTAAAGAAGGAGCTGGAGACGCCCTTTCACGCCCCCGCCCCACACCCAATCCCCCACCCTCAAACGGAGGAACTGCAATGAGGACAGATGACCTCATGACCAGAGTCAGGTCGGCAAATCCGGTGCGTCCGACCTCGTTCCGGGACTGGACGGATTCGCCGGAGGGACGGGAGATCGCCGAGGGCATCCTTGCCACAGAAGCGAAGGATGAGTCCCGACCCGTGCCGGCGCGGAGAAAGTTCCTGTCCGGAACCCGGCTGGTGGCCGGAGCAACAGCCGGAGTATTGATTCTCGGAGTGGTGGGCGTAGCTTCTCTCCGGGACTCCGACACCGGTACTGCGTGGGCCGCGCCACTGGTGAAAATCGCCGAGGACTCCCCCCGACTTCTCATCGCCAAAGCCGGATGGCAGGTGATTCGCGCCGACGAGTTCAGCGGCAAGTACGGTGAGATGACCTTTTCCAACGGCGAGAGTGAAATGGACCTGCATTGGATCCCCGCCAAGTACCACAAAGTCGCGGTTGAAGATCGCAGGCACAGCGCCGGCCAGTCGTGGAACGTGACCATCGCCGGTCGTGACGCGGTTCTGTTCCAGTACGAGGGAACAACCGAATTCACCGGGCTGTGGCGTGATGGGCACGACTCGCTTGAGTTGCGTGGTGGATTCCCGAGCGTGAGCGACTACATGGCCGTTGCCGAGACGATCCGGAAGGTTGACGCAAACACCTGGCTCTCTGCCATGCCCGAGAGGGTGGTGAAACCGGACGCCCGTGCCGCCAGCGTTGACGAGATGCTCGCCGACATCCCCGTTCATCCCGACGTTGATGTCAACAAGCTCAAGGCCGGCGAAAGGGTGACCGATCGCTACCAGCTCGGCGCACGGGTAACCGGGGCGGTTGCGTGTGCCTGGATCGGGCAGTGGGTGGACGCCACGGCGAAGGGCAACGACGCCCGAGCCAAAGAAGCAGTCGACGCGATGGCAACATCCCACAACTGGGCGATCCTCATCGAGATGAACAAAGAGGGTGACTGGCCCGAGGTGATGTGGGAGCTGGCCGACGCGATGCCGGACAACGCGACCGTCAGCGGCGGGCGGCCGATGACGATCGAGGAGTCGTACGGGAGTGCACTCGGCTGCGAATAGCTGCTACGTGGAGGGCTCGACCGCTCGGGAGCCGTGCGCGAGAGCCCTCCAGTACTCCTCGCCGTAACGAAGAACCAGTCCGGCATCATCCACTAGAAGATCGGCGACGAAGTCGTCCGACCGGAACCGGTACTTGCTCTCGCCGAGCCGCTCATAGGTTTGGTCGGAGACAACGACCTCGAGACTCGGCCAGTCGACCCACGCGGCGCGCGTGTCAACAGACTCGCCGATTTCAGGTCCAAGGCGACGGATCGGCAACGTGTTGGTGGCCGGAGTCAGACGGAAGTCCACGTCGATGCAACCCGCCAAACTCTCCTGAGGTTCGCCGTCGAGCAACCACTCCCCGGATTCGCCATGAACCAGGGCGAGTTCCTTGGACCCATCCGACGCTTCAACCCGGATGACTAGCTGTTTCGTACGCCACTGCGCGTCCGTGTCAACTCGGTACTGGACTCTGGCGGGCGCCGCATTGGCCGGCGCAAGCACCAGGCCCTCGAGAGCAAAACCGCCTGACGTCTGGATCAGCCGGCACAGCTCCGAGCTGTGATCGTAGGGGTTGCGCCACAAGACTGTTTCGATCGTCGATTCGGACAATTGGGCTCCTCCTCAGCGAAGCTTTATCCAAGTGGCATGGGCGGCACCGATCAGGTCGCCGTTCTCGTCGTATACGGCCGATGCGCTGAACAGTTTCCGGTTGTCACGACCGAGCGCCCTAGCAACCACGACACACCGGTCTCCGGCACGAGCCGACCCAAAAACCCGGCCCGCCAGCGTGCCAAC
>DASQUP010000265.1:0-16267 GCA_035641235.1 Actinomycetota bacterium
GTAATTGGGGGGTACCACGCGGCGATCAATCCGAAGGCCGCAGGCTATGCGGTCTCCGCGATTCTGCGGATCCGGCCGGTGATGGGGCAGCTGAAGAAGGTCGAATCGGCAGCACAGGGCACTCCTGAAGTCTTGGAGTGCCACCGCGTCACGGGTGAGGATTGCTACATCATGAAGATCGTCGTTCCCGACATCGATGATCTCGAAGCGGTGATCGATCGATTCACGCCGTTCGGTTCGACAACGACCTCGATCATCCATTCCTCGCCCGTACCTCCGCGAGGGATCACGCTGCGGGCTCAGGCGTGAGCCAGCTATGTTCCGATCGCGGGTAGGGGTGGCGTCAGGCTGCTTGTGATGACCGAGACCGGTCCGGGTCTCGAGTTAGGGGGGAGACATGATCGTCTGGGTCATGTTTGCCCGCGCCGAGCGGGGTGGTGTTTGCGCCGAGATGGCAATCAACCACGAAATATCACGGTCAATTGCCATCTGAGTGCGCGCGGACGTCCTCGACCGGGTAGCCGGCGGCCGCCCAGTCCGGGAAGCCGTCCTGCATCCGGGTGGCGTTGTAGCCCCGGCGTTCGAGGAGCCTCACGGCTTCGTGAGCGAACGCACAGTACGGGCCGCGGCAATAGGCGACGACCTCGACGCGCTCTGGAATCTCCTTCAGCCTGCGTTTGAGCTCTTGTACCGGGATCGAGACCGCTCCCGGTATGTGACCCGCGTCGAACTCCTCGGTCGGGCGAACGTCGAGCACGACGATCTCAGGGTCCTCATCGATACGTTCGAGGAGTTCGTCTTTTGAGAGGGGTTCAAGGGTCGGGGCGCGGCCGAGATACGCGCGCGCAAGCTCGTCTACCCGATCGAGCCGCGCCGTTGCGAAGTCCTGAAGTGCCCTCCAGAACGCTGCCACCTCCGGACCCGCCAGCGAGTAGTAGACGTACGTCCCGCGCGGTCGGGCGGTGACCAGACCCGCGGCGCGCAGTTTCTGCAGATGCTGCGACGTGTTGGCAATGGACTGGTCGACGGCCTCCGCAAGGCTCTCAACGCTCCGCTCGCCGTTGGCGAGCACGTCGATGATCTCGGCGCGCCGCCCGTTTGCAAGTGCCTTGGCGGCCCGGGCCAGCTCCGCGAACAGGGCGTCCTTGGCCTCTCGATTCTTCATGCAGGCATTCTCGCATATTCAAGCGTTCACTTGACAACTTGCCGCCCGGCCTGATAAACATATTCAAGCGAGCGCTTGAATAGAGGAGACCCTCATCCCGGAGGGGTCAACGATGACGAGGGTGGCCATCATGTCCGGCAACGTCCAGTCGCTGTCTCTGAGAAACGGCTTGATCGTCACGATTCCCGACGATGGCCTGGGGAACTCGTCCTACATCGTGGACCTCGGCGATCGAAGCTACCTCGCCGTGGATCCGCCGAGAGATCCCGGCCCGTTCTTGGGGTTCGGCGAGCAACACGGGAGGGGAATTGCCTATTCGATCGAGACCCACCTTCATGCTGACTTTGTCTCGGGCAGCCGCGAACTCTCCGCGGAGGGTGCCGTCGTCCTCGCACCGCGGGAGGCCGGAATCGAGTTCCCCCATCGGGGAGTGGAGGACGGAGAGGAGATAGACCTCGGCGGCCTCACGCTCAGGGCCATCGCAACCCCAGGGCATACCCCCGAGCACCTTTCATATCTCGTCCTCGACGGATCCTCGCCCGTCGCGTTGTTCAGCGGGGGAGCGTTGCTTAGCGGCTCGGTTGCTCGTACCGACCTGATCGCGCCGGAGCAAACGGAGGCCCTCGCCCGATCACTGTGGCGTTCGCTCCACCAGCGCATCCTCGTTTTGCCCGATGAGTTGCCCGTGTTCCCGACACACGGGACGGGTGCAACTTTTTGTTCCGCTTCACCGGGTAAAAGCGGTACTCCTACGAGCATCGGAGCGGAGAAATCCTCCAACCCGTTGTTGTCGGCATCAGATGAAGACGAATTCGTCGAGCTGCTCACCGCCGGCTACGGGAGCTATCCGCGGTACTTCACCCGGCTGCGCGAGGTGAACCGTCGAGGCCCAACCACATACGGATCGCGACCACCACCTCCGGCGCCGCTATCGGTCGAGCGCGTCGCAGAGTTGATTGCGAACGGAGCCGAGGTGATCGATACGCGGCCAATTGCAGAGTACGCGGCGGGTCACATTCCGGGATCCATCTCGATCGAACAGCGTGCGGCCTTTGCAACATGGCTCGGGTGGCTGGTAGACGAGGATCGACCACTCGTCTTCGTCGTCTCGGTGGACGCGGATCGAGACGAGATAGTCCGTGATTCATTGAAGGTTGGCTACGAGAGTCTGGCGGGTGAGCTTGCCGGCGGGTTCGAGGCCTGGCGGGCATCCGGCCGCAGCATGGAACGGACCTCGATCGTCCCAGCACCCGAGGTGTCCCCCCTATCCGGCTCGGTGATCGACGTCCGACAAAGCGATGAGTTTCGAGCCGGTCACGTCCCCGGAGCGATCAACATCGAACTCGGTGGACTGGAAGATCGGACGTCGGGGCTACCCGCCGGTCCGCTCCTCGTGATGTGCGGGCACGGCCAGCGCGCCATGACGGCGGCAAGCATCCTTGAACGTTCGGGCCGCACCGGGCTCACTGTACTGAACGGCACTCCAAACCAACTCGCCGGCGCGCTATCGACAACACTGAAGACTGACTCTTGAGATCGACCGGGGTTCGTTCGGGAGCGCCTCCGGCGAGCCTCGGTCTCCGCGCCAACCTGCCCCAATTCCTCTTGCTCGTGGGAGTGAACGCGCTGGTAGGTGGCATGTATGGGCAGGAGCGGGCGCTGCTGCCGTTGCTCGCCCGCGAGGAGTTCTCACTGCGGTCGACTACGGGCGTCCTCACGTTCATCGTGGCCTTCGGTCTCACGAAGCCGATTGCTAATTTTGCTGCAGGGATGCTCTCCGATCGTTTCGGGCGAAAGCCGGTTCTGGTGGCCGGATGGGTAGTGGGGCTTCCCGTCCCGGTGATGATCATTTTCGCTCCGAGCTGGGAGTGGATCGTTGCAGCAAATGTTCTCCTCGGCATAAACCAAGGACTTTCCTGGTCGGCCACCGTGATCATGAAAATCGATCTCGTCGGGCCACAAAGGCGCGGCCTGGCCATGGGTTTCAACGAGGCCGCGGGCTATGGAGCCGTCGCCTTCACGGCTTTGATCACCGGAGTCATCGGGAGCCGCTACGGGTTGCGCCCCGAGCCGTTTCTCGTCGGCCTCAGCTACGCAGGTTTGGGCCTGTCGCTGTCCGCTCTCTTCGTACGAGAGACCCATCACTACGCGGCACTTGAGACCGAAGCCAAGGAAGCCCATGAAGCCCATGCCGACGGTGCCACCCTCAGCACCCGACGGGTCTTTGCCTTGACGAGTTTCCGTGAGCCTGCACTCTCATCCTGCAGCCAGGCGGGGATGGTGAACAACCTCAACGACGGTCTTGCGTGGGGCCTCTTTCCTTTGCTCTTCGCCGAGGCCGGACTTGACCTGATCTCGATCGGAACGCTGGCAGCCATCTACCCCGGAGTGTGGGGGGTCACCCAGCTCGTAACCGGCGGCGTATCCGACAGTTGGGGACGCAAACGTTTCATCGTTGCGGGCATGCTCCTCCAGGCGGTCGCTCTCGGCGCGATAGGCATCGGAGATGGGTTCGGACAGTGGGCCGCCGGCTTGGTGGTACTCGGAGTTGGGACGGCGATGGTCTATCCGACACTTCTCGCGGCGATAGGTGATGTGGCGCGGCCGTCCTGGCGGGCGAGCGCGGTGGGCGTATATCGCCTCTGGCGAGACCTCGGCTTTGCGATCGGAGCACTTCTGGCGGGGGTGACGGCAGATACCTTCGGCATTCGCTGGGCAGTTTTGGTAGTCGCCGCACTTACCGCCGCGTCCGGCGTGCTGGCGGGCGTTCGGATGTACGAGACGCATCCGCCAGCTTTCAGGATGCGTTCAGCGAATTTTCAGTCAGGACGCGGGAAGATGGGAGGGTAGGTCTCATCGAGGAGAGAACAAGTGCGCGTCCTGGTGGTCGAGGACGAAAAAAGGCTTGCCGCAGGATTGAAGAAAGGCCTGGAGGCCGAGGGCTTCGCTGCGGACGTTGCCCTCGACGGCATCGACGGGTTGTGGATGGCGCGCGAGACTCCCTACGACGCGATCGTTCTCGACATCATGCTCCCCGGCATGAACGGTTTCAAAGTGTGCGCCGCCCTACGCGAGGAAGGCATCTGGACACCCATCCTGATACTCACTGCCAAGGACGGGGAGCTCGATGAAGCCGAGGCACTGGATACCGGCGCCGATGACTACCTGACGAAACCGTTCTCCTCTCTCGTCCTGCTCGCGCGGCTACGAGCCCTCATCCGCCGTGGGGCAGGCGCCCGGCCCGCCGTGCTGGAGGCGGGAGATCTCCGGTTCGACCCCGGCGCGCGACGCGCTTTCCGGGGCGAGGTAGAGGTGAGCCTGACGGCGAGGGAGATGGCACTCCTCGAGTTCTTTTTGCGGAACAAGGGGGACGTGCTGTCCAAACGGGACATCCTTGATCACGTTTGGGACTACGACTTCGAGGGTGATCCCAACATCGTCGAGGTCTACATACGGCATCTCCGCAACAAACTCGACAGGCCATTCGGCCGCAGCGCGATCGAAACCTTGCGCGGTGCGGGGTACCGGCTGGCAGCAGACGGTGGCTGAGCGCTCCGCCGAGGACCGGCCCCCGCCTCGGGGGAAGGGATGGCTCCTTCGTCGAGCCGGCGCTGTGTGGGGGAGCGTTCGCGTGCGGACGACCGGGGCGGCAGTCATCCTCGTCGGGGTTGCGCTCGGCGCGTCCGGCGTAGCGATGGTCATTCTTCTGCAGCGCTCGCTAACGGCGGACGTCCGTGACGCGGCCGAGCTCCGAGCGGAGGAGGTGGCAGACGGGCTCGCCGAGGCCGACGGTTCGTCGATCGGTGAGGCCATTCCCGAAGTCGGAGAGGAGGAGGAGTTCCTACAGGTCCTCGACCCAGAGGGTGCCGTCCTTGCAGCGAGCGACAACTTGGCCGGCAGCAGCGTGATTGCTCGACCCGAACCGGGAACCCCCGAGAGGGTCGCCGATCTGCCGTTCGAAGACGACACGTTTCTTGCCGTCTCCGCATGGGCCTCCACCGGCGACGGACGGATGTTGGTCGTCGTTGGGAGATCGCTCGACAGGGTGACAGACACGGGGGACGCGGCCGTTAGCGTGCTGGTAGGAGGCATCCCGCTGCTCCTTTTTGTTCTGGGATGGGTTATCTGGCACGTGGTCGGCCGAAGCCTTGCTCCGGTCGAGGCGATCCGCGCGGAGGTTGAGACCATTTCCACGAATCAGCTCCATCGCCGAGTACCTGCGCTCAGGGGGAACGACGAGATTGCGCGACTCGCCGGGACGATGAATCGCATGCTGGCGCGCTTGGAGGAGGCACAGGCGCGCCAGCGAAGGTTCGTGTCAGATGCTTCGCACGAGCTACGGTCGCCCATCGCGTCGATCCGCCAGCACGTGGAAACTGCGTTGTCGCACCCCGATGCGACGCGGATAGAGGATCTTGCCGATGTTGTCCTTGCTGAGGATGTCCGGTTGCAGCACCTGGCCGAAGACCTTCTCCTACTGGCTAAGATCGACGAGGAACTGCTCGTGCTCCACCTAGATCCGGTGGATCTCGACGACATCGTGTTCACCGAGGCCTCGCGGTTGCGTACAACGACCGATCTTCGAATCGACTCGACGAAGGTGTCTGCGGCGAGAGTTGTGGGTGACGAGAAGCAGCTGGCCAAGATCGTCGGGAACGTTGTGGTCAACGCAGCTCGGCACGCGCGCACTACGGTAGCCCTGTCGTTGTGGGAGGAGGACGGCTCCGTGGTCCTCGCGGTCGATGACGACGGGCCGGGGATCCCCGTCTCAGATAGGACGCGGGTCTTCGACAGGTTTGTTCGTCTTGATGACGCGCGTGGTCGCGACTCCGGTGGGGCCGGCCTGGGCCTGGCTATCGTGGCCGAAATCGCGGCAGCCCACGGGGCCACGGTAGTGGTCCTGGACAGCATGCTCGGCGGCGCGCGCCTCGAGGTGCGATTCAATCGCCCCACCGATCATTCAGCGGAGCCTCAGCCGCCCAGGAGGAGGATCGGTTCCGCGAGGCCCGATGCGTGATCGGGTCCGACGGGCAGGAGGCGTTATGGAGAAGAAGACCAAGATGATCGTTGCCGCAACTATCGCCGTAGCCGCCCTGGCAGTTGGTGCGGGAGTGGGGATCGCGAGCGGTGGGGACGACGACAAACCCCTTAAGGGCAGTGATTATGAGCGCGCGACAGCGGCGGCTCTCGAGCACGTGGACGGCACTGTCACCGAGACCGAGGTCGGTGACGGCGGCGCCGCATACGAGGTGGAGATCCGCCGGGCGGACGGCACCCAGGTCGAGGTTCAGCTCGACTCGAACTTCGAGGTTATGGGATCGGAGAACGACGACGACGGCCCGAACGACCGAGACGGCGCTGGCGACGACTAAATTGCTCCCTCGGCTTCGGCCACTTGGTAATGGGCAACCGTTAGGTCGCGCTCAATCAGAAAACGATCGTCCTCCGGGTAGAACACCGCCCGCTCCAGGTCCTCACCCGCAAAGGCGGCGATTGAGTCCATTGAGTCCCACAACGAGAGCATGATGAACTCGCTCCGCTCCTCGACGTCGCGTCTCAACATCACGGCTGCTCGGTTGCCCGGAATGTTCCGATAGCCTTGGATCCCGGTCGAGTGCATGTACTCGGCGTATGCGTCGCCGTCGGACCTCCGGGTGGCCCCCGTCCAGATTCGTGCGATCAATGCTCCTCCCCAGGCTGTCTTTAGCTCGAAAAGCTTAAAACCCAGGGATGCAGGGTAAGGTGACCCGCTCGCCTTGCCGATCAAGGGAGGGATCGGCGTCCCTTTGGATTCGGCGAAGGAGTTGAGAGGTTCTGGTAGGTCGCGAAGGCGGGCCCGCACCCGCCGATAAATGCTGGTGGGGCAGATGCCTCAAAGGGATGCGAGCTGGCGGACTAGCCGTCGTCGCGGTCCTGGTGCTGGGCAACGCAGCGATCTTTGCCGCTACTCTCGTTGCCAGGGCGGCCGGCCCCGGTTCTGACTTGGAGCTTCCCGGAATCAAGAATTTCGAGGTGGTCGACGACGGCCTCTGGCGGGGCGCCGCTCCCTCGGGGCGGGGGTATGAGGCCCTCGCAGGCCAGGGAGTGAAGACCGTCATCGATCTGCGTGCCGAGGAGGGGATTCCCGACGAGCGGCCCGCCCTCGATCGCATGGGAATCGATCTTGTCCGCATACCTATGCGGGACGGGCAGGCTCCAACATCTGCCCAGGTCTCCACCTTCCTAGAGGCTGTGGCCGCCAGCCCGGGCCGGGTCTTCGTCAACTGCGGAGCCGGAGTTGGGCGCACGGGCACAATGGCCGCTGCGTACCTCCTCGAGAGCGGTTCCGCTTCCCCTAGCGAGGCGATTCTTCGCAATCTGGCAGTCGGGCCTCCATCCCTCGAACAACTCTTCTTTGTTGGGGGAATGCGTGATGGGAACTTCTCTCCGCCGCCGGCACCCGTCACGGCGTTGAGCCGGTTCCTGGACGCGCCGCGCCGCCTGCTCGTCCGCCTCTAGCCGGCCCCACCGAAGGTTGTGGGGCACGCCCGCGTTTCCACGCCTCGGATGTAGGCCGAGTTACAGCGTTCTATGCAAGGATTGCCGGCGTGGACGCCCGGATGTTTCCCACTTCTTTGGTCGGCAGCTACCCGCAGCCCGAATGGCTGATCGATCGCGAGAAACTCGCGAGCCGGTTCCCGCCTCGCATCAGGGCGCTCGAGTTGTGGCGTGTGTCGGAGCCGTATCTCGAGGAAGCTCAGGATGACGCCACCGTCCTTGCAATCAGAGATCAAGAACAAGCCGGCCTTGACATCATCACGGATGGTGAGATGCGGCGCGAGAGTTATTCGAATCACCTTGCGACGGCCCTGGATGGTGTCGATATCGACAACCCCGGCACCGCCCTCGATCGGAGCGGCCATCCAAATCCCGTGCCGAGGGTCGTCGGTCCCATCCGGCGCAAGCACCCGGTCGAGGTTGGCGACGTGAAATTCCTTCGGGCTCACACCGACAGAACAGTCAAGATGACGCTGCCCGGGCCCTTCACCATGTCGCAACAAGCACAGAACGACCACTATCCGGACGCGGAGTCGCTGGCTATGGCCTACGCGGACGCCTGCAATGCCGAGATCCGCGACCTCTTCGACGCCGGTGCTCAAATCGTCCAAATAGACGAGCCGTACATGCAGGCTCGGCCCGATGCCGCACGGGCCTATGGTTTGGCGGCGCTCAACCGAGCTCTCGAGGGAATCGAAGGCACGACCGCAGTGCACATCTGCTTCGGCTATGCCGCCATCATTCACGAGCGTCCATCCGGGTACTCGTTCTTGCCGGAGCTGGCGGGGTGCTCGTGCGATCAGATATCGATAGAGACGGCCCAATCGGAACTCGATTTGGGCGTTTTGCGCGACCTCGCCGGCAAGACGATCATTCTCGGGATCATCGACCTCTCGGATGCCTCTGTAGAGACACCGGAGACGGTTGAGGACCGAGCTCGCCGCGCATTTCCCTTCATGGACCCACGACAAATCGTGCTTGCTCCCGATTGCGGAATGAAGTATCTGCCACGCAAGTCCGCGTTCGGCAAGATGCTGGCAATGGTCGTAGCCGCTGAAAAACTCCGGGCCGAGGTGGGCGTGCCCTAGGCACCAACGCTTGCTTCGGTTCTCAGACACAAAAATTCGCTAAGCGGTCTCAAGTTACTTCCCGAGCAATCCGTTGCTGTGAGTGACTTCTCACTTCTGCACGAAATCCATTCGGGATCACGGAGGTACCTTGGGCGCGGGGAAGCGAATTGAGTTTGCGCTCGGCAAATCTAGTCAATCATTTCGTCTTCGGTTTGCTCGATGCGCCCGTCGAGCCGTCGCCTTGTCCCTCTCAGCGGGCCTCGTACTCGGCGTGACGTGGCATCCGGCAACCAGCATGGCCGCCCGGAGGACTTCAAAATCTAGTGTTGCGCCCGGCGTGGTCCACACAGTTATCCGTAAAAGAAAACCCCGTCTCGTAATCCATGTGATCAAGGCGGACCTGCGCGGCCGAGCCACGCTCCGACCGGAGCTTGCAAGGGGAGTGCTTCCGGGGTTGGAAACGACATCGTCGATGGCTCGCCGCCGGCGTGCCGTTGCCGCCATCAACGGTGACTTCTTTTATCCGTCGGGACGGCCGACCGCGGCCTTCGCTCGACGAGGGCGGCTCGCGCAGACGGCGCTTTTGCCGGGGGCCAATTTCGCGATCGCCCGGGCGGACGAGAGATTGTTTATCGGTCATCGCCGCGTCCGGGCTTCCGTAACCCCTCTCGATTCGGGCCGGAATATGAAGGTGGCTCGCGTCAATTCTGGGCGGCCGGGTGCCACCGGGCTTGCTTTGTTCACACCGCAGGGCGGCCACCTCGAGCGTCCTCCTAAGGGGGTCTGCTCCGCCCGCTTGCGCGAGGCCGGTCCGTACCGTGCTGACGACGATGGTGACATGACCGCCCCGTTTCTCGTCCGGAAGGTCGCATGCCGGAAAAGAAGGATGGCGAGGGCCGGCGCCACAGTGCTCACGGCTCGACGGCACGGTTCCCGCCGAAGGGATGTCAAGGGCCTTAGAAGGGGCCAGAGAGTCTCGATCACCTGGCGGGGGGGCTGGCCCAATGTCGGGGACACGATCGGAGGCAATCCGGTCCTCATTCGCGACGGGCGGATTGAATGGCAAAGCTTGTCCGGCAACCACTACATATTTGCCCGTCATCCCCGTTCGGGAGTGGGCATGACGAAGGACGGAAAGGTCCTGCTGGTGACGGTCGATGGGCGCCGGCGACGCCATAGCGTGGGCATGACGCTGGTTGCTTTCGCCAAATTGTTCAAGTCCCTGGGTGCTACGTGGGCGCTGAACCTCGACGGTGGCGGATCAACCACGATGGTGGTGCGGGGTCAGGTCGTGAATCGGCCCTCCGACCGGAGGGAAAGGCCGGTGGGGTCGGCCTTGCTGGTCACGATGGAATCCCCGGCCTCGAAGAAAACGAACGCGGAGGGTGCACCGGCGCCGGAGTCCATCGCCGCCGCGCCGCCTGGTCCGAGTCCGGCGGCTCTCGACCCCGCCTCGATCGGCGGGATGGCCTCGTGGCTCGAGACCCGCACGGAACTGGCCCCCGAACTCGAGGGGATTGCGGATCGATTCAATGATCGGGCGGATACCGAGGGCCGCCCCGGGCGGCTTTCCCGGCTAGGACGTTAGTCCGACGGTAGTAGTGGCCGGGGGACGGCTTTCGGCGCGACTTCCAACTGGGGTCCGGTGCTGCCACCACGCAATGGCAGGACCAGGGCGACGGCCACCGCGGTGATCAGCAGGCTCACGACGATACCCACTATCGCCAGCATGAGGACGAAGGAGGCCGCGCTGACGGCGAAGCTAATGGCCCCGTCCTTCGAGGCCCAGATGTCGACCGAGTTGGGTGTGACTTCGCCATCGTCCGGCGCGCCGAGTTCTAGGCCTTCCGCGCCGGCAGGCGGACTCAGCGGGAGCCGAGCCCACGCGCCAAGAAACCTCCGTCGACTACGACCACCTCTCCGGTTATGAAACCGCCGGCTCCGCCGCACAGGAACAGAGCCGCGCCGACCAGCTCCTCCGGCCGGCCGAAGCGACCCATCGGCGTGCCCTGTAGCGCTTCATTTCCACGCGCTGTCCCCTCCAGTCGTTCTCTATTGAGGTCGGTAATGAAGAAGCCAGGAGCGATCGCATTCACACGGATTCCCAACTCCGCCCAGTCGTTGGCAAGGCTCTTGGTGAGGTGGACCACGCCGGCCTTGGAGCAGCCGTATGCCGCTACATCTGCCAGCGCAACGAAGCTCGACATGGATGCGATTTGCAGGAGGCAACCGCGCTCCCCTGAGGGTCCCGGCGCTTGTGACGCCATTGCCTTTCCTGCCTCACGGCCGACGAGGAAGGCTCCGTTCAGGTTCACGTCGATGATTCGCTTCCACTCGTCGAGCTCCATGTCCATGGTGGGTTTCTGACGGACAATGCCGGCGGCGTTGACGAGAACATCCAGCCGGCCCATTCGCGCGGCAATGTCGTCAAACGCCCGCCGGACGCTGTTCTCATCGGTTACGTCGACCGGCAGAATCGCGTCTCCGAATTCGGCGCGCGCGTCTTCGAGGCGCGCGTGGCTGGATGAACCCACCGCCACCGACCCACCCGCATCGGCCAGTCCCTTGGCGATTGCCCGACCGATGCCGCTCGTTCCTCCAATGACGAAGCAATTGCGGCCTGCGAAATCCATTGACACTCCCCGCGCTGAGCTCACGTACACGATGCTGGGCTCGACCTTAGGAGATCGAGCGACTGCGAGTGAGGATCTCAGCGGACGACGTGGCTAGGATTCGGCCTTTGTTCCCTCGACGTGGAGGCGATGATGCCACGCTCACCGATTCCCGACTATGTTTCGGAGTTTCTCGCCGAGCCCAATCCCGCCGTCATCGCGACATTACGGTCAGATGGATCCCCCCATTGCGTCCCGACTTGGTACGACTGGCTGGACGGTGACGTGATGCTCAACATGGATCGGAGTCGAAAGCGGCTCAACTACCTGCGTCGTGACGGTCGAGTGGCCCTTACGGTCATGGACTCTACCGACTGGTACTCGCACGTCGCACTAATTGGAGAAGTAATCGATGTGCGCGACGACCCGGATCTCGCCGACATAGATCGCCTGGCCATGCGATACAACGGACGTCCGTACGCCAACCGGGCTAGGGACAGCGTCACCGCCATATTCCTCCCTACCCGGTGGGCGACATGGGGGGCGAGGTTCGCTCGTCTTTAGGCCGGCTCCATTCCTCGTGGAGGACTAGATACGACAAGCGTCTTGGGGGCGGATCCGGAGCGGCTCAACTAGTTATCCCTTCCCGGCCATTTCGGGATAAAACGGACACGGGACTATCTCCCCATGCTGCTCAGGGCGGTTTCCGACCAAATACTTCGATGCGGCTCAGCTCCTCGGCTTCGATGGCCGACCACCGCAGGAAGACCGTCCGAACGAGAGCAAGCCTGAAGGAGTTTCCGTGCCGGCCCCACGATCATTCGCCCTCCTCACGTCCGAGCTAATGGAGATCGTCGGCGCCGATTCGAGTGCGAAGCAGGTGCACTTCACCGCCCTGGACGATTACAAGATTCAATTGCCGATGAGCGAGTTCGAGAAGACAGACGTCCTTCTGGCCACAAGGGCCAATGGAGCGCACATGTCGGTCGTGGACGGCGGGCCAACACGGATCGTCTTCCCCCCCGACAGTGAACTGGGACGCAACACCGACATGTGGATCTGGAACGTCGACGAAATGGTCGTCCGCTGAACATGCTGGCGTTGTTCCGCAGGAGTGATCCCACGAGGAAAGGCTCGCGGACGAAGAGCGATGCTCTCGTCCTTACCGACGGGGACACTGCCCGCCGCCGCGTGAGGCCACTCCAGATCATCCTGGGTCTGCTTCTCGTAGGCCTCATGGTGGCGGTTGAGCTCCTGCTCATGTCGGCTCACTCGGACAGACGGAATGCGAGCGAAAGGTTCAAGGGTTCGTCTCTGACGATCACCAACCTGGCGAACGTCCAGCGCGAGACGTTGCGGCTCGACGCCGAGACCCATGGTGTCGTGGCAGGGGAGACCGATATGAAGCAACTCGAGCTCCAGCGCCAGCTCCTCGACCGCCAGCTCCAGGTGGCCGAGGCGTGGGATGTGCCCCAGGCCGAACTCCATGCCGTCGAGGCAGCTCTGGACCGATTCGACACGTTTGCTCGTTACTTGTTCCGCGGGGGCACCGCCCAAGATCGTTCGCAAGTCCTCGAGAAGCTCGAGCAGTCCGCCGACGACCTCGAGCTGCGGGTCAAGGAGCTGTACGACAAGCACGAGCAGAAGTTTCTGCGTGGTCTCAGTCAAGAACTGGAGTCGGGAGCGAGATCGCAGCGGGCACTACTGGTGTTGGGGCTCGTCGTATTGGTTATTGCCATCACGCTGGCCCTGCTCATTAGGCGGAGTGTGCGAGCGGACTTCCAGCGGGCCTACGACGCGCTCGTTCACGAAGTCCAGGAACGGAAGACGCTTCAGGAACAACTCTCGTATCAGGCATTCCACGACATCTTGACGGGACTTGCCAATCGATCGCTGTTCATCGAGCGAGTGGAGGAAGCAGTCGCTCGCATTCAGGAAAGTGGCGAGACGATGGCGGTTATCTTCATCGATCTGGATGACTTCAAGTCCGTCAACGACACGCTCGGACTTGAGGCCGGGGACTCGCTGCTCAAAGAAGCTGCCCGGCGGCTCGACCTCTGCCTGCGAGGAGAGGACACCGCCGCCCGACTTGGAGGGGATGAGTTTGCGGTTCTGGTGGAGCATTCTTCGGATGTCGAGCGAGTTGCCGAACGAATTCTGGAGGCATTTCAGCCGCCCATTCGCGTTGCCGGCCACGACGTTCTCGTGCCTGCCAGCCTAGGTATAGCGGTTGGTGGTCCCGAGGTTGAGTTCGCCAGCACGATCCTCGCAAACGCCGACATCGCGATGTATGCCGCGAAGAGCCGAGGCAAAGGGCAGTACGCAATCTTCGCGCCGGGCATGCAACAGGATGCAGAGACGCGAATGCGCCTCAAGGGCGACATGCAACAGTCACTCGAGGCGGGGCAGTTCACGGTTCACTACCAGCCAATCATGAGACTCTCGGACGGTAGTTGCTCGGGCGCCGAGGCACTGGTGCGCTGGAATCATCCCGAGTTCGGGCTCGTCTCACCGGCCAGCTTCATTCCTGTTGCCGAGGACAGCGGCTTCATTTACGAGCTGGGACTATTCGTTCTCGATGAGGCAACTAAAAAGGCCGCCGGATGGCAGCAGCAGTTGGACTCCATGCTCTCCATCAGCGTCAATGTCTCGGCGCGGCAGCTCCAACATCCGGACATCGTTTCCGACGTGAAGGCCGCACTCGACCGTTCCCGTCTGCGCCCTGAGCTCCTCGTGCTGGAGATCACGGAGAGCGTCCTAATGGTCAACCGAGACGTCGTGGCCACGAAGCTCAGAGAGCTCAAAGAGCTGGGCGTCGGGATAGCGATCGACGATTTCGGCACCGGTTATTCGTCACTTAGCTACCTGCAGGAGCTGCCTGTCGACACCATCAAGGTCGACAAGTCGTTCATCGATGGGGTCGACGCCGGGTCGGAGGAGTCGGCGCTCGCCCGCGCCGTTATCAAGCTGGGATCGACCCTGTCGCTCAAGATCGTTGCCGAGGGGATCGAGACCGCAGGATCGCGGGAGATGCTTACCTCGCTGGGCTGCGACTACGGACAGGGATACCTGTTCTCCCGTCCCATGGATGGGGCAGCCATCGACCGGTTCCTGGCCACCGGCGAGGTCTCCGTCGGGTCCGCCGCCTAGTCGCACGGGAACGGTTGCGACCCGCCCGAGCGCACTGCAACCATCACCCTGCAACCATTAGATAGTCACGCGCGTCTGATAGGCGTGGACATCATGGAAGACACACTCCGGGCGGGGGGCACCGATCCCGTCATCGATCCGATCACCGACCCGATCCCCAGGGCACCCGGCCCACGCCGAGGCATGGGAGGACGCCCCCCTCACGGCCCGCGGGCGCGTCGCCGCCGCCTGATCGCAGTCCTCGTTGTGTTCGCGGTAGGGGCGGGAGCCGTCGCCCTCTGGCGCGGCGGCCCTTCCCGGCCCATCGATCCATCCTCCGTGCGGGGCTCGCCGGCGTGGGCCCAGACCCACTACGGGAATCCCGGGGCCGCCTCCTTCAAACGGCGAAACATCGTCCAGATCGAGTTCCTCGGCCGGGCGATGTTCGTTCACAGGAAGGCGAAACGCCACTTCTATCGCCTGGAACGACTGTTCGAGGCCAGGGCACCAGGATATGCGGCCGCCGTGGCGTCGGGCGAGCTGGACGACTGGAGCTACCTCAACCGGGACATCCGGGGAGGGACCGGGAAATCGAACCACGCCTTCGGTCTCGCTGTGGACGTCAACGCCTTGAGCAATCCCTTGGGAACACAGGGAGACATGCCACCCGAGGTGGTCCAGGGGTGGAAGGCGGAAGGCGGCGAATGGGGAGGCGACTGGAGCCGGCCCGATCCGATGCACTTCGAGACGCACCTGACGCCTGAGGAGATACGCAAGCGGTACAAGGCCGACGGCACTCCGCGCGACTGGTACCTGGAGGAGCTGACGGGCGGCGCGCCGTGACCGGCGCCGGTGGCGACCGGATCGGCGGCCTGTTTGTCGGTGGGATCGACGGGTACGCGCGGGGCAGGAGGTGATCGTCGTGGACAAGCCCAGACTCCATCGCAACGTGTGGATCGGCATGGCAGTGATCGCTGCGCTCTTGCTCATCGGCCTAATGCTTGCCTACGCAGGTGGAGGTTCAGCAGGGGGCACGGGCGGTTACTAAGAAGGCCCAGATCACTCGTCCATTTCGGGAGAACATGGAACATCCGATTCCGAAGGTCGTGGAGGAAACCCCGGCAGGGGAATACGCATTCGACGTCTACTCCCACCTCCTGAAGGAACGCATCGTCATCCTGGGAACCAAGGTCGACGAGCAGGTGGCGAACGGCCTGGTGGCCCAGCTCTTGTTCCTCGAGTCCGAGGACCCAGAGAAGACGATCAATCTCCACATAAATACGCCCGGCGGAGATGCCTACGCCGGGCTCGCCATCTACGACACGATGCGCTACGTCAAACCCGACGTCTCAACGACGTGCGTGGGCACGGCCATCGGTATTGGCGCAGTGATTCTGGCCGGGGGTGCCGCGGGTAAACGTTTCGGTCTGCCCAATTCCAGAATCGTGCTCCATCAGGGGATCGAGGAGTTCTCCGGCAGCCCGGCGGATGTGGACATTCACGCCACCGAGCTCCTCGAGGTGCGCAAGCGGGTGATCTCCATCGTGGCCGACCACACGGGACGCCCGCAGGACAAGGTGGAGCAAGACATGGACCGCGACCGATTCATGGACCCGGAGGAGGCCCGCGACTACGGCATCATCGATCGGGTCATTGCCCGACCGGGGTCCGCGTGAGGGTTTCTCGAGAGTCCAATTGACCACAGACAGATGGTGGTCGATTGACGATGCGACTGGTGCCGCAACTACGAATGG
>DASQUP010000266.1:0-3193 GCA_035641235.1 Actinomycetota bacterium
AGGCACGTGAACGACCGGGGGCTCGGACCAAGGGCTCAGAGATTCGGGAACCAGACTCTCGGAGATCCCGGCGCCAGTAACTCCCTTGCGGTCCCGCCATTGTCGTCCGATGATCAGGCCGTGGATGTTGTGACCGAGATCGAGGAGGCCTTCGTCGCGCACTGGTCGATATTCGGCCGCTGGAAGCACGGCGAGCTCCACGAAGAGAACGGCGTCCTGTGGTTCGAGACTCCTATCAAGCATCTCCCCTACAACGCGGTCATCCGGACCCGCATAGACGGGGACGCGGATCAAGTCGTCGCGTCGGTAATTGAGCGCTTCGGGGCGCGCGATGTGCAGTTTTTCTGGCTCGTTCATCCCTCCGCACGGCCGCGAAACCTTAGCGACCGACTTGCGACGCACGGTCTGCGATCAGTCGAGAAGGCCACCGGGATGTCGCTTGACCTCGCGGGCTGGAGAGAATCCGACTTCCCGCCGGGGGTCGAGTATCGGGAGGTTCTCGATGCTGCGGACCTTGATCGCTTCCACAAACTCACGACCGTTTATTGGGAAATCCCTGAGGACGATGCATCTCTGGTCGAGGAATTCCAGCGGGAATGGGGACCCGGTCGTGTATCCGGCCACCGCTACCTCGCGCTAGTCGACGGTGTACCGCTGGGCAAGGGCTACCTATCCTTAGCTGGCCCACCCGGCGTCGCCGCGATCTACGCAATGATGACCCTACCTGAGGCCCGAGGGCGCGGCGTGGCGAGCGGCTTGACGACCGCTCTGATCAATCGGGCGAGCGAACTTGGCTGCCGGCGGGTGGTCCTTCACTCGTCAGATATGGCTGTTGGGGTTTACCGCCGCGCAGGTTTCATCGAACGGTGCCACTTCGTCGTATTCGCGACCGCGCCGCTGTGGACACAAGAACACTGACCCATATCGCAACTCCGTTTCCTAATGACCGGCCGGAGCCTGGTTCCGATCGTGCCGAGGGTGAGGACTTCACCCAGCACCCCGCAGCGTGGGCGCCCGAGGATCCATCCAACGCTTAGTTTTCGATCTTGCGCCGGCGTTCGAGCTCCGCGTCGATCGGTTCGTCGAGTGCAAAAGATCCTGTGGCGATCTCGCCCGCCGGCAGGTAGGTGGCGATCATGACGCCGCGTCGTGGAAACGTTGCTGTTCTTAAGCGTTAGCTTCCCCGCACCCACTACCATAGGGAAGATCCACAGCCGGTACTCATCTACAAAGGTTCTCCCGCAGCAAAGTTTGGATGAGGTTGCGGCTCCCGTGAGCCTGGAGCTCCGACCCTTCTTGCTGCTTGAGTTTCTCGATCTCCTGAGCTTCCCTTGATCAAGACCGAGTTGCTCCAATCCAACGAACGGAATGTCCTCGACTCGGGTCATCCTCTCTGCAACTGGATTCAAGCGATGAGTTTGCTCAATTGCGCCGTCTGAAGAGACCAAGCCCTTGGAGTCAGCATCATTGGCGCCGACCGGGGAACGATGCATGATTTGCATAGTGGCCCAGGCTACTCGTCGCCGATCCCGTGCAACTGCGTAATGCTCTTCGACTCTGCCACGATCCGGCCGCGGCTGATCACGTACCGCGGCGCGCCGTGCCGCGTGAGCGCCTCCCATACGCTTCCTCCGTCGAGGACGACCAGGTTCGCCGGATAACCTACTTCCACTCCGTGGTTGGAGATCCGCAGGACTCTTGCCGCCTGCCGAGTGACCATGTCGTACAGGGTTTCCATGTCGTCAAAGCTCGACGCGCCCAGAACATGAGACGCAATGAACGCCACCTCAAGCGGATTGTGGCGACCGTACGGATAGTACGCATCGGCGATGTCGTCCTGACCCAGCGCCACCGGGATGCCTGCGTTGAGGAGATCGAGCGCACGCGTGCACAACGCGCCCGTGTGCGGATCGGTCACAAACGTCATTCGTGCGCGGGTGACGAGACCGACGAGCCGCCGGAAGTAAGGCTCCGGATAGAGATTCATCGCGCGCGCGTGACAGGCAACCACTCGATCGATGAGTTCCCGTTCGAGTGCTGCAGAAGCGAGCATCTCGGTCGTGCGGAGGCCTGGGTCGCCGGCGTCGTCGACGAGCATCGCGGCCGGTCGCTGAAACTCGGCCGCCAGGTCCAGCATGGCATCGATGTGAGCTGCCGCGTCGGCATCGGTGAACTCGATCCAGGGAATTCCACCCACCACATCGGCCCCCAACTCAAGCGCTTCGCGAACGTAATCTGAAGCCCCTGCATCTCGGACGACACCGTCCTGCGGAAAAGCAACGACCTGCACGGCCATCACGTCCTTGAGCTCATCGCGCACCCGAAGGAGGGCCCTCACTCCTTCGAGTCGAGCTCTCGTGTCGGTGTCGGCGAACGCCTGCGCATGTGTAACGCCGTGACCGAGGCCCTCAAGGAGCGCCCGGCGCGCGTTGTGGTAAATCCAGTCCTCCTCATAGTGATCCTTGACGGCCGAAGCGAGTTCGATTGCAGTCATGGCCGCGCCCATCGAGCCACCCGTGTAGGCACGCAGGGCGGCGTCGCCGAGCATCGTTATTGTGTAGACCTTGCACAAGTGCAGATGAGGGTCGACGAAGGACTCCGTGACGAGATTCCCCTCGGCGTCAATCTCTAAGTGGCCGGAAAGCAACCCTTTATCGATCCCCTGGATGCTCCCGTCCTTGATGCCAATTGACCATCCAGGCTCCGGCTCGGAGCGCAGCCGTGCGTTCGTGACGACAAGATCGTATCTGTCTCGCATGAGGCCCAGGGAGCACTTTATGGCATCGAGCGACGGGCCGACTCAGACCCGGCGTCCGTGCGGGCGCGTGATCACGACGTATGAGAGAGAACCCGCGCCGACCTCATCGATCAAGATCGGCGGCGATGCTAGGTGCGCATTCGAGGGCATCAGGGGAGACGCCCAAGTCTGCGATTCCTCTGCCCCACCGTGGACCACCTTCAGCTTCGGCGTCGGCGGGGAGCGGAGGCGAAGAACGCGTTCCAGATGGCGGCGAGACAGCCCCGTTGAAGGCCCGCTGCACTCAGACGCGGACCGCGTGGCGCTGCGCCGGACCCCAGTCATCCGTCGACATTGCTCCTAGCAGTCCGGAATGATGGTCGCCGCGCGGATGCATCGACGTGACCGGCGAGTTACTGCAACACCCACCACTCGCCGCGGTGGTCTTTGGGGTTA
>DASQUP010000267.1:0-10419 GCA_035641235.1 Actinomycetota bacterium
GCGGCGCCACCGCTCGACCGCGCCGTGGTCACCGGACAGCAAGATCTCGGGTACGGCGTGACCGTTGAACTCCGGCGGGCGCGTGTACTGCGGGTATTCGAGCAGTCCGGCGGAGTGCGACTCGAGTGCAAGGGATTCGACGTTGCCGAGCACCCCCGGGACGAGACGCGATACGGCCTCTATCACGACCAGCGCGGGCAGCTCTCCCCCCGCGAGGACGTAGTCGCCGATCGAGATCTCCTCGTCCGCCAGATGGGCCGCCACCCGTTCGTCGACGCCCTCGTACCGGCCACAGATCAGGACCAGGTGATCGCGTTCGGCCAAGCGGCGGACGACGTCGTGATCCAGGACGGTGCCCCGGGCCGACATGAGCGCGACGTGAGCGTCCGCAGCGCCAACGGCCTCAACCGCAGCCCAGATCGGCTCGGGCCTCATTACCATGCCCGGGCCCCCGCCGTAGGGCTCGTCGTCCACCGACCTGTGGCGACCGATCCCATAGTCCCTGAGGTCGTGCACAGCGACCTCGAGTTTCCCGGCGGCGCGCGCCTTTCCGAGCAGGCTCGCATCGAGCGGCGCCGCGAACATGTCGGGGAATAGAGTGATGATGTCGATCCGCATCAGTCCAGCAGTCCCTCGGGCGGGTCGATTGTGATTCGGCGGGCGGCCACGTCCACCTCCGTAACGATCTCCTTGACGACCGGGACGAGCCTGTCGCCCGCCGCCGTCCTGACCTCGAGCAGATCGTGAGCCGGGGACGGGACGACGGCGCCGACCTCTCCAACGACGGTCCCGTCGCTCAAAGCCACCGAGCAGCCGACGAGGTCGTGGGGCCAGAACTCGTCGTCCTCCAGCGCCCGCACATCTTCGGGCGGGACGAACAGCGCCCCCCGCAGACCCTCGGCTCCGGTGCGGTCGTCCACTCCCTCGAACTTGACCAGAAGGCGGTCGCGATGGGCTCTGGAGCTCTCCACCACGAGAGCTCGGCCGTCGGCATGGACCAGCTTCGCTCCGGCCTCGAAGCGGCCGGGGTCATCGGAGATGCGGATGACGTACACCTCGCCGCCGAGCCCATGGGGTTTGCCGATCTCTCCGGCCAGGAGCATGCCGGATTCCACTGGAGGTTCAGTCGACGACTTCGACCAGGACGCTGTGGCCTTCTCGCTGTGCCGACGCTCGCACGAGCGAACGGAGAGCCTGGATGACGCGCCCGCGCTTCCCGATCAGCTTGCCCATGTCTTCGGAATGGACGGTGATCTCGAAGATCAACTCTCCACGCTCCCCTTCGACCTCCTCAATAGAGAGATCCTCGGGATGGTCGAGAAGCCATGTCCCCAGGTACTCGATGAGAGCGCGGCTCACGTGGCTACTCTGCTTCCTCGTCCGAGCCCGTGTCCTGAGCGCCCTCGGCCGCCGCGGCCGCCTCGGGCGTGGACTCGGCTGCCGGTTCCTCCGCAGGTTCCTCGTCGATCGATGCTGCCGCTGTGGCCTTGATGGACTCCGCCGGCGTCGGTTTCGGAGCGGCGGCAGCTGCGGCCGGAGCCCCGGCAGGCGGCCGCTCGCCCGTGAACGTGTACCACGCGCCGGTTATCTGCAGGAGCTTGCGGACCTGCTCGGAGGGCTGGGCGCCCTGCTGGAGCCAGTGAACCGCCCGATCCGAGTTGATCTCCACATCCGACGGCTCGGTCCGGGGGTTGTACCGGCCGATGGCCTCGATGATCCGGCCGTCCCGCGGGCTCCGGGAGTCAGCCACGACGACACGGAACGACGGCTGCTTCCTCTTGCCGACGCGCATCAACCTGATCTTGACCATGCTTCTCCTTACGCTGGCGTACGTGGATTCGCCGCGGGCAAAACACACACGGGACTGGCCATCGTAGCAGGTGGGAGGGGGCCCCAGGCGGCGCGCCGCTACATCCCCATTCCCGGCGGGAGTTTCATCCCTCCAGGAAGGCGCATCCGTTTGCCGCCCGACAGGGACTTCACCATCTTCCGGACCTGCCCGAACTGCTTCACGAGCTGGTTCACTTCCTGCACGCTGGTGCCCGATCCGGCCGCGATGCGCCGTCGCCTGCTCCCGTTGATCAGCTGCGGGTTGTTTCGCTCTTGCAGCGTCATCGATCGGATCATCGCCTCGATCTTGGGCAGCTGCTCATCGACACTGTCATCGCCCACCGGAAGCTTCGACATTCCGGGCAACATTCCGAGCACCTGTGACATGGGGCCCATCTTCTTGAGAGCCTGCATCTGACTGAGGAAATCCTCGAAGGTGAACTCCGCGCGCCGGAGCTTCTCCTCCATCTTCTTCGCCTCGGCCTGATCGAAGGCCGATTCTGCTTTCTCGATGAGCGTCATCACGTCGCCCATACCTAGGATGCGCGACGCCATGCGATCGGGGTGGAAAGGTTCGAGGTCCGAGAGCTTCTCTCCCACACCCGCGAACTTGATCGGGCGCCCGGTTACGAATGACATCGACAGCGCGGCTCCTCCGCGGGCGTCGCCGTCCAGCTTCGTCAGCACCACACCTGTGATGTCGACTTCCTCCATGAAAGCTTCCGCGACGTTGACCGCATCCTGTCCGGTCATTGCGTCGCAAACGAGCAGCGTTTCGGTGGGTCCGACAACGTCGGCGACCCGCCCAAGCTCCGCCATCAACTCCGCGTCGACGTTCATCCGCCCGGCCGTGTCGACGACCACGTCGGTGAAACCTTCATCGCGCGCGTACTTGAGCGCGTGTCCGGCCACAGCAACTGCGTCGGCTCCGGCCTCCTCCGCATGGACCGGCACGCCGGACTGCTCGCCGAGGAGGACTAGTTGCCGGATGGCGGCCGGGCGCCGAAGGTCGCACGCGGCCAGCATCGGTTTGCGCCCCTGGCCTTTGAGCAACAGGCCCAGCTTCGCGGAGGCAGTTGTCTTACCGGATCCCTGAAGGCCCGCCATCAGAATCACGCGCGGCGGCGTCGATGTGACCTCCAGGCCCGCCGCCTCGTGGCCCAGCACATCGATCAGGGCGGCGTGTACCAGCTTGATGACCTGTTGCGCCGGCGTGAGGCTCTTGTGGATCTCGGCCCCTTCGGCGCGTTCGCGCACATCCTTGACGAAGGCCTTGACGACCTTGAGGGAGACGTCCGCTTCGAGCAGCGCAAGCCGTATCTCACGCAGAACTTCGTCGACCTGCTTTTCGGAAAGCCGGCCGCGCGACCGAAGGCGCGTGAAGATGTCGTCGAGGCGAGTGCTGAGAGTGTCGAACATGCTGTTCCTTAACTATGAGGTTTTATGAGAGCAAGGCGTCGACGAATGTCTTCGGATCGAACGGCTCGAGATCCTCCAGCGCCTCACCGACCCCGATCAGTTTGATCGGAATCCCCAGAGTCTCCTCGATTGCGAGCGCTATGCCACCCTTCGCGGTGCCGTCGAGCTTCGTGAGGACCACGCCCGTCACGCCCGCGGCCTCCGCGAACTGCTTGGCCTGCACCAAGCCGTTCTGTCCGGCCGTTGCATCAATCACGAGCAGCGACTCGTGGACCTCACCCTCTTTCTCGATGACCCTACGGACCTTCGCGAGCTCATCCATCAGAGGGGTCTTCGTGTGCAGCCTTCCGGCCGTATCCACGATGAGAACGTCGACGTTGCGCGCACGCGCATGTTTGTAGGCGTCGAAGGCAACCGCTCCAGGATCGGCACCCGGCTGGTGTTTGACGAGCGTGGCATCGGTTCGGTCGGCCCAGACGCCGAGCTGTTCATCGGCGGCTGCTCGAAACGTGTCCGCCGCGGCAAGCGCGACGCCACGGCCGCGGTTTTTGAGATCGGCGGCGAGCTTGCCAATGGTGGTCGTCTTTCCCGTCCCGTTCACTCCCACGACGAGCCAGACGGTGGGCGGTTGCGGTGCAAAGCTCAGGGCACGATCGCGCTCGGCCTCGAACAACGAAACGAGTTCGTCGGCCAGCAATCCTCGCACTTCCTCCGCGTCCTTGATCCTTCGTTCCCGCGCAACTCCCTTTAGATCGTCCACGATGCGCGTTGCAGTGGCGACCCCGATATCGGCCTGGATGAGTGCGGCCTCTACGTCGTCCCACGTGGCATCGTCGGGAGCTCCGTGGAGGGCATCTGCGAGGCGATCGGACAGGAACTTCCGACTGCGCTTCAGCCGGTCGCGGAGGCTGGGCCTGACGACCTCCACGGGTGGCGGGGGCGCCGGCTCGGTGATGGTGGGGGCCTCGGTCACCGCGGGGGGCTCCTCGACTGCCTCCTCGACGGCCTCCTCGACGGCCTCCTCGGGCGGGGCCTCGACGGCCTCGGGCTCGACGCGGGGCGGCGCCTCCGGGGGCCTCCCGCGGCGCGTGACCAGAAAGACCCCGCCGGCGACTATCACGATCGCGACGAGCACAGCTATGACGACGACTGCATCCATGAGCTAGAGGCTATCGCGGGGTTATGCGGTGATCGGAGCGTCCCGTTCCATCCGCTTGGCCACCACGAGCGACACCCCGTCCGACCTCATCGACACCCCGTACAGCACGTCGGCGGCCTCCATCGTCCGTTTCTGGTGCGTCACGATCAGCACCTGGGCGCGCTCCTCGAGTTCCGCGATCAAACCGAGGAAGCGCTGCAGGTTGATGTCGTCCAAAGCGGCCTCGACCTCATCGAGGAGATAGAAGGGCGACGGCCGGGCCCTGAAGATCGCAAACAGGAAGGCGAGAGCTACGAGCGAGCGCTCACCTCCGGACAGCAGCGAGAGTTTGCGCACGTTCTTGCCGGGAGGCTGGGCCTCGACGTCGATCCCGCTCGCAAGCATGTCATCCGGATCCAGGAGTTTCAGCCGCCCCGAGCCCCCCGGGAAGAGTCGTCCGAAGACTCCTTCGAACTCGGCCGCTACCCCTCTGTAGGCATCTCCAAAGACCTGCACGATCGTGTCGTCGACCTCGTGCACGATTTTCAATAGATCGCGTTTGGAGCGCTTGAGGTCCTCGATTTGGCCTATCAGGAAGGACTCACGTTCGCTGAGTTCGGAGTACTCCTCGGCAGCGCGGGGATTGATCGGCCCCAAGCGGCGCATGTCCCGATCGAGTTTCTCGACCCGCGAGCGCGCCTCCGGTTCGTCTTCCTCCTCGAGGGGCTCTATCTCGTCGATTTCTGCAAGCGCCAGTCCCCATTCCTCCATGGCCCGCTCACCGAGTGCCTCCATTCGGGTGCGGTTCTCCGCCCTGTGAACTTCGGCCTCGTTGCGGCGCCGGGCGACGTGGTCCAGCTGATCCGAGACCTCACGCTCCCGCCCGCGTAATGCAGCCAACCTGCGGTCCCCCGCATCCGCCTCCGCCCGGGCGGCCGCGGCGTGCTGCTCGGCTGTGTCCGTCCACCGGGATCCGGCCTGAGCGGCCAGAGCGGCCGTGGCGGCAACCGCGAGGGCTGAATCGCGGGCCGCACCGAGCCGGGCTCTCAGGTCCTCGAGTCCAGCAAGGGCCGTTTCCGCATCCGCGATGCCGGCTTGGGCTTCTTCCATGCGTAGCTGCGCCGCCAGCGCACGTTCGTGGGCGCTGCGCGCTTCCATTTCCGCGGCGGTGGCGCGGGCGGTCGCATCGGAGACGGCTGCCGAGGCAGTCCTAGCCACTTCTTCGGCGGACTCGCGTTCCCTCTGCGCCTCCTCCAACGCGGCGCGCCGGGCGGGAAGGGCCGCCCGCTCCTCAACCGCGGCCCGCTGCGCCGCCGCCAAAGAGTCCTGCGCCCGGGCAAGCTCTTCGTCCAATGCTGCCAGTCCGATTTCCCTGCTCTCGTGCCGTCGCCTGGCCCCGCCCAATCGCTCGGCAGCTCCAGCCATGAGCGCATCCAGTCGCCGGAGCTCGCGATCATGCGTATCGACTTCAGCTCGCAGGCCCTCCGCCTCCACCGCGGCCGCTCGGAGTTCATCTCGTGCGATCTCCTCGTTGCCGAGTGAGCCGCGCGTCGCGGCTTCCGCCGCGGTAAGGAGGGGGCGGATCCGGTCGGCGACTCCCGGTTCGTCCGCGAAGAGTTGCTCGACCTCCCTGAGCGTCTCCAAACGGGCCTGGGCTGCGGCACGGCCGATGCTGCTGTCGGTGAGGCGATCTTTGATCCGCTCAAGGGCGGCGACCGCATCTTCGTACCTCGCCTCGGCAGCGGCGGCCTGCTCGGTGCGAGCGTCGAGGCCGCCTTCGATTTCACGCACCTCTTCCTCTGACTTCGCGATGCCACCGGCCGCTTCGTTGAGTTCGGAAACGGCCACAGCGCGCCGCTCCTCGACCGCGTGAACGCGGGCCTCGATCGAACCAAGGGTCGCTCGCCCGGCGGCTTCGCTTCCCTCCGCGCGGACCAGGGCTTGAGCTGCTGCCGTCTCGTCCGATCTCGCCCGCGCCAGCCGGGTGTCGGCCGCGGCCATCTCGACCGTCCGTGCCTCGAGAACGGCCTTGACTTCCGATGCCGCGACCGCCAGCCGTTGTGCATCCTCCGCGAGGCGGCCGGACTCGGCCGTCCATCTGCCACGTTCCGTTTCGAGGAGCCGGATGCGCTCCCGGTAGCCCTCCTCCGTTTCGGCGGCGAGGCGCGCCGAGATCCTTTCGGCGCGCTCCTCGGCCAGCCGGGTGAGACCCGCCAGTCGATCGGTGGCCCGGGCGAGGCCGTGCGCCGTTTCCGATGCCGCCTCCGCAGCACCCACAAGGCGAGCCCGCTCGTCCGACGCCGATTCCAAGCGAGCACGGATGCTCGCGATCTCGTCGCTCAGGAGGCCGGCGCGCCGAGCTTCGGCCTCGGGGTCGAACCGGGCATCGTCGGCACGAAGGCGCCGCAGATCCGTAGCCGCCAGGCGCTGGCGAAGCACTCGCTGCTCGTCGAGGAGGTCCGAGTACGCCGCGGCCGCCGACGCTTGACGCTTGAGCGGGCGAACCGACCGCCGCAATTCTGTGAGTACGTCCTCCAGGCGGACGAGGTTTTCGTCGACTCGCTCGATCCGCTTGAGTGCCCGGTCCTTGCGGCGCCGGTATTTCCCGATCTGCGCTGCCTCTTCGATGAACGTCCGGCGCTCCTCGGGACGGGCCTGCAGGACGGCATCGAGCTGCCCCTGCCCCACCACCGTATGGATGCTGCGCCCTATCCCGGTGTCGGACAGTAGTTCGGCGACGTCGAGAAGACGACACGGCGCTCCGTTGATGCGGTATTCGGTCTCGCCCGAGCGGTCGGTGATGCGGCTGACGGTGACCTCGTTGAGATCCAGGGGGAGGACTCGCGAGGCGTTGTCGAGGGTGAGCTCTACGTCGGCCAGACCGAGGCGGCTCCGGCCCGCCGATCCGGCAAAGATGACGTCCTCCATCGATCCGCTGCGCAGGCTTGATGGAGCCTGGGAGCCGAGGACCCACGAGAGGGCATCGGCGATGTTGGACTTGCCGGACCCGTTGGGCCCGACGATTACGTTGACGCCGGGTTCGAACTCGAGAACCGTCGGATCGGCGAACGACTTGAAGCCGGCCATCCGGAGCCTCTTTATGTACATGGGGGCCACCGTAGCAGCGGCACCGCGGCCCTCCGCGGCAATCTCACTTGCTTCTGGGTGCAGTCCCAGGGGGCGAAACTGCAACAGATCGCGGTCGGAAAGACGCTCAGCGCTTGATCTTGAAGGTCTTTTCGTTCTTTGGGGGTTCGCGATCGACCTGGACGCTGGAGACGCGTGCTCCCGATGGACCCGCCCGGCAGAGCCCTACTACCCGATAGACCTCATCCCTGGGGCCCTCGAGAACCGCCTCGACGCGGCCGTCGTTCATGGCCCTGACCCATCCGGTAACGCCCTGCTCGTCGGCCTTCGCGGCCACCGCGGTGCAAAACTCCTCTCCCGGCAGGTCGCCGTTTACGAAGACGTGAACGCGGGTCCTGTCTTCCAATTCGATCCTCCTCGGCTTCGTGTAGGGGCGCTCACGTCTGACACTGCGGGCAGTAGAAGGTGTGCGCGCCGTCCCAATCCGCTTTTTCGATCTCGTGGCGACACCGCCGGCAGGGGCGTCCATCGCGCTCAAAGACCTTGAGCTCAGTCTGGAACTCGCCGCGCCCGCCCTGGAGGTCACGCCACCCTTCCTCACCCCAGCTGGTGCCGCGCGCCTTGACCGCTTCCTGCAGGGTCTCCATCAAAGCCCGGTACAAGCGGCGGACGTCCTGGGATGAAAGCCTGTCCGACTGCCGGTCGAACCTCAGTCCCGAGGCAAACAACACCTCGTCCGAATAGATCTCGCCCAAACCGACGATGAAGCTCTCATCCATCAGCAGTTTCTTCAGCCCAGACGCTCGTTCCTCGAGCAACTCGGAGAAGTGCTGCCACGTCATTGGGTTCTCACTGTCGAGAGGATCAAGTCCACGGTTCTGGAGCTCGTCGAGCTCTGCGATTTGCTCAGCAGGCGCGACGAACACCTCTCCGTTCTTGTTCGGATCGAGTAGCCGGAGCTGTCCACCGATCGTGAACGCAAGGACGATGTGCGTATGCGGTGCGATCTCATCTGAAGCACTCGTCTTCAGCAGCACACCGTGGGTCCCGAGATGGATGACCATATCGTGGCCGTTGTCCAGGTTGAATCGGAGCCATCGACCGCGCCGGTCGACGCGTTCCACTTTGGAGCCTTCGAGCAACTCCTGGAACTCCTTGCGCCGTCCGTGGCGTCGGATCACCTTCATGGCGTTGCTGCCGGGTCTCACTTCAACCGCTTTGATGCGGCGTCCGACGACCTCTTTTTCCAGATCGCGTTTGAGGACCTCGATCTCAGGAAGCTCGGGCATCCCGTCCCCTTTCGGCCCGCAACTCCTCATCCGCCTCGAGGCGTGCCAAAGCCTCCCTCGCCGCGTTTTGCTCCGCCTCTTTCTTGCTGCGCCCTTCCCCTACGCCGAACAGTTCCGACTCCACATAGACGTGCGCCGTAAATCGTTTGTCGTGATCGGGGCCCGAAGAAGCCACTCTGTACGCGGGGAACCCGCCGACGTCGCGGACGACGACCTCCTGCAGCGCCGTCTTCGCGTCGTAACGCCCCCCGGCCTCGACGCGCGCCCGAATTCGCTCCTCGAACAGAGCCTCCAACACAGAAGAAACGGTGGCAATCCCTTGATCCAGATAGACGGCGCCCACTATTGCTTCCAGTGTGTCTGCAAGGAGCGACGCCTTGTCCCGGCCACCGGAACTCTGTTCACCTTTTCCAAGACGGATGTGGCCTCCGAGATGGAGTTCGCGCGCCAGGTCCGCAAGCGCGTAGGTGTTGACAACGGACGCGCGCAGCCGAGCCATCTCACCTTCGTTGAGTTCCGGATAACGCGTGTAGATCAGATTTGTTACTACCGCACCGAGAATCGCGTCGCCGAGGAACTCCAACCGCTCGTTGTGCTCGACCGGTACCTGCTGTTCGAACGCGTACGAGCGATGTGTCAAGGCAAGTTCGTAGATAGCGCCACCTTCGGGCGGGACGCCGAGGATCGCGAGCTCTTTCAGCCCTTCAGATGCCGAAGGGCTGGTCTCGCCGTCGTGGCGGTCCGGTGACGATTCGTCCAAGGGAGTGCGGGTGCTACTCGGTCTCGACGGCCTGGCGACCGGCGTAATAACCGCAGTTGGCGCATACCCTGTGCGGGAGCTTGGGCTGGCGACACTGCGGGCACGACGAATAGGTCGGTGCCTCCGTTCTCCAGTGTGCTCGCCGCATCCGCATCTTGCTGCGGCTCTTCCTCCGCTTGGGTACTGCCATCGGTTCCTCTCCTTCTCTTCGCGGCGCCATCGCCACCACCGGCGCCGGCCCGATCTGTGGCCCTACGCTGAACGCGCCGGCCCCTGTGTCTCCTCCTCGAGTCGCGCCTTCAGCGTCTCCAGCGGCGCCCATCGTGGATCGGTCTCGTCCTCTGCGCAGGAGCAGTCACCCAGGTTCAGATCCGCACCACACTGGGCGCAGAGCCCCTTGCAGTCCCCCCGGCACAGAGGATTTAACGGGAGAGCGAGGGTCATCGCATCCCGGAGCATCGGCTCGAGATTGATCTCGGTGCCGGTCACCTTGTACGTATCGTCCGTTTCCGAGCCGCTGAGGTCGTGTCCGGGGCCGACGTATAGCTCACACAGCTCGACGTCCGCCCGGGAGTCGAATTCTTTGAGGCAGCGAGCGCACTGGACGACGGTGGCGCCCGAGACGTCGCCGGTGACCAGGATCCCTTCGATGACGCTCTCGGCCCGAAGATCTCCCGACACGGGATCTCCGGTCAGGCGCGCGAGGGTCGTCCGAACGCCGCCTGGCAAGGGTTCGGACAGGCGGACGTCCCGGTATTCGCCGGGGTGTCCCAGAAGCTCTGCCACCGACATCGTGAGGTTGGACACGCGCGCGTCTCTTTCCTTTTCGTTCTTTCGATTCGTGCGTGAGGGCCGGAGCCCGAAGGGGCGCGACCAGGGGAAATGATACCAGAAGG
>DASQUP010000268.1:0-29159 GCA_035641235.1 Actinomycetota bacterium
GATCCTCACCGCGGTCGTCTTGCCGGCGCCGTTGGGTCCCAGCAACCCGAGCACGGTCCCCTTGGGCACCGTGAGCTCGAGGCCGTCGAGCGCCAGGACCTTGCCGTAGCGCTTGACCAGCCCGGATGTTCTGATCACGTCGGTCACCGAGGCCCCTTTCTCTTGCCTGTCCCGTCGTTGCCGACATTAGGATCAATAGAGGACAGTTTCTGTCCTGAATCTGTGGAATCCTCAGAACATGGGAAACACAAGCTCACGCACCCTCCGACTTCTCTCGCTGCTCCAGACGCACCGCTACTGGACCGGAGCGGATCTGGCCGCCGAGCTCCGAGTGTCGGTTCGGACAGTGCGCCGCGACGTCGACCGCCTTCGGGAGCTGGGCTATCCGGTTGAGGCCGATCGCGGGGTGGACGGCGGCTACCAACTCGCCGCCGGCGCCGCTCTTCCTCCTCTCGCGGTCGACGACGATGAAGCGGTAGCACTTGCAATCAGTCTCCGGAGCGCAGCGCAGGGCGCGGTCGCCGGCATCGAGGATTCCGCGGTCCGGGCGCTCGCAAAGATCGTCCAGATCATGCCGCCCAAACTGCGTCGGCGGGTGGACGCGCTGAGCGCCGTGACGGTGCCTGCCGTGTGGGGAACGCGCAGAACGGTCGACGCCGATGTTCTGACGACCGTTGCTCAGGCGTGCCGGAACGAGGAGCGGATGCGCTTCTCCTACACGCGTCGCGGTGGGGAGACGACCGAAAGGCATGTCGAACCTCACCGCCTGGTGTCGCTCGGTCGGCGGTGGTATCTCGTTGCGTTCGATCTGACGCGGGACGACTGGCGCAGTTTCCGCATCGACCGGCTGCGCGATCCCAAGGCGACCGCGATCCGCTTCCACCCGCGTGAACTTCCCGGCGGCGATGCCGCAGCCTTCGTCCGCGCGGGGATCGAGAACATGCCGGCGGCTTACACGGTCGAGGTGATCGTCAATGCCTCGGTCGATGCAGTCCGGGCGGCGATCGGACCGTGGGGGACGGTCGAGCAGGTCGACGGGGACCGGTGCCGGCTCCTCATGACTATCGATTCCCTGGACTGGCCGGCGTTTGCGGTTGGTGCGGTGCGCGCCGACTTCGAGGTGGTCGGGCCTCCCGAGTTCGTTGAACACCTTCGAGAATGGGGCGAGCGTTTTACTCGAGCTGCAGAGCGGTAGGCAGCAAACGTGTGTACACAGAACGACACACTTTGTCGTCTGGTGTACATAGGTTCGGCAGTCAGGCGGCGCGACGGGCGGGCGGCGCGCCGGACCTCTAGAAGCCGCCCATCGTCAGCGCCATAAGCGCCTTGCCCGTGTGCAGGCGGTTCTCGGCCTCCTGGAAGACGACCGACTGCGGGCCGTCGATGACTTCGTCCGTTACCTCGTTCCCGCGGTCGGCCGGCAGGCAGTGCATATAGATCGCGCCGTCGGCCGCAATCTTCATTCGGCGCGCATCGCAGATCCAGTCCCGGTAATTCTCGTTGAGCGCGAGCGCCGCGGCCTCGTCGCCGAAGAGGTGCTCGGCTCCCCATGATTTCGGGTAGACCACCTGTGCGCCCTCGAATCCGGCTTCCATGTCGTCGACCTCCGTGAGCCGGCCTCCGCCCTCCGCCGCAAGCCCCAGAGCCTGTTCCATCACGTCGGGCATGAGTCTGAACTCCGGCGGCCTCGCAATCGTCACGTCGGCTCCGAAGCGGGGGAGCAGAAGCGCCAGTCCTTGAGGGACGCTCATCGGCTTGGCGTACGACGGCGCGAACGCCCACGACACGCAGATCTTCATTCCAGACAGGTCGCGCGTTCCGAAGACCTCCTCGATCGTCATCAGATCGGCAAGCTGCTGCGTTGGGTGGTCGATGTCGCATTGCAGATTGATCACGGGAGCGTCTGCGTTTGCGGCCACCTCACGCATGTACGAGTTGCCCTCGCCCGGGACCTTGTCGTGCCGGATTGCGATCCCGTGTCCGTAGGAGGACAAGATGATCCCCATGTCGCGGGGACTCTCACCGTGGGCGATCTGTGATGTGTTCGCATCGATGAAGTGAGCATGACCCCCGAGCTGCGTCATGCCGGCCTCGAACGCGTTGCGGGTGCGAGTTGAGAGGTCGAGGAAGATCATGAACAGCGTTTTGTCCGGCAGGAGCCTATGCGGCTCTCCGGCTTTGAACCTGGTCTTGAGCTCCCCGGCGACATCGAGCGCGACACCGATCTCCTCTACCGACCAATCCGCCGTCGAGATGTAGTCCTTCCCAGTGAGATCCGACCGCTCCACGACCCTCCCTCTCCCGTTCTTTTCTTCTGTGACCGTCTACGAGACGTATGGAGAAGAAAAGAACGTGCTCAGAACTTGTTCATCCGCTCCCACAGGCGCGGCGCCGCCTCCCGGCAGCGCGCCGAGAGTTCCTCCTCGTCGATCAGCTGGTGCCGGCGCGCCCGGATGACCCATTGTCCTCCGACCATCACATCGCGCACGTCCCACGCGCCCATTCCGAACAGGAAGTGCCCGGCGAGGTTGTCTCCGGACAGGGGAGTGGGACGGCGGTACTCGAGGACGACCAGGTCCGCCGGCGCGCCGGAGTCCAACCGGCCGAGTTGGGGCTCGCCGAAAGACGATCCAACAATCGCCGCCCCGGCTACGAGCCGCTCCAAAGCGAAGTCCGGCCCCACATCCAGCGAGCGTTCGCGTGCCCGTAGGTAACACGCTCGTGCCTCGGCGAACATGTCGCCGTCGATGCCGTCCGTTCCGAGACCGACCCGCTCGCCCATCTTCAGAACCGGCGCGTACCCTACGCCGTTGTTCATGTTCGAGCGTGGGTTGTGCGCAACCCACGCACCGGACGATCGCACAGCCCCGAGCTCGGATGCATCGAGGTGAACTCCGTGCGCAATGAGGTCGCCCTCTTCCAGTGCACCGGCGCGCGCCAGCCGGTGCGCAGTTCGAAGTCCGTACTTATCGAGGGAGTCGTTCTCGTCGCAATCGTCTTCGGCGACATGGATATGAACCGGCGCGCCCGCATCGCGTGCTGCCGCTACAAGTTCCTCGAGCGTCTCGTCGCCGATCGTGAACGAGGCGTGCGCGCCGACCATCCCCCGAATGAGCGCCCGGTCGTTGGTGCGCAGGAACCGAACGTTCTCTTCAACGCCCCGTCGCCCGGCCGCCGCCCCGTGGCGGTCGGTGACCTCGTAGCAGACGACTGCACGCAAACCGGCTGCGGTGATGCCGTCCGCGAGGGCATCGAGCGAAGAGTCGATCGCCTCGGGAGATGCGTGATGGTCGATCACCGAGGTTGTTCCGGCACGAGCAGCTGCGACCGCCCCGAGCCGAGCCGACAGCTCGATGGTTTCGGGCTCGAGAGCGCGGTCCAAACGCCACCAAATCGACTCCAGGATCTCCGGAAAGTTGCCCGGCGCACGGTGCGGACCCGGCATGCCTCGTGCGAGTGCGGAGTAGAGGTGATGGTGGGCGCAAACGTTCCCGGGCATCACAACGCATCCGGAGACATCGATGCGCTCGTCATCGCCCGACCCTCCGATCCGGCCACCGTCGACGAAGACGTCGCGCTCGGCAACGGATCCCGTTGCGGGATCGACGATGATCCCGCCGCTCAGAACCATGGACATGCCCGGCGTCAGTCCCCGGTCGAATCGGCCGCGCGGCGCGCCTTAGCTCCGCCGAGCCGCGCCACAGCTCGGGGGTGAGCGGCCCGAGCCGCCGGTGCGTCCTTCATAGGCAGCGTCGCCCGCCACACGCCGTCGAAGGAATGCACCGCTCCCGCAACCGCGCCGGCCGTGGGCACGAGTCCGATTTCACCAACACCCTTTGCGCCGTAAGGTCCCTCAGGCTGTGCCTCCTCGATGAAGATGCACTCCACCTCGGGCATTCCTTTGGCCGGAATGATGCCCTGCGACTTGAGGGTGGGCGTCTGGATGTATCCGCCGTCCACCACGAACTCCTCCGTGAGGGAATGTCCGAGGCCCATGTGGACCGAACCCTCGAGCTGTCCCTCGAGCAAGTTCCGGTTCATGACGCGCCCCACATCGTGGGCGACGACGACCTTGGCGATCCGGCCGTCGTCGTCCAGAACCACGACTTGCGCGCCCCAACCGAAACAGATGTGCGAGCGCTCTATGTGCTGAGAGTCCATCGGCTGCGTCACCCGGAACTCGATCTCGCCGACAAACTCCCGTCCGGCGAGTTCGGCAAGTTGAGACCCATTCAACTCGGCCCTCAAGGCATCGCACGCCTTCTTGACGGCAAGTCCTCCGAGGAACGTCCCCCGTGAAGCCGTCGTCTGCCCGGTCGCAAACTCGCGTTCGGTGTCGACGGTGACGGACACATGCTTGAGTTCGACTCCGGCCGACGCAAGCTCCTCGCACACCACCTGTTGAAGAACGGTGTGTACGCCTTGACCCATCTCCGTCCAGGAATGGCGGAGCTTCAGTGAGCCGTCGTCGCGTACCTCGAGCGACGCCCGCCCGTACTCGGGTAGTCCGTTGCCGACACCCACGTTCTTGACGGCGCCGGCGATCCCCGCATGACGGGCGTTCTTATACACGTCGCGGACCGCTTCGAGGCACTTCTTGAACCCCACGCCCTCTCCGAGCAATTGGCCCGTTGCGAATGTCTTGCCGGTCTCGAGCGCGTTGATCCAGCGGATGTCCCACCCGTCGATGCCGACCTTTTCGGCCAAGCGGTCGAGGCATCCCTCCATCGCGAAATTTGCCTGGTTGGAGCCGAAGCCGCGCATCGCTCCGCACGGCGGATTGTTTGTGTAGACGGCATGCGATTCGACGTAGACGTTCGGAACCTCGTAGGCGCTGCAGGAGTGCCCGCACGCGCGCTGCAGGACCTTGTCGCCGACGCTTGCGTACGCCCCCGTATCGCCGACGATGCGAGCGTTGACGGCCGTCAACCGCCCTTGTTCATCGCACCCCACCGTGTAGGTCATCCGAAGCGGGTGGCGTTTCGCATGCATGCGGATCGATTCGTCGCGCAACAGAGTCAACTTCACGGGCCGTCCGGTGATGCGCGCGAGCAGCGCGGCGTGGCCGTTGATTCCGAGGTCCTCCTTGGCGCCGAACGCGCCGCCGTTTGAGATCAGGGTCACGCGTACGGCGGAGTCCTCCGCGCCGAGGATCCGAGCGATCTGCTTGCGGTCGTCCCACACCCCCTGACCCCCCGAGAAGACCCGCATGGTGCCGTCCTGCTCCTCGTACGCGAGCGAGGACTCGGGCTCCAGAAAGGCGTGCTCGATGAATTGGGTCTGAAAGGTCTCGGTGACGACGTGCGCCGATGCGGCCAGTGCTGCACCCACGTCGCCGCGATCGATCTTGTAAGTCTTCAGGAGGTTGCCGCCCTCATGTACTGCCGGTGCATCCGGTTTGAGCGCATCCTCAGGATCTGTCACGGGCTCGAGGACCTCGTAGTCGACCTTGATCGCCGCCGCCGCCCGGCGCGCCGCGACCCGCGTGGTGGCTGCAACCCCAGCGAGCACATCGCCCACGCAGCGCGTCGTCTCACCGGCGCCAATAAGGATTGGCCAGTCGTTGATGATCGCGCCTACGGTGCGGTCACCGGGGACGTCCCTCGCAAGAGCGATCGCAACTACGCCCTCGATCTTTTCTGCCTCCGAGAGGTCTATCGAGCGCACGACGGCGCGCGGGTGCTCGGAGAAACACAGCGCGCCGTGCAGCATCCCCTCGACAGTCATGTCGTTGATGAACGGTTTGCGGCCCATGGCGAGCTCGAACGCCTCGTACTTGGGCGTGCGGCTGCCTATCCGACCCGACCAATCCAGACTCGGAGGCTCCGCGCCGGAGAGTATGGCGCCCGCCATCTGGACGGCATCGACCACCTTGACGTAGCCGGTGCACCGGCAGAGGTTTCCCGCGAGGGCCTTTGCAACCTCGTCGCGGTCGGGCGCAGGGTTCTTCTCGAGCAGGTTGCGCGCCTTCATCACGATGCCGGGGGAGCAGAAACCGCACTGTGACGCTCCGGTTGCCGCGAACGCCATCGCAAAGGCTTCGCGCTCGTGATCGTCCAGACCCTCGAGCGTGACGATCGATTTTCCTGCGAACCGATCGGCCGTTGCCGAGCACGCTACTCGAGCGCGCCCGTCAACCAGGACCGTGCAGCAGCCGCAATAGCCCTCCGGCTGGCATCCGTCTTTCGCCGCGAGGAGTCCGAGGTGATCGCGCAACACGTCGAGCAGAGTCTCCTCCGGCTCGGGCGTCACCTCGACGGGCGTGCCGTTGACGGTGAGGTTTATAGGCTCGGCCATCTCAGCCACCTACTCCCATGTTCTGAAGCGCCGCGGGTAGCGCCGCATAGACCGCGATCGACGCGACAAGATCGTCAACCGGGCACTGGTCGAGGACGGTGTGGGCCCACTTCTCCTGGCTCGGGCCGAATCCGATCGTGGGGATGCCGAGGTGACCGGCGGACCAGACGCCGTTGGTCGAGAACGTCCATTTGTCGACCTCAGGTGTCACGCCGAGCGCCGCAACGCCTGCTGCGACACCAGCGCGCGCCAGCGCGTGCTCCTCGGGCAAGGTCCACGTCGGATAGTACTTCTCGGTGGCGCGCACGAGTCCGGTAAACGAGGGCTCCTCGTACGTGAGAACGTTGACCTCGGCGCCGCGCGCGGCATCGAGTCCCGCCACTTCCGCAACTGCCGAGTCGCGCGTCTCGCCCTCGGTCAAACGCCGGTCGAGATAAATCGTGCATTTGTCGGGGATGGCGTTCAGTGACGCCGTTTCGCACTCGATCTTAGTTACTGCCACAGTGCCTTTGCCGAGGAAGTCGTCGTGCGCAAGGCGTTCGTTGAGATCGGTTATCTGAGTCACTATCGGCGCCATCGCCGCGACCGCGTTCTCGCCGCGATCCGGTGCACTTGCGTGGGCCGACACGCCTTTTGTCGTCACACTGATCTCCATGCGACCGCGGTGTCCGCGGTAGACGGCCAGGTTGGTGCACTCTCCGAGCACGACGGCATGGACTCCGGGAATCGTCTCGGTCAGGACGTACCCCAGGGCAAGCCCGTCGCAATCCTCTTCCATCACTGTGCCCACGACGTAGACCGTGACGTCGGCGCCCTCGAGCGCACGGTCGGCCAGCAGCCGTCCGCCGTAAACCTCTGCAGCGACCGCACCCTTGTTGTCGGACGCGCCTCGCCCAAAGACGATGCCGTCCTCAAGCTTGCCTTGGAACGGATCGTGAGGCCATGCTCCAGGGTCGCCGATGCCAACCGTGTCCATGTGCGCGTCGAGGACCAACTTTGTGGAGCCGTTCCCGATGCGGCCGATTGCATTGCCCATGGGATCGATGAATGCGTCGTCGTAGTCGAGCTTTTTCATCTCGGTCACAACTCGCTCGGCAACTTCCTTCTCGGCGCAGGACGGAGAGGGCAAGGCGATGATCTCGCGTAGGAACTGCGTGACATCGGCCCGGTAGGCCTCGGCGCCGGTCATGTAGTCGGTCACGGCGTTCATTCCTTTGATGTAGTTGCGAACGAGTCGATCATCAACTCAACATCGTCGCCGAGCGGATAGAGGATCGGGCAGGTCGCTCCATGTTCCATGTACTCCGCGACCTTGGCCCTGCATTCCTCGGGTGTGCCCGAAGCACTTACGAGCTGGACGACTTCGTCGGGAACGAGACTAGCCGCTTTTTCGATCTGTTCCTGTGTCGCCGGCCAGTCCACGATCGCATTGATCTCTTCGATCAGGGAGGGATCGACGCCCGATGCCTTCATGATGTGCGGTTGTTGTCCGAGGTATTGAGTCAGCAGCAGGCGCGCGGCGTCCAGAGCTGCGGTCCTGTCCTTGTCGAGGGAGCACACGACCAGCTGAGGTCGATCGATCTCGTCGACGGATCGCCCTGCGCGCTCTGCGCCGGATGCGATTCGTTCCATCGCGTCGTTGTTGTATTTGGGGGAGACCATGTAGTTGAGGACGACGCCGTCCGCGATCTCGCCGGAGAGCTCGAGCATCTTGGGCCCGGTCGCGCCGATGTAGATAGGAATGTTGCGCGGCGAGGTATCGCCGTGCACGACATCTATGCGTACTCCATCGAGGTTCACGAACTCTCCCGAGTAGGTGACTTCCTCGAGGGTGAACAGCTGCCGGCAAACCTCCACCGTCTCTCGCATGCACTGCAGTGGGCGGCGGCGTGTGATCCCAACCTTGCGCGCGAGCGGATCCCACCACGCCCCGAGACCGAGGATCACCCGTCCGGGAGCGAGGTCGTCTAGCGTTACGAACGTTGCCGCCAGAAGCCCGGCGTTGCGCGTCCAGGTGTTCACGACACCCGAGCCGACGGTGATTCGTTCCGTTGAGGCGGCGAACGCGGCCATCGGTACGGTTGCCTCACGGACCAAACGTGATTCCGCCTGCCAGACGGCCTCGAACCCGGCGCCCTCGGCGCGCCGCACGTAGCCAATGCCGTCGCGGAGCGGGTGTTTGTCCTGCAGGTAAAGAGCTACTCGCTCGATAACTCGTCTCCTTTGGTATCCGGACCCCGATTATGCGCCGGAACCAACGCTGAATTCGCGGCTAGGTGCTACCGGCCAACTTGTCGAGGCGGCGCGCCCCCTCTTCGGCGCGCTCCCGGGCGGCCTGGGCGTCTTCCTCTGCGCCGTCGGCCGCCTCTTCGGCCTCTTCGGCTTTCTTTCGCGCCCGCTGGGCGTTCTCGCGCAGCGCAACGGCCCGCTCCTCGGCCGACTCGGCCCGAGCGAGGAGATCCTCGGCCTCGCGGCGCGCCTTCCGGACCTCCGCCGGCTCGAGCTTGGTGACCGTGCCCTTCGGGGTCGGAAAGGCATCCCACTCGGCGAGCCCGCCGAAGCCCGTGGGCTGAAGGTCGTTGACGAGGCGGCCGCTTGCGAGCTCGTCCCTGTACTCCTCATCCGCCGACGCCTGGAGTGTGGCGGTGATCTTGTCCAGGTGTGTTCGGGACGGCGAATGCCCCGCCTCCTCGAGGATCCCTGTGGCCCGGTCGACGAGGCGGGTGATCAGCGCGTTGCGTGCCTTCGTCGCATCCCGGAGCGCGTCCCCTCCCGCGGCGTGCGCGTCCCGGAGGGCGTCCGACGCGGAAAAGAGCTCCTTAAGGCGTTTCCTCTCGTGGTGCGCTAGCTGGTTCACCGCCCACGCCGGCAGCGATGGCTTGCTGAGTTTGGCGACCGATCCGGCGCCGGTTTCGTCGCCGGCCTTCTTGAGGTCCTTTGCCAATTCGTTGCGGCGCGAGGTGAACTCATCCAGCGGCAGCCGGTAGAGGGTGTCGATGGCCTTGGCTCGCTCCTTGGCATTCACTGCCTGGAATTGTCGCAGGTCGAACCGCTGGGGGGTTTGCGATCACGCCGCGATCATTGGCATCGTTCGATCCACCAGGTTGTCGACGAAGTCGCCATCGGTCGGACGGGACGGGTAGGGGCGTCTCCAGGGGCGTCAGCTCCACGAGTTGGATCGAGGCGAGGGCGGTCCAATAGCTTGGGGGCCCCTCCGTCACCGTAACGGTTGAGAGACGGAGTTCGGCCATAGTGGTGACCGTGCTCAACAGGCGGAGGTGCGTTTGAGGCAGCGCTCGAAGAGCGGCGACAGACCCCGGACGTCGTCGGCGGTCCCCGGCTGGCTGACGTGGTCTCTGGTGGTGCTCGGGATTACGGCGTTCCTGGCCGCGATCGCGATTCGGCTCGGCCGTGCCGAGGCACCGCAGACCGGCCTCTGGGTGGCGGAGGACCTCACCTGGCCGGCCTCGTTCGTTTTCTTCGTCCTCGTGGGCGGTCTCATTGCGGCGCGCCGTCCCGGCAACCCGCTTGGATGGGGATTTCTCGGAATAGGTCTGTCGCAGGTGCTCTCGACCGCCGCGTTCGAATACGGAGTGTGGGCCTTCGATCAGCCTTCGCTCCCGCTCGACAAACTTGCCGCCTGGGCGGCGGCCTGGACTTGGATTCCCGGGATTGCACTCTTCCCGTTCCTCGTGCTGTTGTTTCCGGACGGCCACCTGCCGTCGCCGAAGTGGAGGTGGATTGCTCGCGCAACGGTTGTGAATGCGGCCGTCGGGACGGGGGCGGCAATGACCCTCTTTCGCCTCCCGACCGAGCGCCTCTTGGATGCCGGCCTGTTCGATGCCGGGGCCCCCGGGGCCGACATCGCCGTGAGGACTCAAATCGTTGTCTTCCAGCTGGCGTTGCTCTTCATCGCCGTATCAATGGTCGGCTTCATGGCTCGATTCCGGCGCTCTCGGGGGGTCGAACGTCAGCAACTGAAGTGGGTGGCGTTCGTCGTCTTCCTGGGGTTGGTGAACGTACTGGTTTTCGAACTCGGCGCCGACCTGCTCGGCATCGAGAACCTTGCCATCGACATTTACAGCGCCACGCTCGGAGGACCCGGCATGCTGGCGCTTGCTGCCGGCTTTGCGATTCTCCGATACAGGCTGTTCGACATCGATGTCGTTATCAACCGGACACTCGTCTATTTGTTGTTGACCGGCGCGCTTGCGCTTGTCTATGTGGTGGCCGTCGTTTTGCTTCAAGGCCTTGTACCGGGAAGCAGGGACTCGCAACTCGCGGTCGCTGCATCGACCCTTGCCGTGGCTGCGGTGTTCCGACCCCTTCGTCTGCGCATCCAGCGGTTCGTAGACCGCAGCTTCTATAGGGCAAAGTACGACGCGGAGAGGACGCTCGAGGCTTTCAACGTCCGCCTCCGCGACGAGCTTGACCTCGATTCGCTGCTGTCTGAGCTGCGGACCACGGTGATGGAGACCATCCAACCCCGCCATGTGTCCGTGTGGCTCGCCGAGGGTTCTGTCAGCCCCGAGGTGCGGAATCGGCACCACACAGCAGACAAAACGTGACCGCCGAGCCGGACCGGAAAAGAACCCGCGTCGTCGGGGGCCTCTCGGCCGACCTGTCGCCGCTACGGCTTTCGGTGCCGTTCCGTTCTCTGATGGTCGGGCAGTCCGTCTCGCTGGTCGGCACCCAGATGCGGTACGTCGCGCTGGCGTGGCAGGTGTTTCAGCTCACGGGATCGAGCGTTGCTGTGGGCCTGTTGGGACTCGCGGAAGTCGTCCCGATGCTCGCACTCACCGTCCATTCGGGAGCTCTGGCAGATGTACGAGACCGCAAACTGCTCATGGTCTGGGGGCAGTTCGGCGGCATGGTGGTATCGATCGGCCTCTTTTTCGTCGCAGTTTGGGACGGCGCTCCCTTGTGGTCGATCTACGCGCTCACAGTGCTGGGTGCGGCGGCCGACACAATTGATCGGCCTGCCCGAACGGCGATCATTCCGTCGTTGGTGGGGGAGGCAAAGGTGCCGGCCGCGATGGCACTCCGGCAAATCGTCTTCCAGGTGTCGCACATCGCCGGACCTGCGGTGGGCGGTCTGGCAATCGCTTCGTTCTCCGTGGCAACCGTCTACGCGATCGATGCCCTCACGTTCGTAGTCGGCCTCATCGCGTTGCGGTTCGTGCCGGCCTCGCGCGGATCTCAGGAACCGGTGAGAACGCGGCATCTGATCACCGAGGGATTGCGTGCCTCGATCGGACGCCCGTTAATCCGTTCGGTGTTCGTCGTGGACCTGATCGCGATGGTGTTCGGAATGCCCCGATCGGTGTTTCCAGCTCTCGCGGAGCAATCGTTCGGTCTCGGGGCGCAGGGCCTGGGGCTGTTGTACGCAGCGCCCTCCGTGGGAGCGCTTGTCGGCGCGTTTCTGAGCGGTTGGGTCTCGGCTGTAAAGCGTTTCGGCCGCGCGATCCTGCTCCTGGTTGCGGGGTGGGGCGTCGCGATAACGCTGGCCGGAGTCATGGCGTTTTCGTTGCCGGCGATGCTGCTCTTTCTCGCCCTGGCCGGCGCGGCCGACGTCTTCAGTGCAGTTTTCCGGAGTACCCTCATACAGGAGGCGACGCCCGACAATCTGCGCGGCCGGGTAAACGCGGTGAACCTGCTTGTTGTAACGGGCGGTCCGCGGCTGGGCGACATGGAGGCGGGACTCATGGCTGCCCTCGTCGGCGCACGGGGGTCGGTTATTTCCGGCGGGCTGCTCTGCCTGGTCGCACTGGGGGGACTGACTCTCCGGGCCCGGGACCTGCGCGGCTACGTGCGGCGCTCACCCGTCGAGTAGATGCGAAGCCATCCAATCGGCGCTTCGATACCGGTGTTTGTAGGAGACGTTCGCGCAGCCGTGGTTTCCGTCTTCGACCAAAAGCATCCGTGCGCTGGCACCGACTTCGTCGACTATGCGCTGAGACTCTGCCCACGGGATTATTCGATCCCGTTTCCCCGTCACGATCAGCAGCGGACATCTGATCGATTCCGTGCGACCCTCGAGGGATAGCTCGAAAGCTTTGGTGCGCGCCTCCGGCTCGTCGCGAGCTCGCGACCGAACCTGGAACGTCTCGCGCGTGAGCTGGGGGAGGCCCTCCCAAATGGCACCAAAATTGTAGGGGCCGGCCAGACCGATGCATGCCTTTATCTCGCCGACTCCACTCGCGACGCGCGGCGCGTAATAGCCGCCGAGGCTCACACCCCACGTGCCGATTCGGTCTGCATCGATGCCCGAGAGTCCCGCCAGGTATTCGTAGATCGCCGCTCCGGGAACCTCCCAGTCGCCCCTGATCGGAAGGTCGTACTCGGCCTCTCCCTGTCCCGGTCCATCGACCGAGAAGGTGGCGAGCCCGCGTTCTAAAAACAGCGCCTCCGTGGACCCGAGTTCCTCCTTGGTCGAATCGAGGCCTGGGACCATGATGACGGCAGGCGCGTCGCCATCCTGTTTGGGGCGCCGCAGGATGCCGACCATGGAGCTCCCCTCGAAGGGGATCTCGTGACGTTCCCCCGGAGGATCGAGATGGGGGAGGGCGCCATTGAGGCAACGTACGGCAGCGCCATGGGCGGCGCGCATCTGATCGAGGTCCTGAACAAAAACGAACTTGGCGAAGTGGAAGTAGACGGCGGCCTGCGAGAGGTGAGCGCCGGCCGATCTCGTGCGCCCCTCGGCCAATGCCTCGTTGCCCAGGGCTTCGTGTATTACAGCCGCGTCGCTCCACGCCCGGCACCATTCGTCCCACGATGCAAGTCCCTCGGTTATCCGTTCGAAGTCGGCGGGGGTGACGCCGTTTGCCGTGAAGCGCGGCTTCCAATGCGCGATCGCGCTCGTCAGTCGCTCGTCAGCGGGCATGGAGAACCTGCTCGGCGGCGGATTTGATGGCGACGTATCCGGTGCACCGGCACAGGTTCGACGCAAGAAGCTCGACTAGTTCGTCGTCGGTCAGATCGTTCTTCGTGCGGCGCGCCCCTTCCACCAGCATCACAAAGCCGGGGGTGCAGAAGCCGCACTGCATGCCGAAGTTGTCCACGAACGCTTGCTGCGCCGGGTTCAACCGATCACCTTCGGCAAGCCCCTCCACAGTGGTGATCTCCGTCCCACCGCATTGAACCGCAAAAAGCAAGCAGGCGCGGACGGGGAAATCGTCCATAAGAACGGTGCACGCTCCGCACACTCCGTGTTCGCACCCCAGGTGCGTCCCGGTAAGGCCAAGGTCATCGCGCAGAACGTCCGCTAGAGTCCTGCGCGGCTCCACCTCAACCGAATGGACCTCGCCGTTCACTTTCAGCTCGAGGATCACGCGGAATCCTCCAGTGCGGACCGAACCGCACGGGAGACCATCACGCGAGCCAGATGGCGCCTGTAGTCGGCGGAGCAGTACGGGTCGCTCACGGGGTCGAGTCCCTCGACGGCCGCGTCCGCGGCCCGAACCACCGATGCCGCCGTTGGGTCCGAGCCGGCCAGCATCTCTTCTGCTCCATGAGCTCGCACAGGCGCGCCGCCGACGCCGGCCAGAGCGATGCGCGCCCGCTCGATCGAATCATCTCGTCTCCAGATTGCCGCGACTGCCACCACAGTGGCGAAGTCGCCGGCGGTGCGGCTTACCTCGGAGAAACCAGCGCCGGCGCGCCCGAGAAGGGGAAGGCGGGTGGCGGTCGCTATCTCGTCGTTTTCGAGGGCGGTCGTGAATGGCCCCGCAAAGAACTCGGATGCCGGGATCTCTCGTTCCCCTCGGGGACTCATCGCCACTACGACGCCATTGAGTGCGGAAACTACCGCGCACCATTCGGCCGCCGGGTCGGCATGGACGAGGCTTCCGACGAACGTCCCCCGGACCCGGATCGGGAAATGCCCGACGTAAGGGGCGACCTTTGCCAGCAGGCGCGCCAGGGGATCGTCGAAGAAGGGGGGCTGGAGGTCGGCGTGCCGCACGAGCATTCCTATCTCGACGCTGCCGTCGTGCACTGCAACGCGGTCGAAGCCGCGGATGGCGTTGATGTCCACCAGTGCCGTCGGGGACGCGAGGCGCAGGTTCATCGCGGGGACGAGGCTCTGGCCGCCTGCGAGGACCATCGCTCCGTCGTCGTCGAGCAGGCTCACGGCCTCGGCGACCGTCGTCGGCGCGTAGTACTCGAACGGGCTGGGCTTCATAGCGTCGTTTATCCTATAGTTGCGGCTGCAATCGATTGCACCCATTTAGGCGGCAGGTGGGGGATGGCGAGGCGCGGCCGCAACGGTAGGAGGCAGGGGGTGGCACGGCACAACTACATCGGCACGAGTCCTGCCCGCGCCGAGGATCCGAACATCGTCCGGGGTTCCGAGCGCTACGTCGCGGATATCGCGCCCAACGGTTGCCTCGATGCCGTCTTCGTCAGGAGCTACGCGGCACACGGGAGGCTCCTGTCTGTTGACTGCGACGCGGCTCGCGAGGCCGAGGGTGTAGTGGGAGCGTTCGGATCCGGCGACCTGCCGGACCTTCCCGAGGTCCGCTTTCCACCGAACTGCCGGGCGCCACAGGATATGCGGTGGCCGGCTCTCGCACGAGGCCGTGTCCGCTACGCGGGTGAACCAGTAGCGGTCGTGGTGGGACGAGACCGCTATCGCGCCGAGGATGCGGCGTCGACGATCCTCGTCGATATCGACCCGCTTCCCGCAGTGATCGATCCGGCTGAGGCGGCGGAGTCCGATGTCAAGTTGTTCGAGGGCCTCGACAACGTCTCCACGGTGCGCGAGTACGGCGCGCCGGTCGAGGACGTGATGTCCACCGCACCGATAGTCGTGGAAGCAACCATTCGCAACCAGCGTCTGCTGCCCACGTCCATCGAGGCGCGTGCCATCCTCGTGGTTCCTGAGGAAGACGGCAGTCTTAGCATCTGGGCATCTCATCAGGCACCGCACCGCTTGAGGCGCGCTGTAGCAAAGACCTTCGATCTCGATCCGGCACGGTTGCGCGTCGTCGTTCCGCGCGTCGGCGGAGCGTTCGGCGCAAAAAGCCAGACGTTTCCCGAATACGTCGTCGTGACACACCTTGCGCTTCGATACGGTCGGCCGGTTCGTTGGATCGAGGACAGACGTGAAGCGCTCACCGGAGCCACTCACGGACGAGGCCAGACGCAACGCCTGCGGATGGCCGCGGACGACGAGGGCCGAATCCTGGCGTTCGAAGCACTGATCGATGCGGACATCGGCGGTTATCCGCATACGGGCGACTTCGTCCCATCGATGACCGCGTGGGTCATGTCCGGCTCCTATGCGATCCCGCGTCTGTACGTTCGGGTGCGGTCCATAGTCACGAACCAGACTCCGACCGCGTCTTACAGAGGGGCGGGCAGACCGGAGGCGGCTTTCGCCATCGAACGGATGGTGGACAAGCTGGCTTACCGGCTCGACGTCGACCCCGCGGAGTTGCGCTTGCGCAACTACATCCCGCCCGAGAACTTTCCCTACGAATCGCCCACCGGTGCGGTGTACGACAGCGGGCGCCATGGGGATGTCCTGCGGCAGGCGCTCGAGCTCGCCGGCTACGACAAGCTGCGGGCCGAGCAACAGCGGCGACGCTCGACGGGGGAGGGACCGCTGCTCGGCATTGGGATCGCAAGCTACGTGGAGCGCTCGGGAGGTCAGCCGGGAACGAACGAGTGGGGCTCGGTCGAGATCGATCCCTCCGGCACCATCGTTGCGCGGTCCGGAACCTCTCCGCAGGGCCAGGGCAACACCACTGCGCTCGAGCAGATCGTTGCGTCCGCGTTCGACGTGGAGCTGGATTCCGTCACCGTTGTCCAGGGCGACACGGCGCGCGTTCCGACCGGAACCGGGACGTTCGCTTCGCGCTCCGTGCAGGTGGGAGGCTCAGCGTTGCACAGCGCATCACGCGTGGTCCTGGACGAAGCCAGAAGGAGGGCGGCGAAACGTCTGGAGGTCGCCGACGCCGACCTGTCATATGAGGAGGGTTCCTTTTTCACGGCCGACGGTGATTCGGTCGATCTCGCCGACCTGCTCGACGACGGCCCCCTCACTTCGGAGGTCGAATTGGCACCGCCGCAGGCGTTTCCGTTCGGTACTTACGTCGCGGTCGTCGAGATCGATCCCGAATCTGCACACATGAAGCTGGTGAAGATGGTCGTTGTCGACGATTGCGGCGTCGTGATCAGTCCGGAAGGCGTCAAGGGGCAGACGATCGGCTCTCTCGTTCAGGGCATCGGCCAGGCGTTGTACGAGTCGGTTCCCTACGACGACATCGGCCAGCCACTGGTCGGGTCTCTCATGGACTACGCCGTTCCGACGATTGCGGAAGTGCCGGAGATCACCATCGGCGAATCGGTCACCCCCAACCCGAACACTCCGCTCGGCGCAAAGGGAGCGGGGGAGGCGGGATGCATCGGCGCGCCGCCCGCCGTTGTCAACGCAATCGTCGATGCCCTGGGCGGATACGACGACGGGATCTCCATGCCGGTGACACCCGAGAAGGTATGGCGCGCGCTGAACCGGCTCCCGGTCTAACCCCGGTCCTCACTTGACACCGTCACGGCAAGAGGCCGACACTGCAAACGATTGCGGATTCCGGCACGGTGGTGTGCCGCCGTGCCCGACGATGGGGAGTTTGCGATGGGCCTGAAGACCTTCGGCCTCATGAACGTCGACTGGGAACAGCGCGTCGACATGGACCGGCTTCGAACGCAGCGGCTGGCGCGTGCCACTGCCGTCCTCGAGGAATCGGACTGCGGCGCACTGCTCTGTTTCGACATGAGCAACATCCGCTACATCACAGCGACACACATCGGCACGTGGGCGCAGGACAAGTTGAACCGGTTCTGCCTGTTGCCGCGCAGCGACGAGCCGGTCATGTGGGACTTCGGCTCCGCGGCGCGCCATCATCAGCTGTACAACCCGTGGTTGGGGGAGCGCTCGCGCGCCGGCATCTCGACGTTGCGCGGAGCAATGTCGCCGGAGTCCGGGCGCGCCGAAGATGTTGCTCGCAAGATCCGCATCGAGCTCGAAGAGCGCGGGTTGAAGGATCAGCCTCTCGGCGTCGACGCGATCGAACTCCCCGTGCTGTTCGCCCTTCAGGGGGAGGGGATCGAGGTTGTCGACGGGCAACAGATGATGCAGAAGGCGCGCCTGATCAAGACCGAAGACGAGATCACCCTTCTGAACACCGCATGCATGATGGTCGACGCCGCATACGAAGAGCTCTACGCGGCCATGAAGCCCGGCATGAAAGAGAACGAGTGTGTCTCACTCGCGAACAAGGTGCTGTACGACCTTGGATCGGAGTTCGTGGAAGGTGTTAACGCGATCTCGGGTGAACGCTGCAACCCTCATCCCCATGTCTACACGGACCGTGTCTTACGTCCAGGGGATCCCGCGTACTTCGACATCCTCCACAGCTACATGGGTTACCGCACGTGCTACTACCGGACCTTCTGCATCGGCAGCGCCTCGCGCGCGCAGGTCGACGCATACACACGGTGCCGGGAGTTACTCGACGAGGCAATAAGCCTCGTAAAGCCCGGGATGACCACCGGGGACGTCGTCGAGGTGTGGCCGAGGGCGGAGGAGTTCGGCTTCGCCAACGAGGAGGCTGCGTTCGCGCTCCAGTTCGGACACGGGGTCGGTCTCTCGATTTGGGAGAAGCCGATCTTCAGCCGGCTCGTGTCGCTCGATCACCCTGAGCCGATCGAGGAGGGGATGGTCTTTGCGCTCGAGACGTTCTGGCCGGCGGCCGACGGATGGTCCGCAGCACGGATCGAGGAACAGATGGTCGTCACGTCCGATGGTTGCGAGATCATCACCAGGTTCCCCGCCGAGGAGCTGATGGTTGCCGGCCACCGCTACTACACGGCAACGGGTCCGCTGCCCACAACAAGGGAGACGCAGTCGAACCTGAATCAACCCACAACCGAGCGTGTCGTGGAATCGGCACGCGGCGAGGGGGTGCGCATATGACGCTGGTCGATGCGGAAGTTCCCCGCACGGAACTGTTCATCGGCGGCGACTGGCACGCATCTTCGGACGGCTCGACCTTCGATGTGTTCGATCCCGCCGACGGTTCGGTTCTCGCGACCGTCCCCAACGGGACAGTCGAGGATGCGATCGCATGCGTGGATGCTGCGGCCGGTGCAGCGCCGGAGTGGGCGGCGACCGCGCCGCGAGCGCGCGGCGAGATCCTGCGGCGCGCCTTCGAGATGATGGTCGAGCGCGCCGACGAGATCGCGACTCTGATCGTTCGGGAGAACGGGAAACCGCTCGCCGACGCGCGCAGCGAGACGGTGTACGCGGCGGAGTTCTTCCGCTGGTACTCGGAGGAGGCCGTCCGCATTCTGGGATCGATCTCGACGGCACCGAGCGGCGCCAACCGCATCATGGTCATCCACCAGCCGGTCGGGATAAGCGTGCTCGTTACGCCATGGAACTTCCCGGCAGCGATGGCCACGCGCAAGATCGGACCGGCGCTGGCGGCGGGATGCACGTGCATCCTGAAGCCGGCATCGGACACGCCGCTCACTGCACTTTTGATGGCCGACATCCTGGGCGAGGCGGGTGTTCCTCCCGGTGTCATCAACGTCCTTCCGTCGCGCCGTTCCGGGGAGGTTGTGGCGGCCATGGTCGACGATCCGCGCGTCCGGAAGCTCTCCTTCACCGGCTCCACCGAGGTCGGAAGCGGGCTGCTGGCTCTCGCGGCGCGCACGATCGTGAATACCTCGATGGAGCTCGGCGGCAACGCACCCTTCCTCGTCTTCGCCGACGCGAACCTCGATGCAGCGGTCGAGGGGGCGATGATCGCCAAGATGCGGAACATCGGCGAAGCATGTACGGCGGCCAATCGTTTCTACGTCGAGGAACCCGTGGCGGAGACCTTCGGCGCCATGCTTGCGGAGCGCATGGGGTCGCTGAAGATGGGGCACGGGCTCGACGAAGGGGTTCAGGTTGGACCGCTCATAAACGAGGACGCGCGCTCCAAGATTGATTCCCTGCTGTCGGATGCGGTGGACCGTGGAGGAAGCGTATTGTCCGGCGGAGGCCGCGTCGACGGGCCCGGCTACTTCTACCAACCCACAGTCGTCGGCGACGTACCCGCGGCATCACAGATCCTGCGCGAGGAGATATTCGGACCCGTGGCACCGATCGTCACGTTTTCCAGCGAAGCCGAGGCCATTGCGATGGCCAACGACACGGAGTACGGGCTGGTCTCGTACCTCTACACGCGTGACTTGAGCCGCGGTCTGCGCGTGGCTGAGGCACTGGAGGCGGGGATGATCGGACTGAATCGAGGACTGGTATCGGACCCGGCTGCTCCATTCGGTGGCGTGAAGCAATCCGGCATCGGCCGTGAAGGCGGCCACGAAGGAGTACTCGACTACACGGAGTCCAAGTACATCGCTACGGAGTGGTAGTTGGTACGTGGTGCGCCCTCGCGCCGGGTGGGGTGACCTCCGGGCGAATCGCGCCCCGGGCATCGCCTTCTAACTGGCAGCAAGCGCGTCGGAGGGATTCTTTTGCTTACTCTGTTCGTCAAATGTGCGTCTACCTACGCCCCACGTAAGCGGACTCACATCTGAGTTCACATGGCTATCGTTGCCGGACAAGTTCGTCGAGCTCTCGGTCCACGGCGCGATGCCTTCTGAACTCGGTGTGAGCTCGCCCGATGCCGAAGCCCGCAGCAGCGGCCAGTATCGCGGTGGCGATGATCGACCACCAGGGAAGCTGAGGGCGCGATCCTTTTCTCACGTCGTCGATCGTTGTGGAGAGGCTCCCCAACCGCTCGTCGAGGGTGGCTACCTCCGCACCGACCCCGTCAATGTCGTGGCCTAGCCGGCGCTCCAACCGACGGTTCGCACGGCGCACCGCATAGCGTTGCGAGTCCACAACCGAATCCAGTCTGTCCACCCTCTTGGTGAGTCGCGCCTCAAGAGCAGTAGCGAAAACCTTGATCCCTCCTGTTGGATCTACGTCCCCGAACGTCTGGCTGCAGTCCGAGTTGCAGAACGCGATCAAGTATTCGCCCGGAGACATCTCCGGAACGGTGAACGATATGGAGGCCTTCATCCGATCCCAGTCGATCGAGAGGCGACCCAGGCGGACCGTCCCGGGGCGGTCCGAAAGGGGAAGGGTCCATCCATACGTCTCCCGCGACAGCCAGGCGTAGTAGGGGCCGCGCTCCTTGACCTTCTGGGGATCTTTCGCGTAGGCCGTTGCGTAGGCCACGCGCGGCGACCCTGGGACCAGATAGGAGCTCAACACCTGATCATTGCGGAACTCGATCCAGTTGCCACCGCCTGCCGAAGCGGGTAGAGCCGACAGCTCGATCGTTGCGAGCACGAACAGAAGCAGGGCGGCACGCGATCTCATGGCGACCTCCTTGGACGTAGTCAATCCATGAGACGTCGCGGAACCCGTTTCCGTTCGGATCGCGCGTGGCCGGTCGATTGCGCAAGGGCGTCGAGGAGAAGCTTTGCTGCCGAAAGGCCCATCACCATCGGCATGGCGGCGTCGAACAAGTTGTGCGCCTGTCCTGGCGACGAGGTTCGCAACATCAAGCCGCCCCAAGCGGCTCAGTGTTGCAAACCTTGAAGCAATAATTATCCTGCGCCGATGAACCACGGTCCGTTTGCGGAGCCCTACCCCCGCTTCACCCGCGCTGAGATGGATCGGCGCCGCGGCCTCCTCGAGGCCGCCATGTCCGCCGAGGGTGTGACCCACCTCGTCGTCTACGGCGCGAACCGGGTCGGCTCGGCGGTCGGCTGGCTCACGAACTGGTCCGCAACTCGCGAGGCCCTCGTCCTCGTAGAGCCGGGAGAGCGGGACGTGCTGCTCGTTCAGTTCTACAACCATGTTCCCAACGCGCGCGAGGTCGCCGCGGAGGCCGACGTGCGGTGGGGCGGGCCGTCCTCGATAGCCACCGCGGCCGGGATGCTTGGGGATCGGTCGGCGCGCCGTGTCGGCACCATCGGCCCATTGCCGGGACGCGCTCGAGATGCACTCGCTGCCGTTGCGCCGGTCGTCGAACTCGACCGCGCCTACACCGAGGCGCGGCAGGTGAAATCCGGCGAGGAGATCGACTTCCTGCGCGTCGGTGCGCGGCTGACCGATGCGGGGATGGAGGCGCTCGCAAAAACAGCCCGCGACGGGGTAGCGGAGCACCACCTCGCCGCTGCGGTGGAGGCCGCCTACCGGCCGTCGGGCGCCGTGAACCATATCCACTACTTCGGGACCACTCCCATGAGCGACCCGGCACGCTGCGTGCCTGCGCAATACCAGTCGAACGGGAGGGTCGCCCGCGGGGACGTTCTGACCGCCGAGATCAGCGCGTCGTACTGGGACTACGCGGGACAGATCCTGAGGACGTTTGCGGTGGAGGCGGAGCCAACTCCTCTCTACAGCGAGCTGCATGAGGTTGCCGAGGCTGCGTTCGACGCCGTGTGCGGGGTGCTGCGCGACGGCGCCACATGTTGGGATGTCGTTGACAGCGCCGGGGTCATCGAAGATGCCGGCTTCACCATCTACGACGATCTCTTGCATGGGTTCGGAGGGGGCTATCTACCTCCGGTGCTCGGCACCAGGAGCCGCACGAACGAGGAGGTGCCGGACATGCGTTTCCGCGCCGGCATGACGGTCGTCGTCCAGCCCAACGTGATCACCCGCGACGAGTCGGCCGGCGTGCAGACCGGCGAGCTCGTGCTGATAACCGAAGATGGTTGCGAGCCGCTCCATTCATTCGAGCGAGGGTTCCTCCGGGCGCCAGTGGGCTAGGCCGGCCCGTTCATTCTGTCTGCTCAGAACCGCGGAGTCCGCGGATTTCAGCAGACAGAACGATGACTACGGCCGCGGGGATGCCGTCGACGACCGGACCACTAGCTCGGGCTGTAGAACCACCGTCTGCGGAGCCACGTCTCCGTTCTCCAAGCGCTCGAGCAGAAGGCTCGCGGCCTTCGCCCCGATCTCGTACTGCGGGATCCGGATCGTCGTCAGTGGGGGTCGGAGTTTGTCGATGAGCGGCATGTCGTTGTAGCCGATGACGCTGACTTCCTCGGGGCAGGAGATTCCTTCTTCGGCCATCACGTCGTAGCACCCCAACGCCAGCAGGTCGTTTCCGGCGAAAATGGCCGTGAACTCTTTCCCGGTGTCGAGCAGTTCCCGGAACCGCAACGCTCCCTGCTCTTCGGTGAACGCCTCCCCGAAACGAATGAGGTCCGGGTCGGGCTCGAGACCGTGCCGGCGCATCGCCGAAAGAAAACCTTCGTAGCGAGCTCGTCCCGTCGAGAACTTCTCCGGCCCGACGATATGGGCGATCCGCTCGTGCCCGAGCCCGACGAGGTGGTCCACGGCCAGGCTGCTGCCGAGTTTGTCCTGCCCGATGACAGAAAAGGCGTGTTCCTTGTCGATGGTCCGGTTCACCAGCACGACGGGGAGCTCGGACTCGACGGCATCCTCGATCAGCGGGTCGTCGCGTTCCGCCGTTGCCAGGATGAATCCCTCAACCAGTCGGGCGAGCATCATCTCGACGTGGAGCCGTTCCTTGCTCTGGTCGTTATCCGAGTTCGCGAGCACAGCCGTGTAGCCCTTGGTCGCCAGGCGGTCCTCGATTCCGCGCACGATCGGGGGGAATAGGGGGTTGGTCAGATCCGGGATGAGCACGCCGATCATCGACGACCGGCTGGTCTTCAGCCCCCGAGCGATCGGGTTGGGCCTGTAGCCCAGATCCTCCGCGGCCTGGAGCACCTTGTAGGCAGTCTTTTCGTTCACCAGGGAACGGGTGGCGGCGTTGAGCGCTCGGGAAGCGGTCCCGGGGTGGACGCCTGCGTGCCGGGCGACGTCCCGCAACGTTACCGGCGAGAAGACCACCGGGCGGCTCCCCTCTCGTTGGCTGTCGGACGCAAACGATTGTAGTAAGCCCACACTCCGCTCCGCTTGACAATTCGGAGAAAGCCCCACCTATACTGCAATCGTTTGCTGCCCTCGCCAGGAGGTCTTATGGATCCCGATGCGAACGCGAAGCTCCGTCTCGGCTGGCTCGGGGTCGGGCGAATGGGTTACCCCCTGGCGTCTCGCCTTCTGGATGCGGGCTGTGACCTGGGCGTCTACAACCGGACGAGGGCGAAGGCGGAGCCCCTGACCGAGCGCGGGGCCATCGTGGTCGATCGTCCGGCGGACCTCGCCGACCGAGACATCGTCTTCACGATGGTCGCGGGGTCGAACGATTTCACGGAGGTGACGATCGGGCCCGAGGGCGTCCTCTCCCAGGACGGGACGGTTCCCCGGATCGTGATCGACTCCTCGACCGTATCGATCGAAGCCTCCACCAAAGTGCGGGATCAGGCTGCCAAGGTCGGGTCGGCCCTGCTCGCTGCGCCGGTGAGCGGCAATCCGAAGGTAGTGAAGGCCGGCCGGCTGACCTTCGCGGTGTCCGGTCCGAAGGAGGCCTTCGATGAGGCGCTTCCCTACCTCGAGTTCCTCGGGATGGCCGTGTCCTATGTCGGCGAGGGGGAGCTCTCACGCCTGGTAAAGATCTGCCACAATCTCATGCTCGGCGTGGTAACGCAGTCGCTCGCCGAGATCACCATCTTGGCCGAGAAGGGGGGCGTACCCAGGCACAGCTTCCTGGAGTTTCTCAACTCGAGCGTCATGGGATCCACTTTCACCCGCTACAAGACGCCCGCGTTCGTGAACCTCGACATGACTCCGACCTTCACGCCGGAGCTTCTCCTCAAGGACTTCGACCTGGGGCTCGAGGCCGCCGCCAACTTGAACGTCCCGATGCCCGTTTCTGCGCTGGTGCGCGAGCTGGTCATGGGACTGATCGGCCGGGGGATCACAGAAGAGGACTTCGCCGCTCTGCTGCGGGTCCAGGCAGAGGCCTCGGGACTCGAGCTGGAGCCGGAGGACGTTGAGGTCTCGGACGGCCTCGGAGGCGGTTCGTGACGGCGCCGTCTTCCGCGTCGGCCGAAGCCCCCCTCGACGAGGAGACGCGGCTCGAGCTGTACCGGAAGCTCGTCCGGCTCCGGGCGTTCGACCAGCGCGCCCACGATCTTTTCCTGCAGAACCTTGTGAAAGGCACGAGCCACCTTTCTCTCGGACAGGAGGCCGTCGCCGCGGGCTTCGGTCACGCCATGCGGCCCGACGACTACACCTTTTGCACGTACAGGGGTCACGCGCACACGCTCGTCCGGGGAGCGCCGATGACGGGGCTTTTGGCCGAGCTGCTCGGCCGGTCGAACGGCATCCTGGGCGGCAAGGGTGGCTCGATGCACCTCACAAGTGCGGAACACGGCGCGATGGGGTCGTACGCCATCGTCGGTGCGCACATGCCCATCGCAGTTGGCGCAGCATGGTCGGCTTTGGAGCGCGGCTCGGGCCAGGTCTCGGTGTGCTTCTTCGGCGACGGTACAACGAACATTGGGGCGTTCCACGAGGCGCTGAACATGGCCGCGGTATGGAAGCTCCCGGCCGTTTTTGTCTGCGAGAACAACCTCTACATGGAGTACACGCCGATTTCATCCGTCACGGCTGTTCCCAACCCCGCGGCAGACCGGGCCGCGGCGTACGGTCTGGAGAAGATCCTCGTCGACGGAAACGACGTCGACGAGGTGTACGCGATCGCCACCACCTACATCCAACGAGCCCGCGAAGGCGGAGGGCCCGCGCTGATCGAGGCACTCACGTATCGCAAAGGTGGTCACTCGCGCGCCGACCCGGCGAAGTACCGGCCACAGGATGAGGTCGAACGCTGGCTACAGCGCGACCCCATCGACCTCTACCGGGCACGACTTATCGAGTTCGGGCTGGCCGAAAAGGTGCTCGACGAGATCGAGGCCGAGTCGCTCGCCGAGATCGACCGCGCCACGCAAGAGGCGAAGGACGCCCCTCCGCCTTCCCCCGACATCCTCGAGACCGAGGTCTTCAGCGATGGAGGCAGCCGGTGGCGGAACTGACGTACCGGGATGCCGTCGGGGCCGGTCTCGCTCAAGAGATGGAACGCGACGAGAAGGTGTACCTGATCGGCGAGGACATCGCCGCCCCCGGTGGGGTCTTCAAGGCCACGCCGGGATTGCTTGAACGTTTCGGTCCGCGCAGGGTGCGCGACACACCCATCTCAGAGCAGGCCATAACCGGCGCGGTGATGGGTGCGGCCATGACGGGCCTCCGCCCGGTTGCCGAGATCATGTTCTCGGACTTCCTCGCCACCTGCTGGGACATCGTCGCGAATCAGATCGCCAAAACTCGCTACATGACCAACGGGCAGCTAACGCTCCCTCTCGTCATCCGTACGGCCAACGGTGGGGGAATGCGGTTCGGCGCTCAGCATTCCCAGAGCGTGGAGAACTGGGCTATGGCGATCCCCGGTCTCAAGGTCGTGGCACCGTCGACGCCCGCGGACGTGAAGGGGCTGCTTGCGGCCTCGATCCGCGACGACGACCCGGTCATCTTCTTCGAGCACAAGGGCCTGTACCCGACGAGCGGAGAAGTTCCCGACGAGGAACACGTCGAGCGACTCGGCGAGTCGCGCGTCGTCCGACCAGGCTCGGATGGAACGATCGTTGCTCTTGCTGCGATGGTCCCTCGGGCGTTAGAAGCCGCCCAGCGTCTGAGCGACGAGGGGATCGATTGCGAAGTCATCGACGTTCGCTCGCTTGTACCCCTCGACACTCGGACGATCCTTTCCAGCGTTTCGTCGACGAGCAGGCTGTTCACCGTTGAAGAGAATCCGCGCCTCTGTGGATGGGGCGCCGAGATCGCATCGATCGCTGCAGAGGAGTGCTTCTACGACCTCGACGGACCGATTGTGAGGATCACAACACCCCATGTGCCGCTGCCGGCGGCCGATGCACTCGAAGACATCGCGATGCCGACCGTGGAGAGGATCGTCACGACCATTAGATCCAACCAGTGAGGAGAGTTCTCTGACGAAGAAGGTCGCGGTATTGGGGACCCGCTACCCGGATCTCTCCATCGAGGAAGGGATTCTCGAGCCACTCGGCGCCGAGATCGTGGTCGGCGATGGAGCGACGCCCGACGCGATCGTCGAACAGGCTGCGGATGCCGAAGTCATCCTGGCGGGCTCGAGGCCCCGCTTCGATGCGGCGACGCTGGAACGTTTGCACGCGCGGGCCATCGTCCGATACGGCGTCGGCACCGAAACGATCGATCTCCCCGCCGCATCTGAGATGGGCATGTGGGTTGCGTACGTGCCCGATTTCGGGACCGAGGCAGTTTCCGTGCATGCATTGACACTGGCCCTGGCGGGCGTGCGAAGGCTAATCGCGGCAGACCGCATAGTGCGGAATGGGGACTGGGCCTTCGACGACATCCGTCCCCTTCATCTCCCCTCGGCGACGACGGCTGCCGTCGTGGGGCTCGGACGCATAGGCAATCGCGTCGCCGAGTTGTTCGGCGGCATCGGCTTTTCCGTCCGAGGTCACGATCCGTTCGTTCAAGAGTTCCCAAATTCGATTGCCGCCGTGTCGTTGCGCGAGGCGCTGGCATGTGACGTCGTCAGCCTTCACGCACCGGGCCGCAGCGACGGGAGTCCGCTGATAGGAGCAGCGGAACTTTCGAGCATGTCGTCCGGCAGTGTCCTGGTTAACACCTCTCGAGGATCGTTGATCGATCAGGACGCACTGATCGATGGTCTTCGCAGGGGCCGGCCGGCGATCGCCGCTCTCGACGTCTTTGCGAACGAGCCACCCGATGTACGCGCCTTTGCCGCCGTCGAGGATCGCGTGATCTTCTCGCCCCACATGGCCTGGTACTCGGAGGAATCCGAAGCCGATGTGCGGACCAAGGCGGCGTATGAGGCCGCACGCCTCCTGCGCGGCCAGGAGCCTGTGAACTCCGTCGCCTCACCTCGGGGGGCGCCTCTGTGAGCTTTTCGATCTACGACATGACGAGCGAGGAGGTGGCCGACGCAATCGGCCGCCGGCCGCTCGCCGTGATCCCGTTCGGAAGCATCGAGCAACACGGCCCCCACCTTCCCTGTGGAACCGACACGACTCAGATCAACGATCTATTTGTCGATCACGACGGGACCATTTTTGTCACCGATCGAGTCGGCGGCGGTCTCTTCGTCCTTCGACCGGAGGACGATCTTCGAGCGACGATGGAGGACGCGCGCGCGTGACTGCGATCGACCTGCACTGTCACTTCATCCCACCCGCCCTCATAGAGCGCATCAGAACGGACGGGGCCGCACGAGGAATAACGGTCGAGCGGCGCGGCGACAAGGAGTTCGTGAACTTTGCCGGCCGCGATGCGACGCAGCCTTTCCCCGAGGGGATGCTCGATCTCGAAGAACGACTGCGTTGGATGGACGCCAACGGAATCGAGATCCAGGTGTTGTCCGCATGGATGGATTTCTCCGCCTACGTCCTCGATCCCGAGGACGGTCGATGGCTGGCGAATTCCCTCAACGAGCTGACGGTCGAGGCCATCTCGAGGTGGCCCGACCGATTCCGAGCAATGGCTGCCGTGCCCCTACAGGCGCCAGACCTCGCCGCCGAGGAGTTGCGGGTTGCCGTGAACGACCTCGGAGTGGTCGGGGTCGAGATCGCAACCTCAGTCGTTGATCTCGAGCTGGATGACCCGAGCCTTGAGCCCTTCTGGTCCGCGGTCGAGTCCAGCGGCCTCGTCGTCCTCGTGCACCCCTACTCGTCGATCGGCGCAGACCGCTTGGCGCGCTACTTCTTCGCGAACTCGGTCGCGAACCCCGCCGAGGAAACCGTGGCCGCGGCCCACCTGATCCACGGCGGGGTGCTGGATAGGCATCCGGAAATGAAAGTGTGTCTCACGCACGGGGGCGGGTTCCTTCCGTATCAGGTCGGTCGTCTCGACCGGGGTTACGTTGCCAAGCCCGATCTATCGAGGGTGTACCTGAACACGAGGCCCTCGGAACTCCTTCGGAGGTTCTTTTACGACACCATCGTTCACTCGCCGGAGGCCCTTCGCTTCCTGACGGAACGAGTGGGATACGACCGAGTCGTCCTCGGGAGTGACCAACCTTTCCCGATGGGCGACCCGGATCCGGTCGGAACGGTGACGGCGGCGGGTTTTTCCGCCGAGGTCCAGGACGCCATCCTGCGCGGCAATGCTGCGCGCCTCATCGGGCTTCAGGACTCAAAGACTCCGAGTTGAAAGGAGACGAGTTGCATTCGTTCTTGATTCACAACCAAGGTGACGACGTCGCCGTGGCGGTTCGTGAGGGATCCTCGCGTTCGCTATGTCGTCGACGGTTGTGGTGGGTGTTGTCGCGCTGACGGCCGCGGGCTTCGGCTACCTGTCGTCGGTGACGGCGGCCACGAGCCTTCTTCACCGCTCCGTCGAGGATTCGCAACGGGGGCGCGTGATGGCCTTCTGGAGCATGTCCTTTCACGGCGTCCGGCCCTTCGGGAGCCTGGTCGACGGGTATGTCGCGGAGGCCGCGAGCGTGCGGGCCGCTGGGATTGCGATGAGCCTCCCAGCGGCCGCCGGCGCCGTGGGTATGGCGCTGCTCGGTCGTCGGCGACGACACTCGGCCCCTGACGCCGCTGCATGAAATCGCGCCGAATAAAGCTTGACTCGGCCCGGTTTGTTACATTAGTATCGAACATATGTTCGATCAAGCGACGCGAGAAGTCAAGTCCGAGGCGGTGGCGCCGGTCGATCCGACCGAGCTGTCCGACGACGATCTCGACAAACAGATGCAGGCGCTGTGGGCCCACGTCCATGTCGCCATGGGGCGGGCGGTCGAGCTGCAGGCAGAGATCAACCGCAGGGGCCTGTGGCACAAGTGGGGCGCCCGCAGCGCGGGGCACTGGCTGTCGTGGCGCGCGGGGCTGTCGATGCGCGAGGCGAATGT
>DASQUP010000269.1:0-2636 GCA_035641235.1 Actinomycetota bacterium
ACTCGCCTCGCATGAACACCGTTGGGAGGAACGCAGGTGAGCACGATTTCAGTGAACGATGATCCGACGATCTACGACAAGGACCGCACACTCACCGGCGGCAGGACGATGCACCGAGGGCTGACCCGACTCGTGCGAGCAGCGATCCTGCCCGCCCTGGTGCTGTGCGGCTGCGCGACGGTGGCCCCGGTCAACGTTCCCGTTGACCGAGTTAGACCCGAAACTGGCTACCGCATCGCAAAGTTGCTGGGACGCCATCGAGGTCCCGCGAACAACCCTGACGCCCTTGTTTTCCTGGCGTTCTCCGGCGGCGGCACTCGTGCTGCCGCTCTTTCTTACGGCGTACTCGAGGAGCTGCGGCGCACGCCGATCATGGTCAAGGGGCACCAGCATTCCATGCTCGACGAGGTGGACCTCGTCGCTGGCGTGTCCGGTGGCAGTTTCACGGCATTGGCCTATGCGCTCTATGGCGAGCGGCTATTCGACGAGTATCAGGACCGCTTTCTCAAGCGCAACGTTCAAGGCGAGCTGATCCAGCGAATCCTCAACCCGGCGAACTGGCCTCGGCTGGCCAGGGATGGATATGGCCGCTCCGAGCTAGCCGCGGACTATTACGACGAGATCCTCTTCGGAGGCGCCACCTTCAGCGATCTGATTCCGCTCGACGCTCCGGTCGTGGTGGTGACCGGGACGGACCTGTCCACGGGCGCGCGATTCGAGTTCTCGCAGGACACCTTTGATCTCTTGTGTTCCGATCTCGGGTCAGTGCGGTTGGCCCGCGCCGCCGCGACATCGTCGGCCGTCCCCGTTCTTCTCTCTCCGGTCACCTATCGCAACTACGGCGGGAAGTGTTACGCCATGTTGCCCATCTGGGTTCAGGACGTCGCGAACAAGGAACACGCGGCGCGCCCCGCCGGACGAGCGCTGTTGCGCTATCGCGATTTCAAGGCGCTGGAGGACAGCGCGAACCGTCCCTACCTGCACATCGTCGATGGGGGGGTCTCGGACAACCTCGGACTGCGGGGCATGCTCGAAGCGTTCGAACAACTGGAGGCCAGTCCGGCGTTCCAGCGCGAGATGCGCTTCTCCGAACTGCGTCACATTGTCGTGATCGCCGTCAATTCTCGCTCGGCCCCGGCCACCGATTGGGATCGAAAGCCGGCGCCGCCGAGTATCGTGTCGCAGCTGATCCAGGCCTCGAGCGTTCCGATCGATCGTTTCTCCTTCGAATCCGTGGAACTCTTGAGAGATATCGCCGCGCGGTGGGCGGACCGACGCGAGCTCGAGATTGCCCGGCGCATCGATGCTGGCCAGTCGCGAACCGAGGCCGAGGCCGCCGTGCCCAAGATTACATTCGATGCGATCGACGTGAGCTTTGACGCGATCGAAGACCCCGCGGAGCGGCGCGAATTCATGGAGATGCCGACGACCTTCTTCTTGCCACCGGAATCCATCGACCGGCTGCGCGAATTGGGGGGCCGGCTCCTGCGCGACTCGCGCCCCTACCAGATTCTGCTCCAGCGCATTGCGGAGCTCGCGAAGCTCGACACGCCGGCGTCCGTGAAGCCAATGGCGGACTGAGCACGGCATCGGCCTTTCGCGAGAGGCGGGCGACGCGGCCGAGGCTCGCCTGGTAGTGGTCAACGAGGCAGCGGCGAACATGTGGATTGGTGTGTCGCAAGCGGGGTACTCGTTTCGAGAAGAGTTCCCGATTTTCCTGTTGATCTTCTTGTTGCCGTCCGCGGTAGCCATGTTTGTAAAGTGGAAGTTTTTTTGAGCGCGAGTGGATTCTGCATGGGAAAGAATCGGCTTGAAGCGTTCAGTGATGGCGTGATCGCCATCATCATCACCATCATGGTGTTGGAGATGAAGGTGCCCCACGGCGAAGGCATCGAGACTCTGGTGCCATTGATCCCGGTATTCCTGAGCTACGTTTTGAGCTTCGTCTACCTTGGTATCTATTGGAACAACCACCACCACATGCTTCATGCGACTCAAAAAGTCACGGGGCCGATGCTCTGGGCGAATCTGCATCTCTTGTTCTGGCTGTCCCTCATACCTTTCGCGACGGGCTGGATGGGTGAGAACCATTTCGCGGCTGCACCATCAGCGCTCTATGGTGCTGTACTTCTGATGGCGGCGGTCGCATACTGGATATTGCAACAACTGATCATTGCGTCGCAGGGTCCCGACTCAATTCTCAAAAAGGCTATCGCCGGCGATTGGAAGGGCAAACTGTCGTCGGTGCTGTACGCCGCGGCCATTCCTTTGGCCTTCTGGCGGCAATGGATCTCCTTGGGCCTGTATGTAGTCGCTGCGCTGCTGTGGCTCATACCGGATCGACGGATCGAGAACGTACTCAGAAACGCAGACACATCAAGGCGCCGCAGCTGACCGGGCCACAGTGCGTCTCAACCGACGTGGGTATCGTTTGGCCTTTCGGATAAAGGAGGAGGAGAAAAGCCGATGCAGATCAAAAAAATCCTTTGGGCAAGTGACGGATCAAAAGAGTCACTTGAGGCACTCAAGTGGGCGGTGATATTCGCGACTCGGTATGGTGCAAAGATAACCGCGCTGAACGTGATCGAGAGCCCTAATATTAGTCCATTATTAGTCCATTAAAGGTGTCTGATGAT
>DASQUP010000270.1:0-3068 GCA_035641235.1 Actinomycetota bacterium
GGCGCTGGGCGTCCTCTCCTCGGGCTCCGGTCTTGTGGCGATCACGCTCGCCGAGCTCAACCCCCACAATGCCAGGGCCGACCACGGATTGCTGGAACGCTTCGCAGTCTCGTTTGCTGATGCCATCCAGTGAGGGAGGTCTCCGACTCTTACGCACCAGGTTCGGTACCAGAGAAGATCTATTACTTTTGCATTTCGCTCAGCTCAGCGATCGCTCCCTAAGCGCTCCTGGAGCTTCTCCTCTACCTGTTTGTGGATGTGAGGCATCTCGGATCGCATGGCGTTGAAATCCCTACCCGTCATGACGATGAGCCGCATCGGAGTAGTTGCGACGACGGTAGCGGTCCGGCGCTCCGACTCCAGTAGGCCGATTTCTCCGAAGAACTCCCCAGGTCCGAGGGTTGCGATGTGCTCGTCATTCTTGATTACATCGGCCGTTCCGTCCTCGATCACAAAAAATTCGTACGCGAACGTCCCTTGCTCGGCGAGATGCTTTCCCTCAGGGATGTCGACCTCGTCCGTCCACCGCCCGAGATCGTTGAGATCCTTGCCAGATAACCCCTGGAACAGGGAGACATCCTTTAGGCGCTTCGGGTCCATAGCGTCACCCTCACTTCTTGTCGTTCCCAGAGCATAAGTTCCCGTCTAGGAGTTGAGAAGGGACTCTCCACCCGACGGGACCGGCCCTCGCGATGGGTTCGAGTGTATCAGCGTGATCACGCCGTACCCTCAGAACCGACCCGCTTAATCGAGGGGTCTTCTGCACGCGCAGATGCTCGCCGTTCGGCCTCTCGTGAGGTCGAATACTTCCCTCGTCGTCGCCGTCGTGGAGAAACGGTTGCGTGTTCCGGACGCAATGACCACTGACACGCCCGGTCCAATGCTTCACTCCTCGCGTCCCGTTTTGTACACGTCAAGAATCCCGACACCATCTCGTTCCTGCCTGCTGAAACGGGTCGATGTGAAACGATTCGGTGAGTCGTGTAGTTCGTTTATGTGTCGATCCCAGCCAGCCCTTCCGTCGGTCTCGGCGCCCGTCTCAAGGCTGGTCGCAATCCACGGCTACGGTTTTCGTCATTTGAGCCGTTTTTCGTGGGGCTCCATTTGCCACTGGTTGCGACCGCTCGGCTCCATAAATGCTCCAGCGGCGCCGCGTTAAGACGGCGGGGGGCGGGTCCGCCCCCCGCCGATTCGATCAGTTGCCGCCCTTGTCCCTGGTCGACACGTAGATGTCGGACATCCCGGTGGCGCCTTCGCCGGTTCCCGGCGGGCCGGCTCGCCCGAAGAGCAGCTGCTGCGCGTCCCACGACAGCGAGGGCCGCGACTCCCCGAAGCCCGTGTTGACGTTGGGGCCGAGGTTGACGGGTGCGGACCACGGGTCGTCGACGCTCGCCCGAGTCGCCGACCAGATGTCCGGGCCGCCGAGGCCGCCGACGCGATTGGACGAGAACACGATCTCGCGGCCGTCCTTGCGCACGTTCGGCTGGATGTCGTTCGCGCCCGCGTCGTTCAGCTCGGTGATCGGAGACGCCGCCCCGAAGCTCATGTCGCCGTTCTTGTCGCTGACGTAGAGCTCACCCGTGTTACCGGGGGGGACGCTCGAGCGCGAGAAGTAGAGGCGTCCTTGCACGTACGAGGGTCCCTGCTCGTCGAGGGCACTGTTCGGTCCGTCGGGATCGCAGCCGAGGTGCTGCGGTTCGCTCCACCCGTGAGCGGGGTTGCGGCGCGCGAAGTAGATGTCTCCCAGGCCGCAGGTCACTCCCGCGATCGTCCTTCTGCTGACGAACAGGAGGCCGTTCCCGTGGATCGGGGTCGGGCAGAAGTCGTCGGACTCCGAGTTGATCGGCTCGGGCAGGTTGACGGGCGCACCCCACGGGTCGCTCGTACTCGCCCGGGTCGCCTCCCAGATGTCGAGGCCACCCTTGCCGCCGGGACGGTTGGAGGCCATGTACAGGCTCAGCCCGTCGGGTGACTGGATCGGGCACCCGTCGAGGGACGGCGTGTTCAGGTCGGGGTGGTTCCCTGCGATCTCGTCGATCTTTTGCGCCAGGCTCCACTCCGAGAAGTGCGGACCCGCCGCTGCGGTGATCGCACCGCCTGAGACGGTGCCGATCACAAGCGCAAGCACGAGTGCGCGCTTAAAAATGCTCATTGCTGCTCCTTTCCGATGACTCCGATGTGCCGGCCCTGCTATGACGGGTTCGAAGCGGCAACCGCATTGAACCCAGTGATTGCCAGCATCAGACTGGGGCGTGTGACCACGCGTGAGACCGCCGTAGGTAGGCCATGGGCCTGAGGATTCAGCTCCTCGGATCGCCCAAAATAGAAAGAGACGGCGTCTCAGTGGACGCGCCGCGTGGTTTTAAGACGTGGGGTCTGCTCACGTACCTCGTCCGGACCCGTGTTCCCTCTTCGCGCGAGCGGCTGGCCAATCTCCTCTTCCCGGAGGCCGGTGACCCGTTGGGATCGCTACGTTGGACGCTCTCGGTTCTGCGTCGCCAACTCGGTGAACATGCCGAGCTCGGAGGCGATCCGGTGCGGCTTACCCTGTCGCCTGGAACCTTCCTGGACCTCGATGTCCTGGGCCGCGGATCTTGGGTGCAAGCCATCGCGCTATCCGGTCTCGGCCACGACCTCCTCGACGGGATGATCTTCCGATCCAGCCCCGGCTTCGAGATCTGGCTCGAGAACGAGCGCCGCCACATCGCAGGAACCACGGCAGCCGTCCTCCACGAGGCTGCCCTCGCACTGCTCGCCCGTGGCGACGCAGTTGCTGCTGCCCATCACGCGTCCGTGCTCGTGGGGCTCAACCCCTTAGACGAGAACGCACATGTCCTCTTTGTTCGTTGTCTGCGAGCTTCCGGAGATACGGAGGTGGCAAAACGACAGGTGGAGGCCTGCGTTGAACTCTTCAACCGCGAGCTCGGCATTGATCCGAGCCCTGCACTCCGCTCGGCCGCAGCTACGTCCGGGTTACCGATCAGGGGGCACGTGCCTGGACGAGCTGTGGTGCTGGCGCAGATCGAGGCCGGCGAAGCAGCCATCTCTGCGGGCGCGATCGAGGCGGG
>DASQUP010000271.1:0-23813 GCA_035641235.1 Actinomycetota bacterium
TGATCATGCTGTACGGCTCGCAGCAGGACTACGACGTGTTGGTGGGAAAGCCCACTGAGAAGCCGGCGATGTCTCCGGAAGAAGTCGCAGCGATGCACGCGTATATGGAGTCGTATCACGAGAAACTGGTTGATTCCGGCGAGTTCGTCGATGCCCGGGGCCTGAGCGCGCCGGTTCACGCGCGGCGGGTCCAGTTGCAGAAGGGGGTTCCCGTCGTGACCGACGGCCCCTATCCGGAAACGCAGGAGGTCCTGGCCGGGTACACGATCGTCGACTGCGAGAGCTTCGACCGGGCCACCGAGATCGCGGCGGGACTGGTGAACCCGGACGCGGAGGGAGAGTACGTTGACGTACGGCCGGTCCTCGACGGCGCCGACGACCTCATGCCGTAACTAACTACATTGAGAGGTGACGACCTCGAGGGACTGCTGCGGCAGCTGGCGCCGCAAGTCCTCGGAGCGGTGGTGCGCCGTTACGGCCATTTCGACATCGCCGAAGACGCCGTTCAAGAGGCACTGATCGCGGGGGCCACGCAGTGGCCGAACGATGGACTCCCCGACAATCCGCGCGCCTGGCTCATTACGGTGGCCTCACGAAGGCTGACGGATCTCTTGCGGAGCCAGCAGGCGCGCCTGCGCCGCGAAGGTACCGTCGCTTCTTGGGTCGTGCCGGACCAGTGGCTGGCGCCCCCTGCCGACCGAGCCCCTACGGACTCCGACGACACGCTCATTCTGCTGTTCATGTGTTGCCATCCCGCCCTGTCACCTGCGTCGCAGATCGCGCTCACGCTGCGCGCCGTCGGCGGTCTGACCACCGCAGAGATCGCCCGAGCCTTCCTGGTGCCGGAGTCGACGATGACCCGGCGCATCAGCAGGGCGAAGCAGCGGATAAAGGAGAGCCGCATTCCGTTTGGCATGCCTCCGGTCTCGGAGCACAACGACCGCCTCGGCGCGGTTCTTCACGTTCTCTACCTCATCTTCAACGAGGGTTATGCCAGCACGTCGGGACCGAGACTGCAGCGCACCGAGCTCTCAACTGAGGCCATCCGACTGGCACGTATGTCTCACGAGCTACTGCCGGCTAACGCCGAGGTAGCGGGACTGCTCGCGCTCATGTTGCTCACCGACGCGCGCCGGCCGGCGCGGACCGGCCCCGATGGCAGCTTGATCCCGATGGCCGAGCAAGACCGAAGCATGTGGAAATCCGCCTACATTGAAGAGGGCGTGGCGCTCATCACCAAGGCACTCACGCAACGGAGACCGGGTCCCTACCAGCTTCAGGCAGCGATAGCCGCTCTCCACGACGAAGCCCCCAGTGCAGATGCAACAGACTGGCCGCAGATCGTGGCGCTGTATGAGCTGTTGATGCAGACCTCGGACAATCCTGTCGTGGCCCTCAACCACGTGGTTGCCGTGGCGATGGTGGAGGGGGCCGCCGCCGGGTTGGATCTGCTCGAGACCCTCAAGGGCGAAGAGCGGATCGCCGGGGACCACCGACTGCACGCGGTCCGCGCACATCTGCTCGAGATGGCCGGCGATCACGTCGCCGCGCACGCCTCCTATGTCGAGGCGGCCGGCCGAACTACCAGCTTGCCGCAACAGCGGTATCTGCACGCACGCGCAAACCACCTATCAAGAGACGGCTGAGATTCTCCTCCGGCCGGATGTCCGGGATCGGTCCGCGGCTCCGACGTCTTGGCTAAAGGGCACCGAGGTGGTGCCAGAACCAAGAGCGGAAGGAGATTCGCATGAGCACTGTTAGGTCAAAGGACGGTGCGACGATCGCATTCGATCGGTCCGGCGCGGGACCGGCACTCGTCCTCGTGGGTGGCCTGCTTGAGCATCGAGCGACGGATTCGGAGACGGCGCAACTTGCAGCGTTCCCCTTGCTGACTCGGCACTTCACCGTCATCCACTACGACCGCAGGGGGCGGGGCGACAGTACGGATACACAGCCTTATGCGCTCGATCGCGAGATCGAAGACATTGCCGCCCTCATCGACACCGCCGGCGGCTCGGCGTTCCTGTCCGGCATTTCCTCCGGCGGCGCTCTTGCATTCGAGGCGGCGCTTGCGCTGGGGCAGAAGGTCACGAAGGTGGCGATGTACGACCCGCCCTACAACGACGATCAGGCCGCCCGGGCGGCTTGGCTGAAATTCAGGAGCGAGCTCGCTGATGTGCTGGCGAAGGGGCGCCGAGGTGACGCGGTGGCACTCTTCATGTCGCTGCTGGGCGTGTCCTCCGAGGAGATCGAGGGGGTGAAGGAGTATCCGATGTGGCCGATGTGGGAAGCGATGGCGCCCACAATCGCCTACGACGCGGCCGTCCTGGGTGAGGAGGCAGCGGTACCTATCGAGCGCGCCGCAAGCCTCAAGGTTCCGACGCTGATCCTGAACGGTAGTGAGAGCTATCCGTTCATGCACGAATCGGCGACCGCGCTGGCGGCGGCCATCCCCAATTCGGAGCACCGCATGCTGGAGGGTCAGCCGCACGAGGTGTCGGCCGAGGCGCTTGCCCCCGTCCTGGTGGAGTTCTTCAATCCCGGCGCCGGCGGTTGACGGTTGTGGTGGGGGTCTCCAGTCGTTGTTTGCGACAGGGGGCCCCTGAGACGTCTCTGTGTCGAATCCAAGCCTCTTGGGCCTTCGTTCTCTGACGACTGTGTTCGTCAGGTGCGGATCACTCGTGCCTTCCGGGGAGTTGCTCCGAGCTGCCGGATGGCGTCCTTGAGCGACTGGCCGGGTCCCTCCGCGACGTCGATGAAGGGATCCCCGGCCTCCGCTACACGCGCCATCATCGTTTCTATCGTGAAGTTCCGCGAGTCGATGTCGTCGATCTCGTCCCAAGTGAACGGGGCAGATGCGGTCGCTCCACGTTCGGGCCGCACCGAATAGGCCGCCGCGATGTTCGCACCCTCCCGGTTCATGTTGACGTCCATGAAAACCTTGCCCGTGCGCTTCGGGATCTCCCATTCGAGTGTGGTTACCGAAGGATCGGCAGTATGGACGAGGTCGGCGATCGCCCCCACGAAGCCCCGGATTTCGTCGTACGGATGAGTGCCGTCCAGGGGCACCATGATCTGCATCCCGGTCGCGCCTGAGGTCTTTGGATACGAACGAAGTTCGAGCCGGTCGAGGACCACTTTGATCAGCGCCGCCACGTGTTTGACTTCGTCGAAACCCGCGGGCTCGAAGGGATCGAGATCGAAGAATGCGTAGCTGGGATGACGCTGGTCGGAACCCCTCCCGTGGAGGGGGTGGAACTCGATACACCCGAGGTTCACAATCCACAGTAGCTCCGCTACATCGCGTACGGTGAGGAAGTTGATGGTCTTGGTGTTGTTGTCGGCTCGCACGGGAATCGTCGGCATCCAGTCCGGCTTGTGGACGGGGGCATTTTTCTCGTAGAAGAAATCTCCATGAATTCCGTTGGGCATTCGCTTCATAGTCAGCGGCCGGTCCTCCAGATGGGGGAGCATGACCGGAGAGATGTTGAAGTAGTAGGAGAGCAAATCACCCTTTGTGTAGCCCTCGTCGGGCCAGAAGACCTTGTCGAGATTCGACAAGCGGAGCTGGCGGTCGCCTGCGCGCGCGACCCAATGTTCGCCTCGTTTCTCGAGCGGGAGCTCGACCGGAAAGTCGATTGTTTTCCATGAGTTCATTTCGGGTAAATAACTCCGTTCGAACGGGGACCGACCCAAATGCTATTCAGTGGGAGGTGCAACCGTGGCCAGAGTTGCGTTCATCATGGATGAGATGTTTGAGGACTCGGAATTTCGCGTTCCGTACGACCGGGTCAAGGAAGCCGGACACGAGCCGGTGATCATCGGACTCGAGGCCGGTAAGAAGCTGGACGGCAAGAAGGGCAAGGAAACAATTACCACCGAGGTCGGAATCGATGACGTCTCAGCAGACGAATTCGACGCACTGGTGATCCCGGGCGGATACTCACCGGACAAGATCCGTCTGAATGACGGCATGGTGGCCTTGACCAAGGCGATCGGCACCAGCGGGAAGCCACTGGCGGCGATCTGCCATGCCGGCTGGATGCTCGCCGAGGCCGATCTCCTGAAGGGGAAGACCGTAACGTCGTGGCCTTCGCTGCGCACCGATCTGATCAACGCTGGTGCCACGTGGGTCGATCAGGAGGTCGTCGAGGAGGGCAACATCATCACGTCGCGTAAGCCCGACGACCTCGAGGCATTTACCAAGACCCTGCTCGTGCAGATCGAGCAGGCCCAGTAGCACCGCAAGTGGTCTAAACGGCAACAGGTGCAAAAGGGCCCCGGGAAATCCCGGGGCCCTTCTGTGACCTGGTGGCCTCTCTACTCGTCGCCTCCCGTGAGGGCGTCCGCCTTGGTTCGGATCTCGTCGAGGATGGGAGCGTTCTGGAGCGTCGTGACGTCTCCCAGCTCGCGGCCCTCAGCGACGTCACGCAGCAGGCGCCTCATGATCTTGCCCGAACGGGTCTTCGGAAGGTCATCGGTGAAGACGATCGACTGCGGCCGAGCGATCTTGCCGATCACCCGGGCGACGTGTTCGCGGAGGTCTCGCATGAGCTCGTCGTTGCCGTCCACGCTCGCCTTCGGCGTTACGAATGCAACGATCGACTCTCCTTCGCGCGGGTCTTTTCGCCCGACGACGGCAGCTTCGGCAACTCCTTTGTGGTCGACCAGGGCAGATTCCACCTCGTACGTGGATATGCGGTGTCCGGCCACGTTCATGACGTCGTCCACGCGACCGAGGAGCCAGAAGTACCCATCCTCGTCGAGTTTGGCGCCATCGCCGGGGAAGTAAGTCTCGTTTCCGTACTTCGCGAAGTACGTGTCCCTGTAGCGCTGATCGTCTCCGAAGATGGTTCGGAACATCGCAGGAGCCGGCCGCTTAAGGACGAGGTAACCACCTCCGCCCCTGCCTACGGAGTTGCCCTGCTCGTCGACGACATCGGCAAAGGTCCCCGGGTACGGGGTCGTTCCGGACCCGGGCTTAAGCTTCGTAATCCCCGGGAGGGGAGTGATCATGATGGCGCCGGTCTCGGTCTGCCACCACGTGTCGACCACGGGGGTCTTGCCACCACCGATGAACTCCTGGTACCAAACCCAGGCCTCGGGGTTGATCGGCTCACCCACGGTGCCGAGCAGCCTCAGCGACGAGAGGTCGTGTTTCCCCGGATAGTCCGTGCCCCATTTCATGAACGTCCGGATCGCCGTGGGAGCCGTGTACAGGATCGTGACCCCGTACTCCTCGACGATCGACCACCACCGGTCCTTGTCCGGGAAATCGGGAGCACCTTCGTAGAGGATCGACGTCGCACCGTTCGCGAGCGGACCATAGACGATGTAGCTGTGGCCGGTTACCCAGCCGATATCGGCCGCACACCAGTAGACGTCGGTCTCCGGTTTGAGGTCGAAGATGTTGCGATGTGTCGAGCTCACGCCCGTCATGTATCCGCCGGTCGTGTGCACGATCCCCTTCGGCTTCCCGGTCGTTCCCGAGGTGTAGAGGATGTAGAGCATGTCCTCTGCATCCATGGGGTGGGCCGGGAAGTCGGCGCCCGCGGCCGCAACCAGCTCGCCGTAGTCGAGGTCCCGTCCGTCGGTCCAGGCCACGTCCTCGTTCGTGCGTTTGACGACGAGGACGTGGTCGATTGAGGGACAGCCTGCTACCGCCTCATCGGCATTCTGCTTCAACGGCACGACCTGACCTCGCCGGTAGCCGCCGTCGGCGGTGATCAGTACCTTGCACTCTGCATCGTTGATTCGATCCCTCAATGATTCGGCCGAGAACCCACCGAACACGACGGAGTGCGGCGCGCCGATTCGCGCACACGCGAGCATCGCCGCGGGCAGCTCCGGGATCATGGGTAGGTAGATGGCGACGCGGTCGCCCTTGCGGACGCCGAGGTCGTTGAGGACGTTGGCCAGGCGGCACACCTCGGTGTGCAGATCGGAATAGGTGATGGTCCTCGTCTCGCCCGGCTCGCCGATCCAGTGATAAGCGACGCGGTCGCCATTCTGATCGAGGTGTCTATCAAGACAGTTGTGGGCGGCGTTCAGCTTGCCGCCTATGAACCACTTGTGGTGCGGAGGAGTCCACTCCAGCACGGTCTCCCACGGCTCGAACCAGTCGAGGTGCTCGGCCTCTGCCGCCCACCACGCGTCTGCATCCTTCTCGGCCTGCGTATATACGGCGGCGTCGTTCAGGTTTGCCTGTGCTGCGAATTCGGCCGGCGGATCGAAAGTCCGGCGCTCCTCGAGGAGCGCCTCAATGGTTCTCTCAACGTCTTTCTCGGCCATTTCCCCTCCCAGCTCGCTGGTCCGGCCCCCATTGGCTCCGTCCTTGTGAGCCTACCCAACGATAGGGAGACATAATGGGGAGATGCTCGATGCGACGAAGAGCAGGCGACCCGTCGCCCGTACGAAGATCATCGAAGTGCGGGACGGCCACAGGCGGCGTCGCTCGGACAAGCTCGCCGGGGAAGAGCCGATGGAGATCCGATTCGGGGGGCCTGCAGACGAACCGGGTCCGGTGGCGGTGACCATGCGTACGCCCGGCCACGACTTCGAGCTCGCTGTGGGCTTTCTATTTACCGAAGGTCTGCTCGACCCATCTTCGCTCACGAAGGTCAGCTACTGCGATTCGCTCGACGCCGACCAGAACTACAACGTGGTCACCGTTCGGACCTCCGCACCCTTCGACGCAAAGGTTCTCAAGAGGAACTTCTACACGACGTCGAGCTGCGGAATTTGTGGCAAGGCGTCACTGGACGACGTTGAGGTGCGCTGCGCACCCATGGACGGCGGTCCCGAGACGACCCTCGATGTCGTTGCCGGACTTCCGGAGTCCTTGCGATCGGCGCAGCGCGTGTTCGACGCGACCGGCGGGCTGCACGCTGCCGCGCTGTTCACGGCCGACGGAACCCTGGTCGCAATGCGTGAGGACGTTGGTCGCCACAATGCCGTAGACAAGGTCATAGGGCATGCGCTGCTGTCCGGCGCGCCGGACTTCGGCCGGCAACTGATGATGGTGTCGGGACGGGCGTCTTTCGAGATCGTTCAAAAGGCCGCGGTGGCCGGCGTTCCCGTCCTGTGTGCGGTATCCGCTCCGTCGAGCCTGGCGGTGAGCGCCGCCGAGCGACTCGGATTGACGCTGATCGGCTTCCTGCGCGAGCAGGGGTGCAATGTCTACGCGCATCCCGAGCGGGTCGTCGACCTCTAACCGCTCCGAACCTGTGTACACAGAACGACAAGGATTGTCGCTTCAGGTACACAGGTTTCGCTAAGCGACGGCGGAGCCTCAGAAGTAGTGTTCGCCCATCCGGATATAGGAGGCATGGTGGATACAAGCGACCGGCGCGTCAAATTCGATTTCGAGATCGAATTCTCGAACGGCGGAGCCCTTCAGGGGCAGGACTTCCGCCTCGACATCGGAGATGACGAGCTTGCCGACGACGAGCTTGCCGCCCATCTCATTCGGGACATGGGTCTGCTTATGGTGGGAACGGTTCGCATCCTCAACAAGGAGATCATCTTCGAGCGACACAAGAAATCGAGGGCTGCTACTGGAGCCGATCCGGACGCTCGGACCAGGATCGATCTCAGCCACACGGTCGAGGACGGCATGATCACTTACCGCGGTCTGCCTGCGCCGGTGATATGTGACTTCCTCAGCCGCGAGGACAGTCGGTCCCACTATGCGCCGGGCACTGAATTTGTGATTGGGCAGATCAACATGTGCTCGAACACGGGAACCTATGTCGACAGCCCGTTTCATCGCTATTCCGACGGGACGGACCTGGCCGGGCTGTCGCTCGAGCGCCTGGCGGACTTGGATGGCGTTGTCATCAACGTCGCCGGCAGCGCTGCCAGGGCGATAGACCGCACCCACCTGCTGCCCTATGACGTCCGCGGCAAAGCAGTGCTCGTGCATACGGGGTGGGACCGGCACTGGCGGACCGATCCCTACTTCGAGAACCACCCCTTCTTAACCGATGATGCCGCGCTCTATCTGACCCAAGAGAACGCGGCTCTTGTCGGCATCGACTCCCTCAATATCGACGACACGGACGACGGGACGCGCCCGGTTCACTCCACCCTCCTGGCAGCCGACATTCCCATCTGCGAGCACATGACGAATCTGTCCGCTCTTCCGGCAACGGGATTCCGATTCAGCGCCGTGCCGGTGAAGGTTCGGGGAATGGGAACCCTCCCGGTACGCGCGTACGCAACCTTGTAGGCGCACCCGGGCTGACGAGCCGAACCTGTGTACACAGAACGACAAGGATTGTCGCTTCGTGTACGGAGGTCTCTCCGCGCGAGGATTTTCACCCAACAAAGGGGAGCGGACGGGCGCCAAGCGGACCAAGCCCGGCAGGCTTACATGAACAATAGGGACAGAGCGCGCGCGACGCGAGACATATGGCGCGAACTTTGTTAGTTTTTGGAACGCTACGGATTCGCCTGGGCTCCCCGTGGAGGGGCGAGGGGCTCGCATCTGTCGTGCCTCGTCTTATGCCACTCCTTGCTCGGTTGCGCTATGCGTGCAGGAGCCAACGATGTGTTGTCGTAACTAGGCAGGTGCAGAGCAGACAGGAGGGATGAGTCCGGCGGGGGTACTGGTTTACGACCAGTGCAAGCGGGCAACACAAGCTTACGGCGGAGTGAGCATGTGCGGCCAGGGTGACGCCAGCACCCGATAACCGCCGGTGAGGAACGTCAGGAGGGGGCTCAGTGACGTTGCAGGCCGGGCGCGAGTCCGTGGCGCGGGCCGGTGTGATTCCGGGTGGAGACGACGAACGCGTTCGCCGCCGGGTTGCCGAGATCGTAGCCGTTGGTTTCTGCAGTGGTTCCTTCGTAGCCGGTCAAGGCACCGTAACCGCCTTCCCCGGCCAGCCAGGCCGCGACGACGTTGGTGCGATTGTCGACGCCGTCGCCTCCGGGATGGACAGCTGCGGAAACGTGATCGCAGTCATTCCTGCCTGGGATTCCGAGCCGGCGCTGCAGCGCTTGGAGACGGTCAAGGCCGCACTGGATGCGACCTCCCTCACCGTTTATGCCACCGAGCTGCCGCCGCTAGCCGGTGCAGTACTGACATCACTGGCGGGTGCAGTTGCCGGCCATGCGGAATCCGCCGGCATGCTCTATGCCGGCCTCCCCGCACTGGAGCAAGAGCTCATCATCTACACGTGGATGGGAAGCGTTGCGGGGCTCAACAAACCATCCCCCTCTCTCGCGCAGCATGTCATCTCGTGGTGGCCGCCAACCGTTTTTTGCGTGAGCCTTCAGCCGGAACCTCACATCAAAAGGCTTACTCCGAAGGACCGATCGATGCCCTTCCCTACTTCGTACAGGCCCATGAGCCTTGCTGTGTCTGCACACGGCAGCGGCGACACGGAATGGGTGAGAGAAGTCGTCGCTCCGGGCCTGGGCAATCCGCCCGTAAAAGAGATCGGACCTGCGCCAGGCGGCTCTCGCTGGTGGGGCACCTCGCGGCTCGTCGAAGCGGTTGCCTATCCAATCGATGTCCCGGTGGTTGCCCGCCGGATGGTGCAGGGCTTGTCGCGCAGCTTGTGCAAGTGGTGCGGTGAATTGATCGGCACAACTCGGTGCCCGTTCTGCGCACTTGAGCGGTCGTTCGGACAAAACGATGGAGGTGCCTCGTGAATCCCCGTCAGCGGCGTGGCGTGCTTTTGCTGCTTCTCGCAGTCGTGGGAGCGGTGATGGTCTTCGTGTCCGTGTCCCAATACGTATCGGACGTGAGGAGTGAGGTGGGAGACAAGATACAAGTGCTCCGCCTCGTCCAGCCGCTCGAGGCGAACCAGCCGCTCGCGGCTGCGGAGGTGGAGCAGGTTCTCATTCCCAAGCGGTGGGCCTCGGACAAGGTCCTCCCCCCGAACTTCGACCCCACCGGTCTCGTTGCTGCGGCAAACATCCCTGAAGGTGTCTACCTGCAAGAGGGCATGTTCGAGCCCCGATCTGCGATCGAACCGGGCGAGCGTGAAATCGCCATCCTCGTCGATGCGGAGACCGGTGTCGGCGGAAAGATCGTCTCCGGCGATCTCGTCGATATCTGGGCGACGTTCAAGGCCGATGAGACCCTCTGGTCGGCAGTCTCAGACGAGGAAGAGGCGGAGATGGTGCCGGAAGCCTGCAGCGCCGTCGTTGTTCCGAAAGCGAGGATCATCGACGTCGGACTGCCGGTGACTGCGCCCGCTTCCAACGACCCCGGCCAGTTCATCGAACAGAAGGTCGTACCGGTCACCTTCAGCATCCGCCCTTGGTTCGTGAGCCGGCTGCTTCTAGCAGAAAGCTTCGCGACGACCGTTCGCCTCGACCTCATTGCGCCTGAGGATCTCGACAGGGGCCTGCGGCCGACTACGAACTGTGGTCCAGCGACGCTGCAGGGCCCGATTCCCAAGGGCCTCAAGGAGGAACTTGCCGACGCCGAGCGAGTGACGGACAACGGGCAATGAGCTACAAACTCCTGCTCGGGATACCCGATCTCGGATTGGCCAGCGAGGCTTCGACGCTTATAGCGGAGGACTCGGAACATCACATCGTCGACTCGATAGCGGACGCAGGCGCCCTTATCTCCGCACTTGGACTGCACGACATCGATTGTGTCCTTCTTCACGAAGACATCGGGCCCCTGCCAGTCATGGAGCTCGCCCGCGATATCGGAGTGCGCTATCCGGGGCTTGGAGTCGTCCTGATAGTGCGCGAGAGAACTCCGGAGGTTCTGAGGGCCGCACTTCATTCGGGCATTCGCGACGTCCTGGCGATGCCTCTCTCGTTTGAGGAGATTCAAGCCGGAATCCGGAGTGCATCCATGTGGTCCCAGGCGGTGCGCGAGCGCATCGCGGGTGAGGCAAGCGACGAAGCCGCAGGTGTCGGAGGAGTGATGATCGCCGTCGCCGGTGCAAAGGGCGGCGTCGGGACGACGACGACGGCTGTACGCCTCGCGCTCGAGGCGGCGAAGAGCGGCACTCAACGATCCGTCTGCCTGGTCGACTTCGACCTGCAAGCGGGCGACGTCGGGATACTGCTCGACCTCAACCACCGGCGCAGCATCGTCGACCTGTTCGAAGTCGCCGAGGACCTGTCCCCGCGCCAGTTGGAGGAGACCCTCTACGTCCACCCGTCCGGACTTCGTGTCTTGCTGGCGCCGGCTCAGGGAGAGCACGGCGAAGAGGTCCGCGCGTTCGTCGCCCGCCAGGTAATGGGCGCCATAAAGCTCCGATTCGACGTCGTGATCGTCGACGTCGGGACGATCGTTACCGAAGCCAACGCAGTCGCGGTGGAGATGGCCGATGAAGTCCTCGTGGTAACGACGCCGGATGTCCCCGCTCTGCGCGCCGCCAATCGGCTTACTGCGCTGTGGGAACGCCTCCAGGTGCGCAAGACGGATCAGGTAAAGGTTGTCGTCAATCGCGTCAACAAGTCGCTCGAGGTGCAGCCGGACCTGGTGCGTAAAGTCGTGGCCGCTCCTCTTGCCAAAGTGGTTCTTCCTGCTGCGTTCAAGGATCTTGAGTCCGCCGCCAACACGGGCGTTCCCGACCGTCTGCAGGACGGCTCGCTCCGTCATGCCTTCGTCAAACTCGGCCAGGAGGTAAACGTCCTGCCCATGCGATCCGGCCGGCGAAGGCTGGCACTTCGGGGTCAGCGGGGCCAGGTAGCGGCCGAGACCATGGGCGTATTTCCTCTGATCGGCCTGATCGGCCTGCTGTTGTGGCAGACGGTTCTCGTTGGATTCACATTCGTCTTGGCGGGACACGCCGCCCGCGAGGGAGCCCGGGAGCTAGCAGTCGGAAACAGCGCCTACGCGGCTGCAGCGGACGACGTGCTTCCTGCCTGGCGAGAGGGCATGCGTGTCCAGCAAGGAGGCAACTCCGTGATCGTGACGCTGAAGGTTCCGGCTTTGGTTCCGGGTCTCGCGACCAACATCCGCATCTCGGTTCGCGCGGGAACGGTCATCGAAGGGGGTGTCGGATTGTGACGCGTATTAGCAGAAGCCAATCGGGTGCTGCTTCGGTCGAGGTGCTCGGCATCTTCCCCCTGATGGCGATCGCTGCACTGGCGGGATGGCAGATCCTCCTCGCAGCGACGTGCGCGACATCGGCGGAGAACGCCGCGCGCGCCGCCAGCCGCGCGACCAACACCGACGCCGGCTGGAGCGCTCTGCCGGGATGGATGCGCAAGGGCTCCAGCGTCACGCTCGCCGGAGAGACGGCGCGGGTAACCGTTCGGGTTCCGATCATCCTTCCGGGCCTCACGACCGATGCGCTGAAGGTCAGCCGCAGCGCCACGCTGCCGGCATGGTGAGGCAGCGATGGGTCTAAGGGACAGAATCGCTGCCGACCGGGATCAGCTTCTCGCCGCCGCGCGCCTCGACGGGGAGGGCACGATCTCCGTTTACCGAAAGAAGCTCCTCGATGAGGTTGACCTCAATGAGCTTGCGAAGCTCACGCCGACGCAGCGGCGAGCCCGTCTCGAACGTGTGGTCGGGCACCTGCTCACACGCGAGGGCCCCGTCCTATCCAACGCGGAGCGGACCTCGCTGGTTAGGCAGATCGTCGACGCCTCCCTCGGCCTGGGGGTACTCGAGCCGCTGCTCGCGGACGAAACGATCACAGAGATCATGGTCAACGGCCCGGGCGAGGTCTGGATCGAGCGCGACGGTAAATTGGAACGGGTCAAGACCCGATTTGCCGACGAAGCACAGCTCTACCAGACGATCGATCGCATCGTCTCGGCAGTCAACCGGCGCGTAGACGAATCATCCCCCATGGTCGATGCGCGGCTTCCCGGTGGGGAGCGCGTCAACGTGATCATCCCTCCGCTGGCACTCAATGGTCCTTCGATCACGATCCGTCGTTTCCCACGGACGTTCTCCATGGACGAGCTCATGGATCTGGGGACGATCGACGAATCGATTCGCAGCCTGCTTGGCGCGTGCGTGAGGGGAAAATTCAACCTCATCGTTTCGGGCGGAACGGGCACCGGCAAGACAACCTTGTTGAACGCGCTTTCGGCGTTCATTCCGGAAAGCGAGCGAATAATCACGATCGAGGACTCGGCGGAGCTGCAGCTTCAGCAGCCGCACGTCATCTCGCTTGAATCTCGCCCCCCCAACGTCGAGGGCAAAGGCCAGGTAGCGATCCGCGATCTTGTCCGCAACAGCCTCCGTATGCGGCCGGACCGCATTCTGGTGGGTGAGGTACGCGGAGCGGAAACGCTAGACATGCTTCAGGCGATGAACACAGGACACGAAGGCTCGATCGCTACCGTCCACGCCAACTCCACGGAAGACGCAATCATGCGACTTGAGACGCTGGCCTCGATGACGGACTTGACCGTTCCATTCGAAGCCTTGCGTGATCAGGTGAACAGTGCCATCGACGTGATCGTTCAACTGGAGCGGAACATCGACGGTTCTCGGCGCGTGGTGGAGGTCGCCGCCGTTGCATCCCGGCGGCGGGAAACCTTCCGGCTGGCCACGATTAGCAAATTCGAGTTTGACCCCATCGGCCCGGAGCGCGTCGTCACAGGTCGGCGCAGGCACTTCAGGATGCCGCCCGCGCTGTTGCGGCGCCTGGTCCTCGCCGGCGAAGAGGTACCGGAAGAGTTTGGTAGTGGCGGAGAAGAACCCGAGGCCCCGGAAAGAGAGGCCTCGTGATGGAGTTCCAGCTGGGCGAGTGGAGCACGACCGTCGCTCTCATGTTTGCAACGACCGTCGTCGGCCTTCTGGGGCTGTGGCTCTACGCGTCGGCGTGGGCCAAGCAGGCCGAGGTCGCGAAGCGCAGTGCACTCGACGTTGCGGAGTCGAAGGCGAGCCGGTGGAGGAACAGACTCGATGTCCGAATCAGGCGAACACAGTGGGGGCACCGCCTCTCGGTCAAGCTGGCTTCCGCCGGTGTGCCCTTTAACTCCATAGAGTTTCTTTTGATTGCCGCTGGTGTGGGACTGGTCGGATTCTTGATCGCCGACATAGTCCTGCCGCCGCTGCTCTCACTGATCGGAGCTGCGGCGGGCATGAGGTTCTGCTGGATGTGGGTGGAAAGGGAACGCAACAAGCGGAAGCTCGAGTTCGTCCAGCAACTTCCGGAGGTTGCACGGATCCTCTCCAATGCATCGTCCGCCGGACTCGCGATTACCACCGCCGTTCAGATGGCGGCCAATGAGCTGGATGAACCCGCGGGGACGGAGATGGGTCTGGTTGCAGAAGAACTCCGCTTAGGTCAATCGCTTGAAGGAGCGCTGCACAACCTCGAGGAGCGTATGCCCTCGCGGGAGGTCGGCGTCTTAATCAGTACGCTCGTCATCCAGCAGCGTTCCGGCGGTGATCTCGTCCGAGCTCTTCAGGACATGGCGATGACACTGGATCTTCGAAGGGACCTTCACCGAGAGGTCCGAACCTTGATGGCGGGATCCGTATTCACCGGGTGGATCGTTGCCCTGCTCGGTGTCGGCAGCATCGTCGTGCTGAACCTCATCAGTCCGGGTGTCATCGAAAAGATGGCGTCGCGGCTAATTGGACAAGTGGCGCTGGCGATTGCCGGATCCTTGTATTTCCTCGGATTCGTTCTGATCCGACGCACAACGAGGATCGAGGTGTAGCGCGGTGAATCCACTGCCCCCCGCAATCGCTCTGACTTGTTGCTACTTGCTGGCGGTCAAGGGCTGGACGATGACGCGCGACGGAGGTCCCGTCAGCCGTTTCGCTCAGACCACCGCCACCGATGAGGCCGACGCGCCCGAACGCGGTTTGATCTTCCGCTTGATCGACTGGCTCAGCGACTACCTCGCTCCGCGGGCCACGCGCATGATGGGGGAGCGCCAGATAGCTTCCGTACGGAGGAAACTCGATGCAGCGGGTAAACCAACCACGATCGAGGGCTACGCCGGACGTAAGGCCGCCTACATCGTTCTGTTTGGACTCCCGGGGGTCTTCTTCCTGTTCGACGGCCTGTGGTTTGTGTTCGCCGGGCTTGTGATCCTCGGGTGGTTGTGGCCGGACATCTGGATCTCCGGCCAGGCACGCAGGCGGCAGGGACAGATCGACCGGGACCTTCCCGACTTCCTCGACATCCTCGCAGTCACTGTGGGCGCCGGAGTCGGCTTTCGGCCGGCCATGTCGCGCGTCGCGGATGCACTCGGAGGACCACTTGCAGATGAGGTCAAGACGTCCCTCCGGCAGATGGACCTAGGGGCGAGCCGGAGGCAGGCCTTCGAGGCGCTGCGGAGACGGAATGAATCGGAATCCCTGAGCACCTTCGTCACCGCGCTGCTGCAAGCGGAGGAGCTGGGAGTACCGCTGGCTCAGGCTCTGTCGGAGCTTGCCGGCGACATGCGGCGCGCCTTTCATCAAGAAGCGCGCCGGCGGGCTGCACGAGCTGCCCCGCGCGTCAGTCTCGTCACTACGCTGCTCATCGTGCCCGCGGCCATGCTGTTGATCGTGGTGGCTCTGTATGTCGGGTCCGACATCGATTTCGGGAGCCTCTTCGGTGGATAGCAGAGCGTGGCTTTCGCCGCGGACCGGACGTGAAATCAACGAGCGCCTCGCTCCGCTCTGCAAACTCGTATTTAACTTCCGGTTGATCGTCATTGCGATAACGGTGTTCTCGCTTGGCTACGAGAACGGGAACAAGTCACCGCTGCTCGTGGCCCTCATGCTCGCGACGGCGGCATCGTTCCTTCCATTGCGTTACTGGCATCGTTTCAGTCCTCTGCTTCTGCGCCACCCGGCGTTTCTGGGTGCCGACCTGATTCTGACGATGTTGATCCTGAGTGTGATAGGACCCGAGAGTCCGTTCTTCTACTTCACGCTCGGGACGTCGTTGTTGAGCGGCGTGCTGTACGGCGTGCCGGGAGCGGCGGTCTTCTCGGTGCTGTTGCTGGCAATGTACGGCTTTGGGCTGGCCCCACGCGCCCAGATGCGGGATGGGATAGAGGGGTTCCAGCTACTCGTCGGATATCCGGTTTTGTATCCGATCAGCGCGGTCGCCGGTGCAGCCGTGCGCCGGCTCATCGAGGCGCAGAAATCGGCCGAGGAGGCACTCGCAGCATCGGCGCGCACAGCGGCCATTGAACGGGAACGGGCGCGGATTGCACGAGAGATGCACGACTCGCTGGCCAAAAGCATCCATGGAATCGGTTTGCAAGCTGCGGCGCTCAAGAAGTGGATCACCGGTGACCCCGACCGCGCCCAACGGGAGGCCGCCGTGATATCGGAAGCGGCCCAGCGAGCGGCATCAGAGGCGCGGGGGCTTATCCGCGATCTGCGGCTCGACATACCGGATTCGTCCCTTGGGGACTCGGTGGCTGCTTTTGTAGGCCAGTGGTCCGAGGAGTCTGGAACTCCCGTAGCGCTTGACCTTGGGGACGTCGACTGCAACTGCCCGGAGAGACGATGGGAAATCCTCAGCATCCTCAAGGAGTCGTTGCACAACATCGAGCGGCACGCGACGGCAGAGAAGGTGCGAGTGACGCTGCTCCAGCAGAGGGATGAATTGCAGCTCGAGGTGGCCGACGACGGCAGGGGCTTCGATCTCGCGGCCCTGCCCACGATACAGAGGGCCGGGCACTTTGGGCTGATAGGTATGGCAGAGCGCGCCGAGCGCATCGGAGGTCATCTCAACGTCAAGTCGCTGCCCGGCCAGGGGGCGGTGGTCTCCGTGAAGGTTCCTGTGACGGACGGGGAGGGGGCGTAGGTGATTCGAGTTCTGATCGTCGACGACAACGCGGTCATTCGAGGCGGAATCAGGAGTCTGCTCGAAGCGGCCGAAGGCATAGAGGTGGTCGGGGAGGGTTCCACCGGTCGGGAAGGCGTGGAACTGGCAACGTCGCTGGCGCCCGATGTGGTCCTGTGTGATGTGCGGATGCCGGTCATGGATGGGGTTGAGGCCGCCGGTCGCATCGCCCAGCACTCGAAAGTTCTAATGCTGACGTATGCCGAGGAGGAGCATCTCGTTACCGGTGCGATCCGCGCGGGAGCGGCCGGCTATCTCGTCCACGGACGTTTCGCGCCGGAAGAACTCGAGCGCGCGGTGAAGGACATCCATCGCGGAGAGAGCGTCTTGTCTCCGGCGGTCGTCACGATGGTCTTCGACGCTTTGCGCCGTGGTCCCGACGAGACCCATGAGGGCCCGCACAGCCTGACCGAGCGGGAGCGTGAGATCGCGAACCTCCTGGCTCAGGGCCGCGCCAACAAGGAGATTGCTCAGGAACTCTTCATCAGCGAGAAGACCGTCAAGAACCACATCAACCACGTCTACGCCAAGCTCGGCGTCGCCACGCGCGCCGAGGCAATCGCCGTGTGGCTCGGCGTGGCCGGAGCTCCGGGGCGCGTGTGATGTCGGGAGGTTTGCAACATCGAGCCGCCCCGAGCGGCCCATTGTTGCGAACCTCTCCGCGCAATTCCTCTCCGCCCTCGGTGGCGCCCTTCTCGGCCGGGCGGCCGGTCCGGGGGACCCAGGACGATTTTGGGCCCTCCCAACAGGACAAATGGGCCCTCGGGCCCTGGGTAGGCGGAGCGCCTTTTTCTAACGTTGTGGCTGGGTCGAGGGGATCGGCCGGAACTAATAAAGAAGCGACGGACAGAAGGGAGAGGACGGATGCAGGAGGCCATGATCCGGGCATATCTGGCGCTCGAGGACCTCAAGGACCGAGCCCGTCGCCCGGTCGCAGACGAGGCCGGACAGACGGCGGCGGAGTACCTCGGGGTCGTAGTTGTCGTGGCAGTCATCATCGGGCTGCTGGCACAGACTCAGCTCGGCCAGACGATCGCGGACTACCTGGAGCAGCTTGCAGAGAAGATCTTCAGCAGCGGCGGCTAAGAAAGACAACCGAGATGGGGCGTCTCAGACGACTCCGTAGCGACGAAGAGGGTCAGGTTATGCCGGCCCTCTTCGTCATTGTGGTGGCTCTCCTTGCGATCGGGATCATGCTTCTGCAGGTCGGCCGGGCGACCGATATTAGGGCAGAGGGCGTTACGGCCGCGGATGCCGGAGCTCTCGCGGGCGCAAAGAACATGCGCATCCAGCTCATAGCGATCACCGCCGCAATTGGCTATCCGGACCCGGATCTCGTCAACCAGGCTGCTGTCTGCGCAACCGCAGCCGCATACGTCGCACGCAACGGAGCCACCATGACCGGGTGCCGGCAGATGGGGTACCAGGTCCACGTCGATGTCCGGATGAACCGCGGCCTGACGGGAGAGCGCGCCCGCTCGATGGGCCTCGAAGGTGATACGGCAACTGCCGAAGCAACCGCAGAGGTGCGGCTCTTTTACACTCTGGGCGGCCTCGGCGGCGGTGGCGGCGGCATCCTGTCGGCCACCGGTGGAGGATTGAGCCCCGGCGCGCTGAGGAGCCTCGCGGACGACGCCGGTGTAGACGTCCCGCGAAACTCGTCTTTGATGCACAGCCAGCCGTGCAACGTCGGCGCGGATACCGTGAACCTTTCGCGTGAGATGAAGATCGCGATCCTCCGAGCCGAGGCGCTCCTTGGACATCCGCTGTCGATCACCGACGGCTTCCGCACATATGCATGCCAGGCCTCCATACCGAGTTCGGCGAATCCCGGAGGACGTGTGGCTGCGCCCGGCAGGTCCCTCCACAACTACGGGATGGCCATCGACGCGGCGAACTACGGGGAGCTGGCTCGCGTCGCGGCTCGAGTGGGACTGTGCCAGCCGTTCCCCGGTGCGGACGACGACCCGTTCCACTTCTCCATATCGAGCGGTCCGGAATGCGCAGGTCGGGGAGGGCCTCTCGGCCAAGGGGGAGCCTTCGGCGGACTCGCCGGGGTGGCGTCTTTTGTCACTTTCGACGTTATTCTGGTCGAGTAGCTGAATATCTGATACACGGGCCTGGACCTTCAGGCCCGTGTGCGCGGACAGACGTGTTGCGCGCTATACGCCCGGACAAAAGGGGCGCAACATAGTTTGTTCGCAGGGGGCCGCGGAGAACCAGTTTTTCTAGCGGAGGTGCAGGTGTGGTGGAGGTAAGCGCTCGGGGGGTCGCGGCGTTGGCCGTCGCAATCTCCACCTCCGTCGGCGCCTTGTTCACACCAGCCGGTGCACAGGACCAAGACGAACCTCAACCGGCGCTCCTGTTGATACTCGACTCTTCGGGCTCGATGCTCGGGCCCGACGGGACCGGACAACGCAAGATTGCGGCGGCGAAAAAGGCACTTAACCGCGTGGTCGATTCCCTGCCCGACGATTCGCTTGTGGGGCTGCGCGTTTACGGGCATCGCATTCCCAACACGGACAAGCGGCGGGGATGCAAGGACACCGAGCTCATCCAGCCGGTCGGCGAGCTCGACCGTCCACAGATGAAAGCCCGAATCCGCTCGTATCAAGCCAAGGGTTTCACTCCGATCGGGTTGTCCTTGTTGGAAGGGGCGCACGATCTGAAGGCGCAGGAGGGAAAGAAGACCATCGTGCTGGTGTCGGACGGAATCGATACGTGTGCACCTCCACCTCCGTGCAAGATCGCCAAGCAAATCGTCGCCAAAGGAATCGACCTGAGGATCGATACGGTCGGTTTCCAGGTCGATGCGGCAGCGCGCAAAGAACTCAAGTGCATCGCGCGCGTGGGCAAGGGCACTTACGTCGATGCTCCATCGGCAGACGACTTGGCAGAACAGTTGGAGCGACTGTCCATCCGCGCCCTTCGCGCCTATGAGACCGTCGGAACTGAGGTAGACGGAGCTCCGAGTTACGGGGCCGCCCCGGCCCTTCTCCCCGGCCAGTACACCGACTCGATTACCCCCGGCTCAGAGAAGTGGTATTCGTTTGACCTGGCCGAGGGCCAGGCAGTCGATATCTCGATAACGATCGTCGGCGATCCCCGCTCGGAAGACGTCGGCGATGCGCGTGGCGTCGTCGTGACTCCGGAACTCGACGACACGGCCGAGGCGACGCTCATGTTCCACGCCGGACCGACCACGATCTCCGGCGCGATCCTCACTCCCGAAGTCGGCTCGAAGTTCCATTTCGAAGAAGGCGGAACCTACTATCTCCGCCTGGAGCTCGGAGATGACACCGAGGGGGAGGCTGCAGATCAGGAACTCCCAGTTGAGCTCCTCGTAGACATTATCGGCGAGCCGGCAGAGCCGAGCCCCACTGCGTCCCCGGCGCCCGACGACGACGGCGACGACTCCTCCGACGGCGATGATCCGACGTCTGCATCGGGAGCCGATCCTCCCGCGGCGGACGACGACGCGCTTGTAGTGGTGGCCGGTTCGGGCATGGCGCTCATCGCCGGCGCGGCGCTGGGTGCACTGCTCACCCGACGCCTGCGCAAGGGCGTGGGCGCATGATCGGAGCACGGGCGGCGTTAAGCATGGTTCTCGTCGGCGCGCTTGCCTCTCCTGTCGCGGCTCAGCGCGCGCAGCCGGTGGAGGGAGGGGGCAGCTTCAACGACGCTCCCATTGTGACCGCCGGCAGGTACCGCGACACGATCCGTCCCAAGGAGAAGCTCTTCTATGCGATCGAGGTACTCGAGGGGCAGAAACTCAATGCGCGAGCGATCATCAATAGTCACCTGACCACCGATGAATCGCCCATTCGATCGGACCTGCGGGTACACACGCCGAACCGTGACGAAATTCCGGGCGAAATATCGATCCTCTCCGTGTGGATCGGGCGGACCAACCACCGGTTGACAGGAGATGTCGTGGGTGAATCGAGGTTTTACACCGAACCGGGTCTCTACTACATAGCTCTGACGATGGGAAACGGCCCGCGCACCCAGTTCGACGTCGATCTCAAATTCACGCTTAAGGGAACCCCGGTGGAGGCGACTCCAACCGAATCGCCAAGTCCCATTGAGGAGGAGACGCCGGAAGAGGAGCAGTCGCCCGAGCCGACTCCTGAGGACACCGAGGAGCCGCGCCCCGATACCGGCTCTGCCGCGCCGCCGGCCGGCGGTGACGACGAGCTTCCGGTCGGGATGTTCGTTGCCTTCTTCGTGGCCGGCGCCCTGGGCGGCTCCGCTATCGAGTTGTTCCGCGGGGGGCGCGCCCGCGGGCGCGCCTGAGGCCATTCTGTCTGCCAGTGGTTCGGAAATCGAATCACTCGGCAGACAGAAAGGGCGCGCGCTCAGTCGGTCGGCACGTAGCGGAGGCGGCGCGCCATAAATCCCGCGCCCGCGGCACTCCCGGCGGCCACCGCTGCGACCGATAGGAGGATCTCGCCCAGCGACCATCCCGAGGCCCCAAACAACAGCAGCAGAACGGCCGCCGCTCCGGGGCCGGCGAGCCCCGCGATCAGCGCGTCACTCTTCGCGGCAAGATCCGCTCGTGCCGCCTGCCACACTCCTGCGATCGCTCCGAGCAGCGAGGAGAGAAACACGTTCACATACGAGTAGGTGGCTAGACCCTCGGCCGGCCTACCCTCTGCGTCGCTCAGCGAAGCTCCTGCCCCGATCGACAAGATCAACGTCGACAGCACGAAAACCGACGCGCCGGTCACGATGCCGCGGATTACACCGGGCCGCTTCATGCGTCACCCACCGACGGCGGCCGGACCCTCAAAGAATTGAGCACGGTTGTGAAGATCTCGGAGAACTGGTCGAACTCCTCGGCTGGCGCCGCAGCCCTCAGATTGATGGTCACGTTGTCGCGCGTCAGCACCAACATGTCGGCCTGCCGGATCGTGACTGTACCGGGGGGCGGCTCGGTGGCGTCGGCCGATTCCTCGGTGGCGTCGGCCTCCTCGTCCTCGTCCTTCTCGTTGCGTTTCTTGTCCGTCTCCTCAGGCCCGGGTTCCTCCACGAGGCCCGGCAGCGTGTATTCGGACTCGATAACCCGTGCCTCAACCGACTGGGGGACCGCGGCCGGCTCGTTGCGGATCACAGTCCGGTCCGGGAGAGCGATGGAGGCTTCGCCGTTGAAGGTGAATAGGTAGCGCTGGAAGTCACCCTTGAAGCCCTCTTCGCGGTACACGGTGATGAGCGGCGGCAGCCCGAGGTCTCCCTCCGGGCCAAGGATCTCCATATCGGCGCCGGGGACGTACGTGCCGCCGCCCGGTACGGGCGTCCAGTCGGAGGGAAACACGAACCCGTACTCCTCGCCGCGGTGGATGCTGAATCCGGGCGGAGCCGACACCTCCACGGGTTCCGCGTCCTTTGTCTCGCGCTCCGCCTGGGGCTCGCGGTCCCCGTCCGACTCCGTGCAGGCCGCGCCGACGAGTATCGCCACCAAGAGGATTGTGGCAAGCCTCATCGTGGACATAATGTCTCCATCAGAGGCAGCCGGGAATGTCGACGAAGCCGGTTCCCGGCTCCCGGTATCGGGCGCTTACCAGCTGTGACTCCGTTTCCTCGTACCCTCCCCCTATTCCGAACTTGATCCCGGCGGCAGCCTTTAGGTTCCCGCCGAAGTTCAGATCCGTTCCGTCGTACTCGTTGATCGTCAGGATTCCCTTCTCGTCGAGCTGGCGGGCGAGCTCCAGAGACGCGGGGAGGGCATTCGGGTTGGCGGGAGACGTCGTGCTCGCCAGCCAGTTGAGAGCTGCGGCACGGGCCTCGGGGTCGTCGAGGTTGAGCTGGCCCCTGAACTCCCATGTGTTCGTGTCCTCGACTCCGGCCTCGATAGTCGCGCCCTTGAGGCCGTCCGTGATGTCCTCAATGCTTCTCCAGTGGCCAACGTTTTCGAACTCCAGGGACCCTTTCCCCGTGCCCGTAAGCGTCATGCTCTTCGGGTTCCCATTCCGGTCGAGCGTTAGCTCGACGAGAGCGGTGCCCTCCCCACCGGCGCCTCCTCCGGCGAGTACGTTCAGTCCGGCGCTGCCCTCGGCCTCGACCTTCACTTCGTAGAAGAGCGTCATGTCACCGGTCCTGTGGTTGTACTTGCCGCCGAGCGCCCCCCTGAGTGCGCCTTCGACACCGGCGTAGGCACTCAGGTTGGTCACGCCTGCGTTGCCCTCTAGGTTGATACCTCCCTTGAAGTAGGTCTCCTCGGCGCCGGGGAATTGGTAGTCGTCCTTGTCGGCGATTACGTTCCGGTAGAACTGCTCGGCGAACCATCCGCCGACGGGTCCGCCGGCAACTCGGACGCCGGTGGCAGTGGCGTTTTGCATCGCCCAATGGGACACGTCCGAGATGAACTGGTCGGCTGCAGCGGCGTCCGGGAAGATCCACGTGCGGGCTCCGGTGAGCTCTCCGGTGAGGCTCGCGCTCGCCTCACCGCCTTCGCCGAACAGTCGTTCGCCGAGATTGACCTTCCCCTCGGCGCCGACCCCTAGTTCCGCACCGACCTCGCCCGAGCCCTGGATCGTCACGGCAACCGTGCCGTCCGATCGGAGCTCGCGCCGAACTTCAAGTGTTCCTCCTGCTTTGATCGAAAAGGCCGTCACGTCGACGCCGACCTTGTTGCTCGAGCGGGTCCGTGTGCACGGCTCGGTGGGGAGGAAGGGGTTGGCCGAGTCGACTTCGGGGCCGCCGCAGTCTCCGCCCGCGATGCGGCAGACGATCGCCCTCAATCCGTCCCCGATGACCTGGCCGACGCCGGGGTTCATGGCCATGAGCGCGCCGACCGTCAGGGTGATGAGCACCCATACGCCGAGGTATTCGGCTGCAGTCTGACCGCGCTGGTCGCGCACCCCAACTCGAGCCATGGATCGATTGTCGCGGCGCGCCGCTCCGGCAAGCAGGGCCCGCGGACCCATTTTGCGAGCGTGCCGGGCCCATTCCCACATGGGCCCCCTTGTCGATCTCGTTCTTTTCTTCTCCAGGCGTCTACCAGACGGTCACAGAAGAAAAGAACGTGTTAGTCGAGCCAGCCTCCGGCGCGCCCGTTGCGCGCCGCCACCA
>DASQUP010000272.1:0-10087 GCA_035641235.1 Actinomycetota bacterium
TGTCGAAGAGCTCCAGGAACTGCAGGTGGCGAACGCGAGATCACTTGGGTGGTCGTGGCAGGAGATCGCGGCGGCACTCGGAGTTAGCAAGCAAGCCGTTCACCAGAAGTACGGAGGCCGCCGAATACTCAGACGAAAGAAATAGATGTGTTCGATAACTTCAGCAAGGACGCACGCGAGGTGGTAGCGCGGGCCCAATTCGAGGCCCGCGCGTTGAGGCACAACTATCTCGGCACGGAGCATCTGCTGCTTGGCCTATTCGGGCACGGGCAAAATCCCGCCAGTCGAGTACTCACGCGCCTCGGACTTGATCGCGAAGCGGTGCGCACGTCGGTCAAAGAGATCATCGGGATGGGACCACTTGTGGAACCGGATCAGGCCGCGCTAGAAGCTATCGGGATCGATCTTCACGAAGTGCGCAGGCGCACGGAGGAGGCGTTCGGGCCTGGAGCGTTGGAGCGGACAAGTGCTGCACGAGGGCGGTACGCCACAGCCATGCGGACCAGGCGGCGGCCGAGGCTCCTGCGCCGCCTAATGAGGGATTGCGACGCTAGCCTTATGTCGGGAGCCAGTCACCTGGCATTCACGCCCCGCACCAAGAAGGTTATTGAACTGTCGCGCGCTGAGGCGAAAAGCCTTGGTCATGAGCGTGTGGCTCCGAGCCACCTTTTCCTAGGACTACTGAAGGAGGGAGAAGGGGTCGCAGCCCAGATACTGTCGAGGTTCGATGTCGACTTTCAAAGGGCTCGCGCGCGGACGGTCGAGGAGTTGAATCGCCCGTGACCAATGGTTGGTCTTCGAATCTCCCTCTTGCCGGCTGACTCGCATCTGTTGCTTGGCAACCTTCGCGTCGCAAAAGGTAGGTCTCAGTCGACCAAGAGTGTGGTCGCGCGCCGCCTTCTATCCTCCCGGACGTGCGGCACCTTCTGCATGCGCCTCGATAGCAAGTCCGCGGTCGAGGATCAGACCGGCGGTCACCTCCTCGCCCCAGAAAAGGGCTTCCAGGAAATCCTCCGGGGAAACGAGCCTTCGAGCGGACATCTCGTGCTCGGGCCTAAAGTCGTCTAGCTCCACGCGCGCCCAGAAGCGCGTCTGGTAATAGCAAGCGCCCTCATCGTCGAGCTCCTCGACTCTCTGACAGCCGATGTACCTCGAGGTCACTATGCGCGCGCACGCCTCCTCCCACACCTCGCGAGCAAGCGTCTCCTCTAACGTTTCGCCGGGCTCCACCGTTCCGCCTGGGAGACTCCAGTGATCACCGTCCCAGGTGACAAGGAGGGCCTCGCGATGAGCGGTGAAACAGATTCCCAGCGCCTGAGTCGTCTGCTCGAGCGGGGGTCGAAACGGGGGATCGAACCACGCGATGCGGTAGCGGCGACCTCCTTCGGTGCTCTCCCCCGCCGGCACGCGCCACAGGCCATCGAGCATGATGGTCTCCACATGAACGGGTTCAGGTATGGCACGCGACGTCACGAGGAGCAGCGTAGGGGTGGACAGATCAACTGCGCTAGTTTTGACGGCTTGAAGCGCTACGTCACTACTCCTTTTCTCTGCAGTCGCAGGCCAGGTGATAAACGGATCGCTCCGAAAGCTCGCCATCACACGTCACTTTCTTTGGCATCGATTACGCGGCATGACGCGATCGCGGCCTCGTTTTGCTCCAGGAAGCGCGTCGCACGCTGAAGCAGGCCGCGCACCTGACGGTTGGCGATCCGGTACAGGGTCTTACGCCCGTCGGTGCGTGTTTCGACGAACCCGCACCATGTCAGACACGCCATGTGTTCGGATACGCGCGCCTGGCTTGCGCCGAGACGTCTGACGATCTCCATCTGATGCAGCTCGCGCTCCTCTAACAACAGGTCCAGGATCCTGAGGCGCGTGGAATCACCGAGCGCACGAAACAGCCGCGCCACGAGTTCGGTGTCCGGTAGGGGTTTTGGTACGAGCTCGATGATCGCGGGACGTCCCTGAGGCAACCTGGGCGCTCCTTTGCTCACTCGTCCGCATAATTTGGTTAACCAGGTTAAACACAGGCAGGGAAAGTGTATTCCGGAGCCGCCACAATGCCCATCTCCGTTACTTGCAGGTCCAAGTCTGTGGTATCAACCGGTCAACCGTGTGATTAGTGCACAAGACCGGGGAGGCGATCACATGCCCAAGGAGATCGGATTCGAAGATATGCGCCGGCTGCTCGACGAGGGCGCCCAGCTTGTCGAGGTTCTCCCGGCGCGGGAATACGAAGAGGAGCACCTGCCGGGCGCGATCAACATTCCCCTGAAGACGCTCGACGAGGGGTCCGCCGCCCAACTGAGCAATGATCGCCCCGTAGTCGTCTACTGCTGGGATTTCCAGTGAGACATGAGCCCGCGGGCTGCGTGGCAGCTCGAAGCAATGGGGTTTACCGATGTCTACGACTTCGCGGAGGGCAAGATGGACTGGATCGCCCACGGGCAGCCGACCGAAGGAAAGGGGCCCTATTCGGCGCTCGCCGGCGCGGTGGCGGATCGAGAGGCGGTGCTCACATGCCGCGTCGGGGATCGGGTCGGGGAAGCGTCACACAAACTCGACACCGTGCCCCACGACTACTGCGTGATACTGAATGACCACGACATCATCCTCGGCAGGATGCGGAAGAAGAACATCTTTGGATCACCCGATGCACCGGTAGAACACGTGATGGAACCCGGTCCCACAACCGTGCGCCCGAGCGAACCCGCCAAGGGCCTGCTGGAACGCATGAGGAAAAAACACGTCCCGGCCGTGATCATCTCCACGAACAAGGGCCGGCTGATGGGCGTTGTCACCCAACACGCGCTGGAAAATCTGCTGTCTGAGAAGTCTCGACACGCGTAGGGGCATAGGTCCCCCCGAATGCGCGAATGGATTTCTGGAATTCGGGGGAATGCCATTCGCCTTCGCGATGTTGATCACATCATCCGGTTTACCAGTTGATTCGAGGGAGGTAGCGATGGCAAAGGATATTGACTCGCTCGCTAATGCCATCAACCGTGCGCGGCCCGAACTAACCGAGCTGGACCAACGCATCTGGCTTGCCCTCTACCGCGAGCTCGGCAAAGGCCAACCGGTCGCGCCTCAGGAGTTGGTAGCGGTCACCGAGTTGTCCGAATCAGAGATCGAGGCGCGGCTTAGAAGCTGGCCGGGCGTCCATCGCGACAACCGGGGCCGCGTCGTGGGGTTCTGGGGCCTGACGGTGGTCGAGATGCCGCCTCACAAACTCGCTCTGGACGGACGCAATCTGTGGGCGTGGTGCGCATGGGACACGCTCTTTCTTCCCCGCCGCCTCGACGCGACGCTCGCCGTCCAGTCGCGCTGTCCTACGACCGGTCGGCAGATCTCGCTGCGCGTAGGGCCCGACGGCGTAAAGGCCGTCGAGCCTCCCGGGGTCGTCGTTTCCTTCCTCGAGCCGAGCCGCCCGTTTGACGCAAACGTCGTCACCAGCTTCTGCCACTACGTCCACTTCTTTGTGGATGCCGACGCGGGCAAGAAATGGACCTCCGAACATCCGGGGACCTTCCTGATTTCCCTTGAGGATGCATTCGAAATTGGACGGCTTACCGACGAGGCGCTTCTGCGGTTGTAACAAACCAGACCGCGAGCGCGGACGAGGCGCCCGTGCCCTAGACGGCTCAAAACCTTGCATTGCGCTTCGCTCCCGCTCGACCTATCGCCAAGGAAGGTGACTCCATGTGCACAACAGCTCATACGGAAGTAGCGATCCGGCCCTTTCGCATCGACGTTGCGCAAGCCGATCTCGACGACCTGCGCGACCGGCTGGATCGCATCCGGTGGCCGGACGAACTGCCGGGGGTCGGCTGGGACTACGGAATCCCCCTCGGCTACCTCAAGGAACTCGCCGCGTACTGGCGCGACTCGTACGACTGGCGCAAGCAGGAGGCGAGGCTCAACGAGTTCTCTCAGTTCACGACCACTATCGACCGCCAGAACATCCACTTCATCCACGTTCGGTCTCCCGAGCGCGACGCGCTCCCGCTGATCCTCAGCGACGGATGGCCGGGTTCGGTCGTCGAGTTCACCGAGATCATCGGGCCGCTCGCCGATCCACGCGCTCATGGTGGCGACCCGGCCGACGCGGTTCATGTCGTCGCGCCGTCCATCCCGGGCTTCGGGTTCTCCGGTCCGACGCATGAGCCGGGGTGGAATCTGCAGCGCATCACGGCGGCGTACGCAGTCTTGATGGCTCGGCTCGGATACGAACACTACGGTGCGCACGGCAGCGACTTCGGGTCTCTGCTCGCTCCCGAACTGGGCCGGCTTCATCCCGACCGCGTCGTGGGCGTGCACGTAAACGGACTCCTCGCGCTGCCGCCCAGGGATGAGGCAGAGCTCGACGGCCTTACCAAAGATGACCGAGCACGTCTCGAGGCCACCAAGCGCTTCCGGCGCGATCAGAGGGGGTACGCCCTCATCCAGGCGACGCGCCCGCAGACGCTCGCGTATGGGCTCACCGACTCCCCCGTCGGACTACTCGCGTGGATCGTCGAGAAGTTCAAGGAGTGGACCGACTCATCGACGGTGCCCGAGGATGCCGTCGATCGCGATCAGATGCTCACCAACGTGATGCTTTACTGGCTGACCGGGACGGCCGGCTCTTCGTCCCGGCTCTTCAAAGAAACCGCCCGCGATCTTCTTCGAGCGAACGAGCCGTTGACTGTGCCGACGGGCGTGGCGCTCTACCCCAAAGATGTCCTCCTGCCCGTGCGGCGCATCGCCGAGCGAACCCACAACATCGTGCATTGGTCGGAGTTCGATCGCGGCGGACATTTTCCTGCTATGGAGGTACCCGAGCTGGTGATCGGAGACGTGCGAAGGTTCTTTCGCCGGTTCCGGTGACAACAACCGGTAAGGGTTAGAACCAGGCAGTCAACATGTGCAAGCCTCCCGCGGTCGCTCCATAACAAGACCGTCGTACAGCTCGAGGACCGCAGCGCCGGTTCGCCCCCACGAGAACAGCCGCGCCGCGTCGACCGCGGCGTCTGAGAAACGGCTCCTGAGGAGATCGTCCGTAACGAGCTCTGCGAGCCTGCGAGAAAAGAGCGATGGGTCGCGATCGGTCACCAGCCACCCGGAGCGCCCGCTCCTCACGACCTCGGGCAGGCCCCCCACGGCGGTTGCGACAACCGGGGTGCCACATGCCTGCGCTTCCAGCGCGGTAAGCCCGAACGACTCCGAGTGCGAGCAGATGAGTGCGACGTCGGCGGCGCCATAGTACGTGGGTAGTTTGTCGTGGGGTTGGGGACCCTCGAAACGCACTCCGCGGCCGAGTCCGAGCTGCGCGACGAGGCTCTGCAGTGCGTGACGCTCCCGCTCGCCCGCGGATCCGCTCGGCCCCCCGACGATTAGAAGAGTGGCCCGCTTATCCATGACGGTGCGGAGCTCGGCGAGTGCGCGAGCGGCCAGATCAAGGCCCTTGAGAGGTTGAATGCGCGCAACCGAGAGCAAGACCGGTTCCGACGAGTCGAGCCCGAGCTTCCGGCGCGCCGCAGCGCGGTCCACGGGGCGGAACCGATCGTGATCGACGCCGGGATGGATCGTCGTCAGGCGATCGCGGCTCGCCCCATACAGGCGCGCGAGCTGGTGCCGTTCGTCTTCGGTGGAGGCGATCAGCATGTCGGAGTACGCGATCACCTCCGCCTCGCCCCGGATCCGGGTTATCGGCTCGGGGACATCTCCGGGTGGGAGATGAGCGTTCTTGACTCGCGCGAGCGTGTGGGGAGAGTGCACCAGCGGTGTGCCCCACGCGCGCGCCAGTGAGGTTCCGGCCAAGCCCGATTGCCAGTAGTGGGAATGAACGACGTCGTATTCGCTGCGCCGGCCGCCTGCGAACTCCCGGACCTCATCGACGAAATCCATCACGTGCGCGGGGAGGCGTTCCTTCGGCAGCGCATGCCGAGGACCCGCCTCGATTGCCACCACGCGCACCCCGTCCCCGAGTCGAGAGATGTGTGGCTCCGTCCCGGTGGCGCGCGTGAAGATGTCGGTGTGCACTCCCAGGCGGGCATGTGCAGCGGCGAGCTCGCGCACGTAAACCGTCATGCCGCCGGCATCGTTCGATCCCGGTTCAACCAGTGGCGATGAGTGATATGCGATTACCGCTACGCGCCGCACGGGATCGAACAGTCGCTTCCCGCCGGAGACCCCTCTCCGTGTACGAGTGGCGGCGGCGCGGTCCGGGATCTCGGCGTCGTGGCCGAGACACCCAATAGCGCCGTTTGTCGTAGGCCGTCTGTGAGTCGACGAGAGTCGCTCCATCCTTGCTCCCCCGGATAGCCGTGCTCAGAAGTGGGACAGGCTGCCCTGCCGCATTGCGAGGCGCTCGCAGACGCGGAACACGGCCAGGCCGGCGACGAACCAAGCGGCCGCGGAACCGACCATCCATCCCAGGCCTCCGGTTCCGCCCCACGCGAGTGAGTGGCCGTCCAGCATGACTGTGCGCACCCCGGCGACGGCGTGGGTCATGAACAGGGGCGTGCCGACCGCTTCGGCCCACGCGGGCATCTCGGCGCGCGGCAGCACGGCACCGCTGAAAAAGAACACCGCCAGTAAGACGAGGTCGTTGAGCATCTGAATGCGCTTCCAGATCAGGGTGATGCCAGCAATCATCAGGGCGAGCCCTGCGGCTCCCAGGATTAGCAGCGCCACCGGGACCAGCGCGTCCAGCCGCCAGTTCAGTTCGAGGCGGACCATCAGACTGGTGACGGCGAACATCACGGCGACCACGATCGCCGTCTCTGCGATCGCGGCAAGGACTCGGCCGCCGACGACGTGCACCCAGGACGGGAGCGGACTGAGATAGGTCTGCTCCAATGTGCCCGATTGAATCTCCGCGAGCAGCCGCCAGAACATCTTCTGGAGGTGAAGGTACGTGTAGACAAAGATGGCAAGCCCAACGAACAGCCACGTCATGTGCCGCGGGTCGAGCGCCCAGTCCACCCGGCCCGTCTCGGCGATGGCTTCGCCCTGCCCGACGGTGTAACCGAGTAGCAGAACGAAGATGACGAACAGCGGCAGCTCGATCAGGATCTGCAACCGTTCGCCCCAACCGTGACGCAGGCCCTTGACGGTTTCGTTGCCGACGGCGGTGGCCATCCGGCGGAGCGAATTGGCACGAGTTTTCATGCTCCGAGCCTCCCTTCTCGCAGGCCGCGGCGGATGGCGGCCTGATAGACCGCCCAGCCAACAAACAGCATCACGGCCGCGTGCAGCAGTGCCCACGGCAGCGTGCCGTCGGACCAGACGTGACCAAGCGTTTCGCTGCCGGTGAGGATCCTGCGGCTGGCGTCCATGCCGAGGGTGGTCGGGACGAAGACCTTCGACGTGAGCTCAAGCCACGTCGGGAACACGAACACCGGTATGAGGGCCCCGTTCAGCAACATGACGATGCCCTGGATCACGTGGATGATTGCGCCGATCGAGTTGACGATCAGTGCGACCCCGCCGATGAACAACGCGAACCCGCCGACATCGGTCAGGGTGATCGCAAGCGGAACCAGCGCGGAAGTACGCCAGGTCAGCTCGACATCAACGACAAGGAAGAAGAGGACCAGATAGAACGCAGTCACGATGGCCACGGTGATCAGGCCCTCGGCCAGGGCTGCGGCCAGCCGTCCCGTCGAGGCCACCCACGGCCGCAGCGGGCTGAGCAGGCTCTGCTCGAGCGTGCCGGTGAACATCTCCTCCAGCACGCCGCCCGCCATCCGCAACAAGGCGATGTAGCTGACGATGTACGCGAGATAGGCCACGAACGTCATGGCCACCAGCTCGGGCACGAATCGGCCGCCGCCGACGAAGAACTGGAGTACCCAGTAGAAGGCGATCATGTACGCCGTCTGCAAGACGAGCGGCGCTTTGTGGACCCACATCACGCGCAGGCCCTTGCCGGTCTCGTTGCCGACCATCCGCGCGCCGGTGCCGACCCCCACGCGGGGAAGGGATGCAGTGGCCACCGTCACTCCCGACCTACGAGCCGGACGAAGATGTCCTCGAGGCTCGGCCGGACGCGGCTAACACCGAGAACGGGCACCGCGGCGGCGTGCAGCTCGGCGAGCAACCTGTGAAGCGAGTCCTGGTCGGACGATGGCAACTCGATGGTGGTGCGACCGTCGATCGACTCCACCCCCGCGGCCTCCGGGAGGGCACCGACTAAAGCCGGTACCTTCCCGGCCGCCTCGACCTCGAAGCGGTCCTCGACGTAGCGGGCCAGCAGCTCCCCGGTGGGGAGGTCGGTGATGATGCGACCGTCCCGGATGACCGCCACGCGGTCGCACAGCTCTTCGGCCATCGCCAACAGGTGCGTCGTCAGCACGATGGTCTTGCCGTCCTCGCGGGCGAGCTGGACCACCCACTGCCGCACCGTGCGGGCGGCCTCGACGTCGAGCCCGATCGTGGGCTCGTCCAGCAGCACGATGGCCGGGTCGGTAACCAGCGCGGCGGCAACGGCGACCTTTTGCTGCATGCCGCGAGAAAAACCGCCGACCTGCTCGTTCCTGCGGCCCCAGAGCTCGAGGCCGCGCAGCAGCTCCTCCGCGCGCGGCTTGATCTCGGCGGCACGCAGGCCCTTGAGCCGACCGAAGTAGAGCAGGTTCTGCCACGCGGTCAACGCCCAGTAGACGTTGCGTGAGCCCTCCAGCACCGCGCCGATCTGCCGAACCGCATGGCCGCGCTGCCGGCCGACGTCGTAGCCCATCAACCGCGCCGTCCCCGACGTTGGGGTGACCAGTCCTGCAATCATCTTGATGGTGGTGGTCTTGCCGGCACCGTTGGGCCCCAGGAGCCCGAAGATCTGACCGGGCGGGACTTTTAGCGACACTTCTTCGACCGCTGTAACGCGCCCGTATCTCTTGGTGAGGCCGTCGAGTTCGATCGCCGCAGCGTCGCTCACGGTGACCCGTGACTCGCTCATCAGATTTCCCCCTTATGGCATAAGATTACCTGGCCGAGGCTAATTCTTATGGTGTAAGATGTCAAGCGTGACGACCACCAGCGCGACCGCCGGCAAGCGCACGCCGCTGAGCCGGCGCCGGATCCTCGACGCGGCGCTTCAGTACATCGACACGCACGGCGCCGACGCGCTCAGCATGCACAAGCTCGGGGCCGAGCTCGGCGTCAGGGGGATGTCGCTCTATTACTACGTCGCGAGCAAGGACGATTTGCTCGACGGGGTGGTCGAGCTGCTCTGGTCGGAGGTCGAGGGCGCCGCCCCGGTAACCGACGACTGGCGCGATGGATTTCGGTTGTTCGCCCATGCGCTGCGCGACGTCGTGCGCCGGCACCCGTACGCCGCGCCGCTGATGACAAGTCAGCAGGTCATGCCCGTGCCCGCCCTTCGACTCGTCGAAACCCACATCACCGCCGCCATCGAGGGTGGCGCTCCACAGGCGCAGGCATATGCCCTGCTGCGCACGATCACCTCGTACGCGCTCGGTTCGGCCCTGGCCGAAGTGAGCTGGGGCATAGGTGGACCAGGCTGCGCGCCGAGGGTCGGCGACCTGCTGCGGCCGGGTGTTCCCGACAAGCTGGCCGGGGTGGCCGAGGTCTTCTGCGGCCAATCCGATCCCGACGCGCAGTTCGAGCTGGGGCTCGACCTCATGCTCCGCGGCATCGAGAACGCTCAACCGGGTTCTTCCGCGGAGACCAGCCAATAACTCCCTGGGCATTGCGCGATTAGCCGGAGCTTCCGTCTGCTCATGCCGCGCAGCACGACAGCATGCTGACGTCCGCGGTAAAAGTCTGCGCGGTGAGCTTGATGCCCTCTGCCATCGTCAGATACGGCGCCCACGTATCGCTCAGTCACCCAACTCGCGGGTAGCGGCCGGCAGCCTACGCGTACAATGCCCCGACCATCGCCGTCAGCGCAACCAGCAGATTGACTTGGGATGGAGTGAGACGAGGCTAGATCAGGGATTGGAGGACCTCTACGTCGACCGCGTCGACCGACAGGTACGCACCCCGGATGACACTCCATGCGCGCATCCTCCACTGGTCGAGGCCGATCGCGGCGAAAGCTGCAAGGCGGCTTTCGGCTGATGCGCGGGTGATTGTTTGCCCG
>DASQUP010000273.1:0-2461 GCA_035641235.1 Actinomycetota bacterium
CTAGCTATCTGATTCAACAGCTCGGCGCAGACAGCACGGCAATAGGGCTCAGAACGTCACCAGCGCGTCCCCCGTGATCTGCTCGAACACGAAATTCAGAAAGAAGAAACCGAAGAACACGAAGTTCAATAGGAGGATCACCGTGTGGTGCCACTTTGGACGCGCCGCCCGCGGCAGTCTGCGATTGAGGTAGATCAACATAAACGGGAACAAGAGAGCACCTAGGTTCGACATGTTCGCCGAGGTGTTTATCAACGTCACCGGGAGGCTCTGGAACAAGAGTATGCCGATGACGATCAACACGAAGATCATGAACGGGTAGTAGAACCGACGTGGATCACCGGCGACCGCCTGACGGAAGCGTGAACTCGTTCCGTTTGCTGCGTCGGTGAAGTTTCGAATCAGCGCCTCGAAGATTCCGAGCTGAGTCGAGAACAAGATGAAAGTCCCCATCAGCAGGGCCACGTAGAACATGAAGCGCCCGTACTCAGCGTCCATCGCACCGGCCACGAACGTGGGAACGGTGGCCGAGTCGGGTGTCTCGCCCGTGAGCTCAACGGCGCGCCTCATGAGGATCGTGGGTAGGAACATTCCCAACATTGCGCCGATGAAGAAGACGCCCCACATGTCGATTAGGAGCAGCCGGTACCACCGCTTCCAAATGCGCTCATTTTTTTCGTCATCGGGGAAGGTGACACCTACGGCTTGGACCTCGCGCTTCGCACCGCGAAGTCCCGCTATGTAGCCGATGCGGTGGCCCATGCCGTACCCCTTGTCGCGGTAGTGACTCATCACGTACCAGTTCAATCCCGACGCCAGGGCCGTAAATCCGGCAAGTCCTCCGAGGTCCGTTGCGCTGATGCCCTCGGGTGGCTTTTGGAACGTGAAGAAACCTTTGATCCCTTCCCACCACAGGTCGAATGGAACGAGGAACAGGTCGACGATCAGTAGGAGTATGAGGATGGACCCGACCAGGAACCAGTTGACGAGTTCGAGGCCTCTACTCACACGCCTCGACAGAGCAGTGATCACAAACACAAGCGCCAGAAGCCCGATCGCAAGCCACCTCTGTGACGTGAGGTCGGCCTCTTCGGGCAGCCGCCCGTTGATGAGGGCGAAGAGTCCCTGTCCTGCTCCGGCGGCCCAGCCGCCCCAGATGAAGGCGAAGAACAAGATGAAGACCGAGAGCGGAACCCACAGCTTGAAGCCGGGAGGTACGCGTCCCCATCCGACGACCGGGACCTCGCCGGTGGCCGTGACGTAGCGAGCGCATTCAACGTTGAAGAACACCTGCAGCAGTGCGGAAACCAGAATGACCCATCCCAGGCCCGCCCATCCGAAGGTGCCGATGTTGAGCGGGCCGAGGAGCCACTCTCCACTACCGATTGAGATTCCCAGCGCGATGAGACTGGGACCAATCGCGAACTTGATGATCTCCTTCCGTCCGATGTGCCGGACTCCGAATACCTCTTCGGGCTCCGGCAGATCCATGAGTTCGAGATCCGGACGACTGACGCCAACGGATAGACCGGGACCCGGTTGACCGGCCCGACCCGGCGCCTCGATATCGGCCATATTTCCACCCCCCGTGTGGAAATGCCCGTCATTTCTCCGACGGCTAAAAGTCGACATACCAGACCAAGGACTGCCCGTCAATTTTCTCGGATCTCAACGGACGGGCCCGCCGCGTGCAGAATGGTTGTTGATGTGCACGCCGGTACCCCCTCTCGCAGATGTCGCTACCGCTTGACGGCCGTGCCCTCACGTGGGAGGGCTGCCTCAATGTGCGTGATCTCGGAGGGCTTCCCACCGCCGACGGTGGGACGACTCGCCGCGGAGCGGTCGTCCGTGCCGACAGCGTTCGACAACTAAGCGACGTCGGATGGGCGGCTCTCGTTTCTTACGGCATCGGCCGGATCATCGATCTCCGGTGGCATGTTGAACTCGCCGCGGATCCCCCGCACGAGCTTCCCGTCGACATCGTTCACATCCCACTCTTTCCCGAACCCGACACCGAGCCGTGGCGCGAGATCGACATGATCCACGACGCGACTCCCGATGCCGGGGCAGCAAGGAGCGCGGGATACCTCGAGTGTCTCGAGCGGTTCGCTCCGAGTTTCGTTGCTGCGGTCGATGCGGTCGTGGGGACGCCGAAGGGCGGAGCGCTCGTTCACTGCATGGGCGGCAAGGACCGAACCGGCCTCGTGTCGGCGCTGCTGTTGCGATTGGCCGGTGTGACGATCGAAGACATCGCCGAGGACTACGCGCTGAGCGGCCAGAACCTGCGCGCCGCAACCCAGGACTGGATCGAGTCGGCGCGAGACGAGGACGAACGCCGGCGCCGCGAACGGCTCTCCGTGACCCCGGCCTCTGCGATGGCCACCGTCCTCCACGAGGTCGAGGCGCGCCATGGAGGAACGCGGCAGTACCTGCTGAACGCCGGCGCCGACCGCGAATTGGT
>DASQUP010000274.1:0-6004 GCA_035641235.1 Actinomycetota bacterium
TTTGTGGTGGGGCGTACTGGGATTGAACCAGTGACCTCTTGCTTGTCGAGCAAGCGCTCTCCCGCTGAGCTAACGCCCCGGCGCCGAGCATCTTACCGAACCCCCGGCTCCGGCCGGGCACCATGGTCGGCCCGTACGCGACTTTCGAGGGTCCTACTGCCCGCTGCTCAGGCCGCTACGCCGTCGAGCTTCGGCGCGAGGATCACTGTGGCCACGACAAGCGCATTGGCAACGGCGCCCATCGGAGCGTTCTCCCACCACAGGGCGATGGGGACCATCGAGACTGCGACTGCCGCCAAAGCCGCGGGACGCCACGCGGCGCTGTCTCCCAGCAACAGAACGGCCGCCACCAGAAACGCGATCAGAGCCAGCAGCCACACTGTGCCCAGCACACGCACGATCGGGTCCTCGGGCCGAGCGGTGATGATGTTGGTCGGAGTCTGGGACGCGCCCTGAAACTCCGCCCAGCCCCACGTGCCCGCCAGCCCGATCGCATGAATGAGGCCGTGGACGGCCAGCAACGCAACGATTGCGATTTTCATCGGTTCCCTCCTTGTCTTCGGACCCAATTTGCGCCGCCCGCGTCCGATACGCCAGGGCCGGACGACCCGGAGCACACCGGACTTGCAGCCCGGCCAGGATGTGGCGCCCGGACTCAGGGCCGTTGGACCTCCGGACCAGGGCCGAAGAGCACTTCTTTTGTCCGGATTGCGGGGCCACTCTGAGGACGATGACGTAGGAGGTGACTCAGATGAGCGAACCAGTCATTCTTGATGTAAGCCCGGATCCCGAAGAGCTTGCCTGGGAGCAGGAGTGGCTGGAGAGGCTTGAGCTTCCCGTCATTACCTGCACCGGTCCCCACAAAGCCGGAGCATGTCCGCTCCTCCAGGGCAAGCCCTGCGGAAAGGTCGATAAGGCCGACGGCATCCTCTTCCAGCTTGACCTGGATCGCGTGGATCACCGGGAGATCCTGAAGATCTATGCCGAGACGCTCGACGTTCCGATCCGCGTGGTCGTAAACGAGGAACAGCAGCTCCAGTATGCGGATCTGCTGCGCGGCGTAGAGGTATTCACACCGCCCGTCGGGCCATCTGCACTCGATGCATTCGCGGCAGAGGTCACGTCGGTGATGGTTTGACTAGATCGTTTCGTCCTCTCTGGTCTGGAGCCAGACGAGCGCGGCCAGCCCGACGGTGACCGCGAGGCAGAAGGAAAGGTTCGATCCCCGACTCCCAAACCAGTTGTCGGCGCGGCCGAATTGCAGGATCACCTGACACGTTGCGAGACCGAAGCCGGCCGCACCAACAATCACCAGAAACCGATTCCGGAGAGCCGCGCCCGCAAGCGCAATCGCCGCAAGCGCGATCGTCACCAGCGCTCCGAGCACGTTGAACGAGACTCCCAGTCCCAATAGCACCTCGCCGCGCGCCTGCGTGAACGACGTGTCGCGCGCCACGATCAACCCGGCGAGGCCGACTACGAATGCGGTGCCCGACAGGACGAGTTGGGCGCGCCGCGCAACGGTCATGAAAACCTCAACAAGAGCCGTGACCATCGTGTGTTGCGCCGTTCCCATGCCGGGCGAAGCACTCCGTCCAGGCCTCCGAATCGCCCCGCCGCGGTGGCGAACAGAAGCAGGTGAATGGCGATGAGCATGTAGTAGCCCCAGTTCCATTCCCCCGGCGCGTTGAGCGTCGACAGCGTGATGGCCGCCGCCTGAGCCACACCGATCAGAGCCCATAAACGAGTGGTGAGCCCCAATACGAGAAAGCTCCCGAGTGCGGCCTCCACGATAAGAACCATCCACCCGAACAGCGTGAAGTTGGGGAGGACGACTTCTCTGACAAGGAACGCGAACGGTGCGAAGACCTCGTGCTCCACCGCAAACGACGTGAAGCGAAAGAGCCCCCGGCCGCTTTCGCGACCGAAGTCCGGGGGCGTTTTCCATCCGGCATTCGTCACCCAGAGGATGCCCATTGCGATCCTGACTCCGGTAACGAACCACCGGCTCGTTCCGACGCTCAGTGCCGGTTCCTCTACCCGCGTTGACACGACGACCCCTCCAAGCACACGAGCCCGACCGGGCCCATGGGGATCACGCTCATATGAACTCCGCGTCGCCGTTGACGGCTGCGGGTTGGTCCTCGAGGAGCCGGAGCATCGTCGCGGCAGGGACTCGAAGCGGTGACGTGGTTCGCGTCACCAATAGATCCGTGTCGAGCTTTCCGCCGTGGACGGTCGGGCCGAACGCGCTCCAGAACGCACCGTCTGCGGTGATCGTCAGTTCCGGAGGGAGATCTCCCGCCGCAGCATCGATCCCCATGTCGTTGTCCACCGCACGTCCGCGCCGCACTATCGGCCGGACGATGTGATCTTCGTCGGGGACGCCGAGTCTGCGATGCAGCGAGCAGAGATCCGAGAGGTCCGCCTTGTCGACGTACTCGAGTGTGCTGGCGACCCTCACCTTGATCCCCATGTCGACGAGTCGAGGGATTGCTTCGACGACCTTTCGGAAGTTCTCAGGACCTCGCATCGTGTCGTTGGCGACCGGATCCGACGAGTCGAGTGAGATTTGAAGGCGGACGTCGGCACCGCCGAGGGGTGCCATGCGCTCGAGACGGCGCCTCGTGAATAGGGTCCCGTTGGTAAGAACGACAACTGGGACGATCTCCGCCAGGCGCGCAACGATCTCAGGCATGTCCGGCTCGAGGAACGGCTCGCCGCCGGTAACGCCGATCTCGTTGAATCCCAGCGCCACCGCTTCGTGCGCGATGGCGACCATATGTTCAGCGCCTAGCCGGCGCTTCGACACATCCGGGGCCGATTCCGTCAGGCAGTAGCTGCACGCCAGATTGCAGTGGTAGTTGCTGTACAACCACACTCGACCGGGCAGGCGCCCGGCATTGATGGCCTCACCAACCGCACTCACCGAAGGCCTTCCTCCGACAACCGGTCCAGCGTTGCCGACGCCGTCGGCAAGCCGAGTGGAGTGCAGAAACGGTTGAGCATCAGCGTCGCGGCGGCGACCATCGTGATCTCGACGATCTCCGCATCGGAGAAATGAGCTCGGAGATCGTTTGCCACTCCGTCGGACGGGATTCCCGGTCCCCGTGCTACGCGGTCCACCCATGCCAGAACTGCGCGTTCGCGCGCGTCGTCGAACAGATCGCCGATGTCTCTCTCGTCGCAGAGGTCGAGTACTTCGTCTCGGCTGAGCCCGCTGTCCAACGCCACCACGGTGTGCGTTTCGACGCAATATCGGCAGTCCTGCAGGGCAGAAGTTCGAAGTACAACGATTTCTTTGAGCCTAGGGGGCAGCGCAGAAGGACCGTAGATGGATGCGAGAAACGGAGCCGTCGTCTCCAATAGCTCCGGTACGTGAGCGAGGGTCGCAACGATTGCGCCGGGGTCGCCTCGTTCGAAGAACCGTTTTGTCAGCAGGGGGGCCTGCGACTTGTCGATCATCGCAACGCGGCTCATTGGGGTCCTCTCGTCACCGCCTCCCGGCGTGCCTGCTCAAAATGGTCGTGCCTGTCGCGAGCATAGGGGCCCAGGTTCACCGGTCCGACACGACCCGGGTGATTTCAGGATTCTGTAAGCGTTTCGCTGCTCTCGGCGCGGCCGGCGTATGTAGCTTCCAACCAGACCCCAATACGACGGGAGTGACCTATGACGACGATGGTCGGCGAGCGAAGCTTCTTGGACGCACTCGATGACGTCAATGAAAACGTGATCGCGCCCGCGGCAAGGGAAGTGGATGAGACTGCTCGATTTCCCCGCGCCTCGATCGATGCGCTTGCCGAAGCTGGCCTTCTCGGCCTGGTAAGTGCGAGGGAAGTTGGCGGCCTAGGTGGTGCCATCCCAGACGCCGTAGTGGCGGTCGAACGGATCGCGCGCGCCTGCGCTTCGTCGGCGATGGTTGTTTGCATGCACTACGCCGCAACCGCGGTGCTCGAGGCGCACGGACCAACTGACGTGCGTGAGCAGATAGCGCGGGGGAGACACGTGAGTACGCTTGCCTTCTCGGAGGCGGGCTCCCGTAGCCACTTCTGGGCGCCCGTTGGTACAGCGAGTCTCTCAGGTGACCGGGTATTGCTCGATGCACGGAAGAGTTGGATCACGTCGGCGGGAGAGGCCGACTCGTACGTCTGGTCCAGTTTGTCGACGAGCGGCGATTCCGATGCGGGCATCACCCTGTGGCTCGTGCCGGCGGATGCCGCCGGACTCACCATCACTGGGCCGTTCGATGGGCTCGGCATGCGTGGCAACTGCTCGGCGCCTGTGGTCGGTGTGGACGTCCCGGTTGACCGGGGATCAATGCTCGGGACCGACGGGGGCGGGTTCGACATCATGATGGGCATCGTTCTGCCGTGGTTCCAACTCATGAACGCCGGCGTCTCGCTGGGTACGATGGAGGGGGCACTGAGCGGAGCGACCTCACACGTCTCGGCCACACGGCTGGAGCACCTCGGGCAGAGCCTCGCCGACCTTCCCACCATTCGCGCCTATCTCGCGCGGGCACGCATCAAAACGGATTCCGTGCGAGCGCTGCTGAACGACACGGTGGATGCCGCGGCCACCGGCCGTGATGACGCGTCGTTGAGAGTGCTCGAGGTGAAGGCCGCCGCCGCGGAGGCGGTTTTGGAGGTCACCGATACCGCGATGAGGGTTTGCGGGGGTGCCGCGTTCCGCAAGGAGGCCGGCATCGAACGTTACTTCCGTGACGCACGCGCCATGTCGGTCATGGGTCCAACGACCGACCTTCTCTACGACTTCGTCGGCAAAGCCATCTGCGGCCTGCCGTTGTTCTGAGGTGACTAATGACGAGTAACGGAACCCTGGTCGTCGGCGCAGTCTCATACGACCCGAAGGTGGTGGACATCTGGGAGGGCTTCAAAGCCTGGTTCGGGAACCACGATCTGTCGCTCGACTACATCCTCTATTCAAACTACGAGCGGCTGGTCGAGTCGTTGATCGATGGCCAGGTTGACGTGGCGTGGAACTCGCCGCTGGCGTGGGTTCGCGCCCGGCGGCTCGCAGCCGCAGCGGGACTTTCGGTTCGGGCAATCGCCATGCGCGACACGGACTGCGATCTGCGTTCGGTGATCGTCGCCCTGCCCGATGGTGAGATCGATCATCCGTCCGATCTGAAAGGCCGGACGGTTGCGGTCGGTGCGCCGGACTCGCCACAGGCAACGCTTCTGCCCCTCGCTGCGCTCGGTGCATCCGGCCTGCATCCAAACGATGACTTCACGGTTCGGGTCTTCGACGTCCTCGGAGGCAAACACGGAGACCATGTCGGAGGAGAGCGCGACGCAGCACGTGCTCTCGTAGCCGGAGAGGTTGACGCAACTTGTCTTCTCATGGCGAATAAAAAGCTCTTCGAGTCTGAGGGGTTGTTCGAACCCGCCGGCGTCAGCGTGATCGCAAGCACAGAGCCGTTCGACCACTGCAACTTCACAGTCACATCGGCGGCACCGGCCGGCCTCGTTGAAGAGTTCCAGCGGTTGTTGCTCGGAATGTCCTACGACGATCCGGAGACCAGGCCGCTGTTCGACCTCGAGGGACTCCGCCGATGGGTACCTGCGCGCACGAGTGGCTATGAACAGCTCGAACGAGCAGTGGACGAGCTGGGCTTCTACGACGACTCGGGGCGGATCGCCGCCGCCGGGTACAGCTACTAGCCGGAACGGAATTCAGTCGAGCCGCAAGACTCGGATTTCTTCCTCGTTCGAGTAGACGATTCGACCGTCGGTGAGAGCGGCGACACCCAGCGCGCAGTCGTCCGCGATCGGCCCTCCATCCGGCGACGCGGTCATATCCGCCTCGATGACGAATGGCTGCAGGGTTCGGGAGACGAATCCACACATCAGCAGGCGGTTCCGCTCACAGCGACAAGCCCGGATGGCGCCGACTCGCCCTCGAGCTCCGTGATCGTTGGATCTCTTTGATCGCCGCGGGCGATGCGTTCCGGGCGGCGGCCGGGAGAGTTGTCTGCCACCCA
>DASQUP010000275.1:0-4547 GCA_035641235.1 Actinomycetota bacterium
GGTCAGACGAAGATCCTCGATTCCAAGATCCTGACGATCGGCGCGGGTGGCCTGGGGTCGCCGGCTCTGCTGTACCTTGCGGCCGCCGGTGTGGGAACGATCGGAGTCGTCGACTCCGACGTGGTCGAGGCCAACAATCTCCAGCGCCAGGTGGTCCACAACACCGACCGGATCGGGATGCTCAAGGCGGAATCGGCAAAGGAGACCCTGACAAAACTCAATCCGGACGTGAACGTTGTGGTGCATCCAGTACGGATCGACGAGTCGAACGCGCGGGAATTGATGTCTGGTTATGACCTCGTCGTGGATGGATGCGACAACTTCGATACGCGTTACGTCGTCAACGATGCGGCGGTCGAGCTGCGCAAGCCGGTGGTGCACGGCTCCATCTTCCGTTTCGAGGGAATGGCATCGACGTTTATTCCGTTCGAGGGCCCCTGTTATCGGTGCCTCTATCCGGAAGCACCACCGCCCGAACTCGCCCCCACCTGAAGCGAGGCCGGTGTCCTGGGCGTGCTCCCGGGAATCGTCGGAACGCTTCAGGCGAACGAAGCCTTGAAGCTGATTGTGGGCTACGGCGAGCCGCTCGCCGGACGACTGCTCACCTTCGATGCACAGAGCACTCGGTTCGCCGAGGTGCGGGTGCGGCGCGATCCCCAGTGCCCGGTCTGCGGGCAGCCGCGCGAGGCTGAGGCGAAGGCCATCAGCGCGGCCTGACCGGAACACCTTGGCTCACGTAAATTTGGGTGCATGAAGGTTGTGGTGCTCGCGGATACGCACACCCTGGGGAATCGGTATCCGCTGCCGGCCGGCGCGTGGCCCTACATCGAGACCGCCGACCACATCCTCCACGCCGGAGACGTCTGTGATCCGGCTCTGTTGGATGAACTGAAGAGCTTCGCCCCAACGACCGTCGTCTACGGCAACTGTGATGCGTGGGACGTGCGCGACTGGGGTGCGGACGAGACCGCCGAGGTGGATTTCGATGGCGTCCGCGTCGCGATGACCCACGACTCCGGCCCGAGCCGGGGGAGGAGAGAACGATTGCGTGCGAGGTGGCCGGACGCGCGGGTCGTCGTCTTCGGCCACTCCCACCAGCCGGTGAACGAGGACGACGGTGAGTTGCTGCTGTTCAATCCCGGAAGTCCCACGTGGAAGCGCCGGGCCCCCTTCGCTTCGATGGGCATCCTGTGGCTGGACGACGGCGTGGTCGAGGGCGAGATTTTCCCGGTCTAGGGCGTCGCGACGTTTCTGTCTGCTCAGTGGTGCGGGAATCACCGAGCATACGGAACGCTTACGATGTGAGGGTGATCCCAAAAGCAAGAAAACCGGTGCCGCGGACCTTTCTTCTGATCCTGATCGTGGGCTCGCTGCAGTGGCTGGGGTGGACGGTGCGCGTCGGTCCGCCGTGGGGCGTCGTCATGCTGGCAGGTTGGTTTGCAGCAATAGGGATCGGCGCTTATTTCGTCGGCTATGACTCTCGAGAAAAGGGCGGCGACTGGCGCCAGTAGTGCCTCAGGAGTCGAGCACCCGCTCGATCCACTGGAACGGGTCCTTGATCTCGGCAAGGGTCGGGAGGTTGTCAGGAGCGTCCCACACGCGGTTGAGCGCGGGCAGGCCCTTCAACGAGACCACTGCTGCACAGAAGGTTGCTCCCGATTGTTCAAGCGCGCGGTCAAAGGACAGTCCGAGAAGCCCCGAAAGCAACCTCTCTCCGTCGGTCGGAGTCGTTGCTCGCCGGACCATGACCTCGTCGATCTTGCTCGGCTCCTCCACAACCTCTGCGGCGACCTGGGACGAGGCATTACCGGCGTACCCTTCAAAGACTGCTACGAAGGCCTGGACGTTGCCGAGGGCGCGGTTGTGCCGCTCACTGGGGACGATCGGAATTGCCTCCTGCACATTCATGGATTGCTCGAGCGACTCCATCCCTCCGGACTGGAGGTCCATCAAGCGTCTCTCGAGAGCGGCCGTATCAATCTCGATCGAGTCCACCAGCTCGATGAGGAGCCCCTTGAAGTATCGATTGAGCCACTGAACCTGACGGAACACGAGGCCCCGAGCCACCTCGTTGAGTGCGATCCATTGCTGCACTCGATCGGCGGGAACCCCGTAGTCCGCCGCCAGGGCCTCGACATTCTCACCGACCACAAACAGGTGCCCATCGTCATCGCGCGGGATGGGCAAGTCGTGACGTCCCAGCTGCTCGCGAGCGAGATTCCCCATGAGGGTACCCACCTGGATGCCGAGGAGTAGCGGGGCGATCTGCTCCATGGCGGCTTGCAGGGGGTTACCGCCGGCCTCCTCCGGTCCCATCTTCCCCATTTCGCCCAGGAACCGTCCCGCGAGGTGTTCGAGTAGCCACTTCCAGGCATCGAGGGTGGATGAGATCCACCACGAGCGATCGACCAGCTCGGCCTGCAAAGGCTCCTCCAGAGGGAGCCGTGTGTATCCGGAAACGATCGTCTCGGAGCGATGTACGGCATCATCCAGTGCCCGAGAGGATTCGGGGGAGGGTGGCGCACCCCTCCGGCCCTGAGCGGCTACGGCGCCCGCAACCTGCCGGGCGATCTCGTAGTTGATCGGGCCCCCGCCGGCCGACAGCAGCCTCTGAATCTCCCGGAACAGGGGTATGTCGCCAAAAGGCTCCTGCGTCATCAGCCCATTAAAACCCGAATACGCTCCAAGACATGCCTGCACGCCGAGCACAGCCAACGGGTCTGGTCGTCGCAGTCACGGGCGGCTCCGGTTACCTCGCCGGTACGCTGATCAAGACTCTGTGTGCCGACGACAAGATAGGGCGCGTCGTCGCCTTTGACATTCGGCCGTCGAACTTCTCTCATCCGAAACTCGTCTTCGACCACATGGATATCCGGAGCGACGCGATCGAAAGCCGGCTGCGCGGCGTCGACGTGCTTGTGCATCTCGCCTTCATCATGGATCCAATCAAGGACGAATCCATGATGCGCGACGTCAACGTCAACGGAAGTCAGAACGTTTTTAGATGCGCAGGTAATGCCGGGGTCGACAAGATCGTCTACGCGTCGTCGGCCGTGGTGTACGGCGCCCATCCAGATAACCCCGTTCCTCTGACCGAGGACTCGCCGCTCAGGGCAAACCTCGACTTCTCTTACGCCGCGCACAAGCTCGAGGTCGAATATGTCGTCCGAGAGTTCAGAGACGATCATCCCGGAGTCACGTTCACAGTATTGCGGCCGGCAATCGTCTTTGGCCCACACGTCGATAGTGCCTGGTCGCACGTGTTGGAGATCCCACTCATCATCGGAGTCAAAGGCCATTCGCCGTCGTTCCAATTCGTGCACGAAGACGATGTGACGGCAGCCCTTCTCTTTTCTGTGGAGAACGACCTCGACGGGCCGTTCAATTTGGCACCCTCAGATTGGATGACCACCGAAGAGGTCCTTGCTGCAACCGGGCGCAAACGGTTTGAGCTTCCGGAGGCACCCGCGTTCTCGATGATCGAACGCCTGTGGGGACTCGGCCTGAGCGAAGTGCCGGCCGGAATGTTGCATTACACGATGCACCCATGGCTCGTGTCGCCGGACAAACTTGCCGCCGCCGGCTTCACCTGCTCCAAGACCTCTCGCGAGGCCCTCGATGCCCTTCGGCGAGAGATTGCCGGTTACACGAGAATAGGTACAAAACGGGTGAGTAAGGGTGGCCTCGTCCGGGGAGCGGTCGCAGGGGCGGGAGTCGTCGGTGCGGGGCTGCTGTGGCGCACTGCCCGGCGGAAGCGGTCGCCGGCCCGCCCCTAACCATGGATTTTGTTACCCTCTCAACCTAATTCGGGGAGCTGACCAAGCCGCTCGGGGGTGAGGGACGGAAGGGACCTTCACCGCGCGGTGCGATGGTTCCCGGTCCGACGTCCGCTTTGTAGGCGGGTGTCGCCACAAGCGTTTTTTTGTTGTCGAACAGGGAGAGTCGAAGCGTGGTGTACCTGGTCATCCTAGTCGTGGTTGCGGTCGCGGCGCTCGTTCGTCTGTGGCTGCAACAGCACCGGGAACAAACCCAGATGGACACTATTGAGGGGTTCTCCTCCGCACTCGACGCAATGGCTCCACCGTCGAGTCCGGCCAGACGAGAACGTCCCCGACCAAACAGCGGCCGTCCCCGCACCAGCAACGGCCGTCTACGCGTGCCGAAGGCGCCGAGGCGTTCTCTGCTCGGATGGTTCGTGGCGGACAAAACCGATCGGCGGGCGCGCTCTGTGGAGCGCCGCAGGGTTGCCGCGCGCGCAGCTGCACAACGTCGAGCTGAAAAACGTGCTGCCGCACGCCGTCGGGACGCCGCGCGAACGGCGGAGCGACGTCGAGAGGAAGCTCGTTCCGCCGCACGCAGGAGGGTGGTTCGAAACGGCGAGATTCGACTCCCCGATTCGCGACCTTCCACGCGCGCGTCGAAGCGGGGGGCGACACGAAGGATTCCCGTCGCGCCGGGCCGCGCATCCGACGATTCCCGTCTCGAGCGTTACGCGGGTTAGTCCGGCTCGTCCGAGGCTCGTACAGTTATGGCGCGTGACCTTGCTA
>DASQUP010000276.1:0-33500 GCA_035641235.1 Actinomycetota bacterium
TCGCTCACGAGTTCGGCCACATGGTCGAGGACCGGATGATCGGTAAAGGAAACCGGCGCTCCGGCTTCCACGCAGGAGCAATGGGCGAGAGTGTCACCGACCTGATGGCCATGGAGTACCTGAACGAGTACAGCTTCGTGACCGGTGGGGTGGAGCGGTACGCGGTGGGTGCCTACGTGACCGGCAACCCGGTCGAGGCGATCCGCAACTACAACATGAGCTGGCAATCCGCGGGGCGGTTCCCGCAGGAAGCTCGCGACCACGACACGAACCCGTTGAACTTCAGCGGCATCGGTTACGACATCGTCGGACCGCAGGTGCATGCGACGGGTGAGATCTGGAGCGCAACAAACTTCGACCTCCGGTCGCTGTTGAACCAGCGCTATGGCTCGGGTAACCCCAACGTCCAGCGCCAGTGCGCCGATGGAGAGCTTCCGGCCACCTCGTGTCCCGGCAATCGTCGGTGGATACAGCTGATGTTCGACTCGTTCCTGCTGCAGCCGATAGCTCCGACGATGCTGGATGCGCGCGATGCGATGCTCGCCACCGACGTGATGCGTTTCGGCGGCGCGAACCAGGATCTGCTGTGGCTCGGATTCGCACGCCGCGGCTTCGGATCCGCAGCGTCGGTCGTCAGCGAGAACGACGTCCTGCCCGTGCCGAGCTGGGAGTCGCCGCACCACGACGAGGCAACGCTGACGTTCGAAGCGTTCGCGAAGGACGAGGGCGGCGCGGCGATCACCGACTTCGACGTGTTTGTCGGTGACTACGAGGCTCGCTCCGTTCCTATCGACACGAGCGAGGCTTTTGTTCCCGGGCCGCAGCGCGGCTACAACTTCGTTGCCGTCGCTCCGGGATACGGTCACGTCCGCTTCGCCGTCAGGAACCTGTTGCCGAACGAGAGCCGAACGATCTCGATTCACTTCCCGACGAACTGGGCTTCGCAGTCCAAGGGTGCAACTGCGTCGGGAGACGGTGCGAACTTTGGGGACCTGATCGACGACGCGGAAGGCACCACCTGGGAGAGCACCTCGGGAGCAGTTGAGGGTAAGCAGGTCGTCATCGCTCTCGACGGTGAGCAGTCGTTCGACCTGGCAAAGGCGAGCGCCCTGCTCGAACCCGGCCAGAACCGGTTCACGGCTCTGCGCCAGTTCGAGTTGCAGACCTGCACCGCCGGCGGGCCGGAGAACCCGTCGTGTGACGGTTCTGTGTCCGAGGGCTGGACCTCGGTGCTGGTCAGCGATTCGGCCGCCTTCCCGGGGATAAACCCGAGGCCGGTGGGGCCGGAGCTTCAGCTCCGGGCGTTTGACGTGGACGGCTCGGCTTCGGCCACGCACGTCAAGTTCATCGTTCTGAACAACCAGTGCACGGGTCAGCCGTCCTTCCAGGGCGAGCAGGACCAGGACCCGGGCAACGCCACCGACTGCCGTGGAACGGTGGTCGCGGAGCAGGTTCGGGCCGCGGAGCTCCAGTTGCTCTCGAGTGAGGCAGCTGTAGACGGGGCTTACATGGCCGAGTAGTTCAGTAGTTCGTTTCGGGGGGCCGGTGCTGCGCCGGCCCCCCGGCTCTTTTACATTTCGCCGGAGTGTTCAAATCCGGGGGCGCGGCGCGCCGCCGTGGTGTCCTACGGAAATGGTCACCCGTCCGGCGGAGGGACATTCGGCGCTAACGATCGTCAGGACCGTGACGATCGCGGTCTTAACGCTCGTGGTCCTCTATGCCGTATTCCTCGTCAGACACGTTCTGATTCTGGTAGTGGTCGCGGCGTTCCTCGCCATCGGGCTCGATCCGGCGGTCCGGCGACTCGAGCGGCTCAACATTCGCCGAGGGTACGCCGTGGCCCTGATCTTCTTTGCCGCGATCGCGTTCATCGTCGCGTTTGCGGTGGCGGTCATACCTCCGCTCGTTAGGCAGGTGACGAGTTTCGCCACCGACCTGCCGGGCTACGTCGAGGACTTTGCGGATCGATACCCACGGGTGCGCGAGTGGGTTGTCGACAACGACATCCCACAGCGGCTCGAGGAGGCTGTGGGAAGCATTCCCACCGCGATCAGCGGCTCGGTGGGAAACGTCGTCGGCATCGCGGGTTCTGTCCTGGCGGCGTTGTTCAACCTGCTGACCGTTCTCATCCTGACGATCTATTTCATGTTGAGCCTGAGTCATCTACATGAAGGCACGTTGCGGCTCGTCCCAATGAGCCGGCGCCAGCGCGTCAGCGAGCTAGTGGATCCGGTGCTCGAGAAAATCGGCGGGTACATCGCGGGACAGTTAACGGTGGCGTTCATCGGAGATGTAGCGGCCGGGATATTTCTGGCGGTCATAAGAGTGCCGTACCCGATCGCACTGGCACTGTGGGTCGCAATCGCTGCTTTGATCCCGTTGGTCGGCGCCACCATCGGAGCGGTTCCGGCAGTCATCGTTGCGATGTTCGACTCCGTGGGCCTCGGCATCGGCACGCTCGTCTATTTCCTCGTGTACCAGCAGGTGGAGAATTACTTCATCCATCCGCGAGTGATGACTCGAGCGGTGGATATATCCCCGGCGGCCGTGCTGCTTGCGGCGCTGATCGGCGGAAGCCTGCTTGGGTTTGTGGGGGCTCTGATGGCGATTCCCGCAGCGGCCTCGATAAAACTTGTGGTCCAGGAGATAGTGCTGCCGCGCCTAGACACGACCTGACCCGGCGCGCCGTGGGCCGGCGGTCTCTGAGATGGCATTTCACCCCAATTTTTCCAGGGTGGATTGCCATTTCAGGAATTGTGATCCGCGCCACAGTGCCGAGGCGGCACGCATGTCAGCGTCGGAGCATGACCGATCTTCAGAGGGCCGACAGGCTTATAGCTCGGGCGGCAGCCCGCCAGCATGGAGTCTTCACAAGGGAATTCGCGAGGCAGTGCGGACTTCGGGATAGCACGATCGACCACCGCCTCAAGTCGGCGAAGTACTGCCAGCTGTGGCCGGCGGTCTATTCGCTTCCCGGAGTTCCCGATACCTGGGAGAAGCGCGCCATTGCCGGCGTGTTCCACGCCGGTCCCAATGCTGCGCTATCGGGGCCGGCCGCGGCGCGCAAGTTTGCGCTCCCCGGCTTTGAGAAAGCGCAGATCGAGATCTCCACTCCACGACGTTTGACGGTTGAGGGGATGATCGTTCACTGCAGGGTCCCTCTACGCGCCGATGAGATCACTCAGCGGGACGGTATCCCACTCACCATTCCGGAGCGGATCCTTCTCGACCTGAGCGCAGCACTTCCCGAGCCTCGGCTTGAGGGAGCAGTCGACTCGCTGATCCATCTCGGCCATACGGATTTCAGGAGGATCATTGGCTATTTGGAGCAACCAGCCCTTCCACGACGACGCCGGAGGCTCCTTCTGAAAATTCTCGGAGAACGCGGCGATGTGGTTGCAAACGAAAGCCTGCTTGAGACCAGCCTCGGCAGGCTCCTACGGCACCCTTCATTGCCCTCGGTTGTACGTCAGCACAGGGTTTACATGGACGGTCGCCCGGTGGCTCGGCCCGACTTTGCTTATCCGGAGGCGAAGCTCGCCGTTGAAGGGCACAGCCTCAAGTTCCACGGTAGCGAGTTGCAGATGAAACAGGATGCCGCACGCCATGCGCTTCTGGAATCGCTTGGTTGGTACATCATCTACGTCACATGGTGGGAAACCACTTACCGAGCAGAAGAAACCCGGGAAAGAATCCGACGCGTCTACTTCGAGCGCCTCCGAGTTGCCTAGGGCGCGCCGGATTGCGGATTGGCGGCGCGCAGGGCCGTTTGGATTTCTTCCGCCTGAGCGGGAGACAGCCATCGGGCGATTGAACCGGCCACCGAGTCGACCGTGATTGGGTGGCCGGCGGCCTGGAGTGCCAGCACCGTCTTGTAGACAAACGATCGGTAGTCCGCCGGGACGTTCAGGCCCGCCACCATTCCGGAGCTCGACCATTCCTGCTCCAGTGCCGCCAGATCGTCCTCCTCCCACCACGGACGCCGGCGCGGGCCCTTGACTCCGGCGCGCCGGAGCGGAACGACGTTCACCGGCGCCGATCCTTCCCGGCGCCAGTCGGGCGGGTCGTGGTAGTCCGGCTCGAACTCCAGGCGGCGCACACCGACGTTCTCGAGGGCGGCCTCATCCTCGACGCGCAGCACCAGGCGGAGCGTTCGGCCCTGCTCATCAGGCAGGTTGCCCGCATTGCGGAACGACAGCGCCTCATCTACTGAAAGCCTCGGCGCGCCGGTCGGGGGAACGTCCTCGCCCCGCCACCGAGCGAGCTCGCGTTCGAGCTCGGCGGCGGACATGAGGTACCAGCCGTCTTCCAAGGAAGCGGCCCGAGAACGGTCAGTCGTGCGGAACGGCCTTAATGCGCTCAGAGGACTGCTGCTGCCGGTTGCGCCGGCTTGCCTCCAGCGCCGAGGCGACGAGCCACGCGAATGCGGCGGTTCCCAGGGCCAGGGCGGTGCCGCCGACGATCTGGATCCACTGGGGAATCTCGAATGCGATCAGGAGAGCGGCCGTGAGCGCGAACACGCCCATCAGAGCAACGGATGCAACCGCTGCCGCAACTGCCCACTTGGTCATCTGCCCGACGAGTTCTTCTTTCACTGCCTCACGCTCAAGTGCCTGCATCTTCTGCCCCTTCGACAGCATCGTCGAACACCTTAAATTGTCGCTCAGTCTCGCCGCTACCTTTTCAGACGCATTGAGACCCAACTAGGGTTTCCAAAACTCGAACTACTTTTCACTTTTTCGACGTCGGTTGGAGGGTTCCCTCTAGCTACAGGACACAACCCGGCCACAAGCGACTGCGTAACTGGTGTAACGTCAGACGCTCATTACGCCGGAGAGCGAGGAGCGGACCCCCGAGAGTGATCACCAAATTGTTGCCGAGCGCACGCCGGCTCGCGGCGCGCCCCGGACTTGCGGCCGTGGCCGGAGCGGGATGCATCGCGTTCTCGGCGATCCTGGTCCGCTTGGCGGATGTCTCTCCCTCCACGGCCGCCGTCTTCCGCTGCGTATACGCGCTTCCGGTCCTCGGCGCGCTGGCGGCGTGGGAGCGGCGGCGATTCGGCCGGCGCGCCGCGGGCCAGCGGCGGCTCGCCCTGATCGCTGGGCTGTTTTTCGGCGCCGACCTTGTCTTCTGGCATTACGCCATCGCAGATGTGGGAGCGGGGCTCGCCACGGTCCTCGGCAACGTGCAGGTGGTGTTCGTTGCTCTCCTGGCCTGGTTCTTCCTTCATGAGCGGCTTTCGCTGCGCACTCAGGTCGCCATACCCGTGGCCCTCGGCGGGGTGGTCCTTATCTCCGGCGTCGTCGGGAGCGGCGCATACGGACGCAACCCCGCCCTGGGGGCCGTTTTTGGGATCCTCACGGCCCTGGCCTACTCGGGATTCTTGCTGGTCCTCCGTCAAGGCAACCGGGACATCCGGCGACCTGCAGGTCCCCTGTTCGATGCAACGCTGGCGGGGGCGGCCTTCAGCGTCATCGCAGGACTAGCCACCCGAGATCTCGATCTCGTTCCGGAGTGGCCGTCTGCAGGTTGGTTGGTGGTGCTCGCGCTGACGTCTCAGGTGGTTGGGTGGCTACTGATCTCCATATCGCTGCCGCGCCTGCCCGCGGCGCTAACGTCGATCGTGCTCACCCTTCAACCCGTGGGGTCGGTCTTGCTCGGAGTCGTCCTCCTCGACGAGAGTCCATCGGCGCTGCAGCTGTCGGGCGTCGGCATCATCCTGGCGGCGGTGCTGATCGCAACGTCGGGTCGGCGCGCCGGGGCACCGGCGGTCTCGCCCATTGAGTCGGATCGGGCCGCATAGGCAACCCCAACCGTGAACGCGGCGTCTAATGAGTTGGGTCGGGCCGCCTAGGACAACCAGGGCAACCCCCGACCGTGTACGCGCGAGCGGGCCGGCGATGCCGGCCCGCTCGGCCCTCTATCCCCCCTATCGATGAAACCTCAACGCTTTATTGATGGATGCAGGTCACGCGCGCAGGCATCCATAGTCACGAAATGTGGTCGCCCGAACACTGGGGGCGAAGTGGACTATAGCCTCGCTGGTACTACGTGACTAGTGCGGTGAGCGCATTGCCCGAAAATTTTCCCTGCTCGCTAGTTCCACGGGAGGGCCGCGCGTTTGGCCCAGTAGTCCTTCGGATCCTCGGCGTGTGCCAGCAACTGATCGACCGCAGCGTCCCCAAGAGCTAAATCGGCCGCACCCAAGTTGCTCTTCAGCTGATCCACCGTCGCAGCACCGGAGAGAACGACGTCAACCCACGGCTGCGCACTCACGGCCGCGATGGCCAGGGCGTCCAGTCCGACCCCAACCGAGCGGGCAATCTCCCCGACTTCGGCGGGAGCATCCCCGCGGTCCGTCAACCGACCATTCGCGAGGGCCTCTTTGACGATCACACCCCACCCCGCGCCGTGGGCCCCTTCCAGCGCGGGCCCCGCAGATGGCTCGAGCAGGTTCCACGTCGCCTGCACACATCGAAAGGGATTGACGCCGTCCACTTCGGCGTTGAGGGCGCGCCGGATGATGCCGGCCTGCTGGGGACCGCTCGTCGTCAACCCGATGACGATTCCTTCGTCCGCCAGCCGGATGAGCTCTGCGAGCACGTCTTTGTTGTCGAGAACGCCGGATTCCAATGTCGCCGAGTGGATCTGATAGAGGTCGAGAAAGCCTCCGAGGAGCTCCAAGGTCTCGGCCGTCTGAGTCCTGAGCATCTCGAGGGAGTGCTCTTTGATCTCGTGGTGCTCGGCATCGACGCTCCATCCTGCCGTGTAGCGGTAGCCCCACTTCGATCCAATCGTCACGTCGCTCGGCGCCCGCCCACGGCGCTCGAGCCACGATGCAAGAAACTCTTCGGCGCGCCCGTAGGAGCGTGCCGCGTCGAAGTAACGAACGCCGGCGTCGAACGCGGCATCGAGAACCTCGTGGGCTCGACGTTCCATCGTCTCTACCGAACGATCCGCGCCGATGTCCCCGGCGTGGCCGAGGTTTATGTATCCGGGCCGCCCGAGGGCCGCCAGGCCAAGTCCGATCGTCGTCACGTCGAGGCCCGTCGTTCCCAGTTGTCGAAGCGAGGGGAGCGTCATGTCATCCCGATAAGCTGTTCGACGCGCCGGCGCTCTTCCGGTCCGAACCAGGACTCGGTGCCGGCAAGCGAATTCACTCGCGCATGCTCAGTCTTCGAGGTCGCCGGGATCGCGACGTGGATGCGCGTGTCGGACAGGCACCACTTCAACAGTGCTTGCGCCCAGTCGTCCACGCCCAGGGCGCGCACCTCCGAAACGGCCGGGGGGTGCCTCGTCAGCGAACCTGCACCAAGCGGTCTCATCGCGATTACCCCGAGTCCGAGCTCCTCCGCAAGCGGCAGTATCCGGCGCTCCGCCTCACGTTCGGCCGGGTTATATGGAATCTGGATCGCCCCTATTCGCCCGGACTTCATCACTTCTTCGAGTTCCCCAAAGGCGAACGCGCTGTAGTGGGTTGCGCCGAGGATACCGATGCGTCCCGCGTCGCGCTCCGCCTCCATCCATTTGAGATGGTCGTCCCACGCAACAAGGTTGTGAACCTGTTCGACTTCCACTCGCCCTCCATAGAAGCCGAGCTGCGCATCGAACTGCCTGCGGCCCTCGGCAACGGATGGAGTCCAAATCTTCGTCGCAACGATCGCATCGTCCCGTAGCCCATCAAGTGCGCGTCCGAGAATGCGCTCCGCTCGCCCATACATAGGCGACGAGTCGACAAAGGTAGTGCCGTGTTCGAACGCAACTTCCACGACCGACGATGCACCGTCTTGACGGTCGTCGGATACGTCGAAGACCTGCCATGTCCCGAGTCCAACGACCGGGACGACAAGTCCCTGCGAAAACACTTGTTGCGCCGTTTTATCCGGGCGATGGGCGCGCAACAAGTGTCTTCGGTCCCCAAATGCCCTTTTCTCCACCATCGCTCCCTTGTTCGAATTGATGCGAGAGTAATAGAGATATGCGCGCGGACCGCTTGCAGTTACTCACGGAGTCGTTTCCCGGGAGACCGTCGTTCGACACCGCAGTGTCGCGCGCAGTGATGCTCCAGGTTGCCGCCGGAAAACTTCCGGCGACCCTGCGCATGTACCGGCCGGATCGGATCGTTGCGTTTGGCGGCGCCGACGTGCGGGCGCCCGGTTTCTCGGATGCCGTGACCGCGGCACGCGAACGTGGCTACCACTCGGTCCAACGCCTTGCCGGCGGCCGCGCCGCTGTCTTTCACGAGGGCACGATTGCTTTTGCCCGTGCCGTTCCCGATTCGGACCCCACCGCGAGAACCTTCGCACGGTTCGAAGAGATGTCGGGCATTCTCGCGGATGCACTCCGTCGCCTCGGCGTGGACGCCCGCGTCGGAGAGGTTCCGGGGGAGTACTGTCCGGGCGACTACAGCGTGAACGCCGGAGGCCGTACGAAGCTGGTGGGAATCGGCCAGCGGATCGTGTCACGCGCCTCCCACGTCGGTGGGGTGATCGTTGCAACAGGAAGCGCCGATGTGCGCGATGTCCTGGTGCCGGTCTACGACGCGCTCGAACTGGATTGGGACCCGGCAACTACCGGAAGCGTCGGCGACGAAGTTTCCGCCACCTGGGAAGGGGTCCGCGACGCCGTTATCGGTGAGTTCTCAGAACGGTTCGAGCTCGCAAACGGACAATTGGATGACGAAACAATCACTCTCGCCGAGAAACTCGCGAGCGAACACGAGGTGGGATGACAATGAGCATTGTTAGGGGGGACGGATTCGCTGCGCAGCTCTGGGGCTCGATCGAAGAAATCTATAAACAGATCCTCGAGCACCCCTTCATCGATGGGCTGACGTCGGGAGAGCTCGACCGCGACGCCTTTCGTTTTTACGTGATCCAGGACGCGCTCTACCTGCGTGACTACGCGCGGGCGCTGGCCGTATGCGGAGCGAAGTCTCCACAGGAAGCCGACATCCGGATGTTCTGTGAACATGCGGCCGGGGCCATCGCGGTGGAGCGCGAACTTCACGAAGGTTTTTTCGCGGACTTCGGGGTCACTGAGGCCGATGTCGCCGCCACTGAGATGGCCCCCACGAACCTGGCCTACACCGGCTACCTGCTGGCGTCCGTCTACGGCCGGCCGTTCGAAGAAGCTCTCGGAGCCGTCCTTCCCTGCTACTGGATTTACTGGGAGGTGGGGGCGGCCCTGATCGAACGCGGCTCCCCCGACCCGCTGTACCGGCGATGGATCGACACCTATGGGGGCGAGGACTTTGCCCAGGTCGTGCGGGCCGTCCTCGCCGTGGCGGACAGGATCGGCGACGAACTGGACGCGTCGGCCAAGCGGCGCGTCGAGCAGCGTTTCGTCACCACCAGCCGCTACGAGTGGATGTTCTGGGATATGGGCTACCGGCAGGAGCGCTGGCCCGTCTGACTCGGCGGTTTTCGGGCTAAGGGAACCGTAAGGGTGGCCTGCCATGATCCGCGGCATGGTCACTTTTGTGTTGCGCGTATGGATACCAGGGGAGCCCGATGAGCCCGACGCAAGCGACGGCCTCAAGGGAACGGTGGAGCACATCGACAGCGGTGATGTAAGGGTCTTCGCCAGCGAATCGGCTCTGCTCACTTTCGTCCGGGAGCACCTCAGCCGGACGCCTTCGGCCTCCCCGTAGAGCGCCGGCGCGCCGAAAGTTCTCACGGCGGAACAATCCGCCCGGTTCGGCGCGCCCGCGTCCCCAAATGGCAACCAGGCACCTTATATGGGGTTTAATGCCATCTGCGCCGTTGACACCATACCCCCCTAGGGTATAGACTCAGCGCTAGTTCGAGAATCGGCGGATGGATCCAGGAGAAAGACATGCGCGGCTACTACGAGGACAAGGACGAGCTGCTGGCGCGCCTCCGAAAGGTCGAGGGGCAGGTCCGAGGCTTGCAGAGGATGATCGAAAGGGACGAGTACTGCATCGATATCCTCACTCAGATAACGGCCGCCAGCAATGCGATGAAAAAGGTCGCTGTTGCCTTGCTCGATGACCACATCCGGAACTGCATTGTTGATGCCCGGTCGGGGGAGCAACCAGACCTAGTCGCGGAGGCCACGGCTGCGATCGAACGTCTCGTCAAGTCGTAAATCAAGTCGAAGGTTCGCGAAGTCAACGATGGGGAGGTAGAGCGATGGCAGCAAAAGACCCGGTGTGCGGAATGGTGGTTGAGGAGTCCGACGCTGCGGCGACCGTGGAACACAACGGCCAGACCTACTACTTCTGCAGCAAGGACTGCGCCGAAACCTTCCAAGAGGATCCCGAGGACTACCTCTAAGCTCTGGTGGCTGCACTTGGAGCAGCGCTGACGGTTTTTGTTGCCGGCGTCGCCGGCTGGTTGATCGTGCGCTGGCTGGGCGATCGGCTCGATCCGATCGCCACCACGGCCCCGGAGCGAGTTCCCTATGCAGGTGGCCACGCTCCCGCCGTGCACGCGTGGTCTCGCTACCACATTCGCTACTACGCGATGGCGCTGCTGTTCTTGGCTTTCGATATGGAGATGGTGTTCATGTATCCGTGGGCGGTTGTCTTCCTCCGTGAGGGTGTCGTCGCACTGATAGAGATGCTGATGTTCATCACGATCCTTCTTCTCGGAGTGCTGTATGCGTGGAAGGAGAAAGCACTCCGGTGGGCCTGACATCCGTTATTCGGCGCGCCGCGAGCCGCGCCGCCGTTCGTGTCTATCCGATCGCTGGTAGGGACATGCGCGAAAGGTTGCAGGATCTCCGGCTGGAGCCCTCGCTTCGTTTCGTTCTCACACCACGCGCCGCGAACGTGCTTCTCGTAGCCGGCCATGTCCGCCGAGAGCTCACCGACGCACTGGTCGCAGTGCACGAGGCCCTGAGCCATCCGCGCGCCGTAGTCCTGTGGAACGGCGGTCCAGAATTGACGGAGGTATTTCCCGACGCAGTCACCGTTGATGACGATCCCGTCGGAACGCTCAGCCACGTGCATGCCGATCTCATTGCAGGCGTTCGGTCCTCCTCGCAGCCTCTCAAACCCGACGTCGATCCCGCGCCGTGGAGGGGAGTTGGGCCCTACGGACAAGGCGGGAGCGGGATGACCGGCGGAGTGCCGTATGGGCGCCCGCTGGCCGATCGGGCTCCGGATCGAGACGGGCTGACCCTCGATCAACTTTCCTTCATGGTCGGCCCGTTCTGGCATCCCTTTCCGCCGGGCCTCGTTTTTGAGATGGACATGCAGGGTGATGTCATCCACAGGGTCGCCCTCCCGGCCGAGTCGTACATCCCGAACGGCTCGCCTGCTCACCCCAGTGACCTGTGGGTCCGTGCTCTAAGGGAGCCGGTAACTCTCGCGGAGTTCGAGGTTGCCAGGGCTCGAAGTCATCTCCGGAGGCTGGCAGAAGCGGTTGCACTTCACGGTCTCGACGCGTATGCGCGGAGAATCCTTCGGTTGGCAATAGAGGTAACTCCTCAAATGGCCGAGCAAGTTGGAGCCCTTGAGGGCCCCCTTCGGCGGTCGGGTTTCCTCGGCTGGGCCACGTCCGGTGTGGGGGAGATCTCTGGCGACTTGATCGCGGGGATGGGCCTCGGTCCCAACGCCAGGGCCGCGGGGATCGACGAGGATCTCCGCACGGGCGACCCCGCTTACAGGTCGGTGGGTTTCGAGCCCATCCTCGACGGCGGATCCGACGTTGCGGCGCGGTGGCGAGTCCGCCTCGCTGAGGCCGTCCAATCGCTTCGCCTCGCGGACCGAGCTGGGGGCCTGGCAATTGAGCCCTTCGGACGAGTCGAGTCGCCGCGCGGACGACTCGAGCGCGGCTCGGCCCCGACGTCGCGTCTGATGTACGCCTTGCCCCAGATGATCGAGGGCCTCGAATGGGGCGATGCGGTGGCTACAATCGTCAGCCTCGATCTCGACCTGGACGACCTTCGCGCCCACGCCCCGGAGCTGGTTCCGTGAGCGGGTTCCTTCAACCCCCCATGGCGGTTCTGTTCGTCGGAGTGGTTCTAGCCCTCGGCGTGTACGCGGTTGGTGTCATCGATCGCATCGTTGCCCGCGCAGTCTCGGGCGAAGGCGGCTCGGCCGGTTTCGGCGCGCCGCTCCGGGATGTGTGTTTGCTTTTGATTCAGCGTCGGGTCGATACCGAACGACCCGACGCCCAAGCGTGGGCTCTTGCCCCCGCGCTTCTTGCGGGGCTCGCTGCGGTGGGTATCGCCGTCGTTCCGTTCGACGCGGACCTAGCGGCAGCCGACATCGAATCGGGCTTTGTCCTATTCGCCGCCGCGGTTGCCTTTGTAATGGTTGCCGTCTATCTGCACGGGTGGTCTGCCAACTCTACGTTTTCGCTCGTCGGTGGCTATCGGTTCATCGCGGCTGCCCTCTCCTATCAGATCCCCTTTCTGCTTGCGCTGTTGGGAACGGCCCTCCCGGCCGAATCACTTTCCGTCGGAGAGATCGTGCGTTCGCAGGAAGGGCTGTGGAACGTGATTCGCCAGCCGTTGGGTCTTCCTCTTTATCTAGTGGTGGCGGCCGGAGTGTCGTTCTGGGGCCCCCTGAACTTTCCCGACGCGCCCGACCTGGGCGGCGGAACGACCTTGGAGGTGTCGGGCCCGTCCCGCCTTCTGTGGTCGGTAGCGCGCGCCGCAATGCTCGTTGCGGTTGCAGTGATGGGTGCCGCTGCATTCTTGGGTGGGTGGCTGGGGCCTCTCCTGCCCGGTCCGCTGTGGATGTCATTGAAGAGCCTTCTGCTTCTCGCCGTGCTGATGGTCGTCCGGCACTTGATCGTGCGCGTTCGGCTGGAACGGTTCGTAGTTGTCGCATGGACCGTGCTGATACCCCTTGCACTCGTCGACGTGTTCCTCACCGGAGTGCTGATCTTGTGAAGACGTCGCTCATTGTGGATGTGCTTTTCTGGATGTTCGCGGCCGGCAGCATCGTCGCCGGGTGGCTGGTGTTCAGGACGGATTCGATGGTGCGCGCCGCGTACTGGTTGCTGGCGTCGTTCGTCGGCGTTGGAGCAATCCTCGTGTTGCTCGCCGCAGAGTTCCTGGGTCTCGTACTGATCCTAATGATGGCGGGGGAGATGACGATCATGGCCGTCTTCATGGTCATGTTCATGATGAATCCTGCCGGCCTGAATCCGATGCAGATGGTCCATCAACACCGCGTTTCGATCACCGGTGGCGTGATTGCGTTCGTCGCGCTTGCGGCTGCCGGTATCTTCGCCTCCTTTCCCGACCGCCCGGCCTCGACCACCGGCGACACCACGGCGGAGCTTGGCATCGAGTTACTCGGTGACTCCATGCTCGTATTCCAAACGGCGGGTGTGGCGCTGTTGACAACGATGATCGGTGCGATCGTGCTGGCCAGCCGCAGCGGGCGGTTCGGGGACGCGCAGGAAGGATCCAGTCCTCCCGAGCTTCATCTCGAGGGAGTTCTTCAACAGGCGGAGCGCCACACCCCAGCAGCGCCAGCGCCCGAGGAAGAGGAGCACCACCATTGAACCTTGACGCGCTTCTCGTGGTTGCCGCGGCGCTGTTCGGTATCGGGCTTTACGGCGCCCTGAGCCAGCAGTCCTTCGTCATGTTGATGATGGGACTCGAATTGATGATCAACGCGGCGATCCTTGCTGCGGTGTCGCTGTGGGCCTACTCGGCGGGGGGCAATCCCAAGGGTCAGCTCCTGGCCATCGTCTTCATGACGGTGATGGCGGTCGAACTGGCGCTGGGGTTTGCATTAATCACCAACGTCTACCGCATCCGCAAGGCCGACATGACCGAGAAGCTCAAGAAGTTGAAGGGCTAACTCAGGAATGCTCTGGACGTTGCCCCTCGCGCCTCTAGCGATTGCCGCCCTCGTGCCGGTCTTCGGTCGCTCGCGGCGCGCACTCGGCGCGCCGGCCGTCGGAGTGACTTTGTTCGTGCTTGCCGTCGCCGCGGTGCTCGTGGCCACCGGGAGTTCTTCGTCGGAGTTCCGGTGGAGCGCTCAACTCGAGCTCAGCGCCGATCTCGTGGGATTTAGTCGAGTGATGGCGATCCTCGTACCGGGCGTGGCCACTCCCATCATCGCTTACGCCGCGGCCACGGAATCGGAGGGCCGGAGGCGACTAATCGCGCTGATGGTTGCGTTTGTAGGGGCCATGGAGCTGTTGGTGCTCGCGGCAGACTTCTTGACGCTGCTGATTGCGTGGGAGCTTGTCGGCGCTTTCTCGTGGGCATTGATCGGCCATTCCTGGCGGGATGCCACCAACGTCAAGTCTGCCGCGCATGCTTTCGTCACAACTCGGTTCGGAGATCTAGGGATCTATCTGGCGGCAGGTCTTTCGTTTGCGGCCACGGGTTCGCTGTCCTTCGAGTCCCTCGACGGGGCCGATGGCGTGCGGCTGTCCGTCATCGCCGGGGCACTTGTCGTGGCGGCAGCGGCGAAGTCGGCTCAGGTTCCTTTTTCTCCATGGCTCTTTTCGGCAATGGCCGGACCCACACCCGTATCGGCGCTGCTGCATTCCGCGACGATGGTTGCCGCGGGGGCGTACATCCTCGTTCGACTGGCGCCGTCGTTTGAGTCCGTGAGCTGGTTCGGTCCCGCCGTCGCGGTGGTCGGGATCGTCACAGCAATTGCCGGGGGAGTTGTGGCCGCAACGCAGTCACATATCAAGCGCGCCCTGGCCGGCTCGACGTCCGCTCAGTACGGGTTGATGTTCGTGGCCGTGGGTGCCGGTTCGACCGCTGCGGCCGGCGCGCACCTCGTCACGCACGCCGCCTTCAAGTCGCTGCTCTTTCTGGCAGCGGGAGTTGCCATTCACGCAGCCAGATCGAACGAGCTGCGGGAAATGCAGCTCGGTGAGCGGCTTCCGAGAGCCGCGGGACTCGCAGCGGTTGGTGCCCTTGCGCTGGCAGCGGTGCCGCCTTTGGGCGGAGCGTGGACGAAAGAAGAAGTCGTGGCCGCGGCAGTCCACGATTCGGCGTGGCTTGGGGCCGCGGTGTTTGCCGCCGGGTGGCTGAGTGCTTTGTATGCGGGCCGCTGGCAACTGCTTGCGTACGGTCCGGGCTCCAGAGAAGGAGCCTCCGACTACCGGCCGGGTGCGACGGAGATGTCGTCGCTGGGGGTCCTGGCCGCCGCCTCGGTAGTTCTCGGGCTTCTGTGGCTGCCGGGTGCAAGCCGGACGGTCGAGGATGCCACGGGCGGGGGTCTGGTGGGCTCCCAAGTGTGGGAATTCGGTCTTGCCATCGGGCTCGTGGCCCTGGCTGCCGCGGCAGTAGCGGCGCTGCACCGCGCAGGACGCCTCTCCACGTTGGGCCTTCCACGATCCTTGCTCGCGTTCACAGCGAACTGGTGGGGCCTACCGGTCGCCGCTAAGGCGGTCGTTGTCGATCCCGTTCTCGCGTTGTCGCGCGCTCTCGCGCGTTTTGATGACCTCGTCATCGACGCCGGAGTACAAGCTGCTGCGGCCGCCGCGGCACTCGCTTCGAGACTGCTCGCGTGGAGGGGCGAGATCACCATCGACGGGCTGGTGCGCGCGGTTGCGGCGAGCACCCTGTTGGCCGCTAGCGGCTCACGCTCGGCCGATGAACGCGGGGTCGACGGTGCCGTCGAGGGCTTGGCCGGTGGCATCGGCACAACGGGACGAAAGAGCCGCCTGCTGCAGACCGGCCTTTCGCATCACTACTACGTCGTTGTGGCGGCGGGCCTAGTGGTTCTCGTGGGGGTGCTGGCACTTGTCCGTTAACCCGTTCTTTTCTTCTCTGACCGTCTCCAAGACGGCTACAGAAGAAAAGAACCAGCGTGCTGGAGGAATTGCGTGCTGACTGTTGCGATATTCGTGCCGATAGTTGCGGCGATCGTGCTGGCTCTGCGGCCGAATCCCGAGGGCGACGCTGCAACGACGCGGCTCAGGGCGATCGCCGCCGGGATCTCGGCGATCCCTCTGGTGATCATGGTCGTTGCCTGGATTCGTTTTGACGGGAGCGAGGGCTTCGATCTGATCGAGTCCGTGCGCTGGATTCCTACGCTGGGCGTCGGCTACAAGGTCGGCGTCGATGGCGTCTCGCTGCCGCTCGCGGCAATGACCGCCCTGGTTTTTGTCGCGTCCATCATCTATCCGGTCGACTTCAAGGGCCGGGCCCGGCAGTACTTCGCACTGATGCTCTTTCTCGAGGGCGTTTCTCTCGGGCTCTTCCTAGCGCTCGATCTATTCCTCTTTTTCGTGTTCTGGGATCTCAGCCTCGTCGGCATGTATTTCCTAATCGGCGCGTGGGGTCATGGCGACGCGCAACGGAGCGCGCTCAAGTTCTTCATCTACACCTTGGCCGGCTCGCTCGCGCTGCTGCTTGGGATCATCGGCCTCTATCTGGCGAGCGATCCCCGCACCTTCGACATGGAAGCCCTGATCGCGCAACAGCCCCTTCCTGCTCGGGGTCTCTACTCGAGTCTTGTTTTCCTCGGGTTCTTCCTGGGGTTTGCCATCAAGACTCCGCTCGTCCCCTTCCACACATGGCTCCCTCCGGCTCACGTCGATGCTCCGGCGCCCGCATCAGCCATTCTGGCCGGGGTCCTGCTGAAAATGGGCACCTACGGTTTTGTGCGCGTGCTCCTCACCATGATGCCGGGCACATTCGAGCGGTTTGCATTTCCGATCGGTGTCATCGCCGTGGTGTCTATCGTGTACGGGGCACTTGTGGCGCTTGCACAAACCAACATCAAACGATTGATCGCCTACACGAGCGTCAACCACATGGGTTACGTGCTTCTCGGTGTCGCCGCGGCGGCCGCGGCCGTCTCGGGTGAAGCCGATTCCCAGAAAGTCGCGCTTACGGGTGCAACGGTTGAGATGATCGCTCACGGACTCATCACCGGCGCACTGTTCCTGATCAGCGGTTCGATCCTCGCTCGTGGGCACACGTACGAGATGGACGAGTTCGGAGGGCTCGCAAGCCGTGCGCCGACCCTGACCGGCGTAACCGTGGTGGCCGCCTTCGCGAGCCTCGGGTTGCCGAGTCTTGCCGGCTTCGTTGCGGAGTTTCAGGTGTTTACCGGGACCCTCTCCATATATCCGTGGCTCGCCGGAATCGGTCTGGTCGGGATCGTCATAACGGCCGCTCTCTTCCTACGAATGCTTCAGAAGTTGTTCCTGGGCTCCCTTCCAGAAAAATGGATCCGCTTCCCCGATCTTGATCGGGCAGAGACCGCTGCACTTGGAGGGCTTCTCGCGCTTGTCGTCGTCATCGGCATAACGCCGGCATGGCTGCTCGACGTTATCGATTCAACCGCAGGGAGGTTGCTGGGCAATTGATGGGCATGGAGGTCGGCGACCTACTTCCTGAACTCATCGTTTTGGTGGGCGGGGTCTTCGTGCTCCTGTATGCGCTGTTTGCTCCTTCGCGCCTGCAGGACCTCGCGCCGTGGATCGCTCTCGTCGTGGTCGCCGGAGCCTTCGCCGCCTCGATAGAGATGCTCCTGGCCGGACCCGAAACACTCATCTTCTTTGACACCTATTCAACGGACGCAACCGCGGTCTGGGGGAAACTCATCGTGCTGACTGCAACCGCCGCGGTCGTCGTCTTTTCCGCGCCCTGGTTCCGTACCGATCCACGCAGAGGTGAGTACTACACCCTGCTGCTCTTCTCGGCGCTCGGGGCCATTCTTCTTGCCGGGGCGACGGATCTCATGGAGCTCGTCATGGCGATCCTGGTGTCCTCGGCAAGCGGTTATGTCCTGGCCGCGTACCATCGGACCTCTCGTCCGGCGTCCGAGGCCGCGATGAAGTACTTCCTGCTCGGCGCACTCACGAACGCAGGCATGTTGATGGGCGTCGCGCTCCTGTTTGGGCTTGCCGGTACAACGACGTTCATGGGTTTGAGAGAGGGGCTCGCGCCCGGCGGCACTGCGGTTGTTGGGGGAGCAGCCCTGGTTATTGCGGCCCTCGCCTTCAAGATGGGGTCGGTTCCAGTACACCAGTGGATGCCGGACCTCGCAGACGGCGCGCCGGCGCCGGTGGCTGCATTCATAACGGTCGCGCCGAAGGTGGGAGGTCTCATTGCCCTTGCGCGGTTTGTGATGGTCCTTCCCGAAACCGAGGTGGGATGGCGGCCCCTAGTAGCGGTGCTCGCCGCGGTGACGATGTCACTCGGGAACCTGGCTGCGTTGTGGCAAACCGATGTGCGCCGGCTGCTTGGGTGGTCGGCCGTTTCACAGACCGGTTACGGCCTCATGGGTGTGGTTGCTCTGGGGCGCACTGACCTGGCCGTGCCCTCCATACTGTTCTTTCTCGCGGCCTATGTGCTTGCCAATGTCGCTGCTTTCGGCGTCGTCGTGGAGCTCCGCGGTCGCGCCGCGCTTGATCAGTACCGTGGGCTGGCACGAGCTCGACCTCTGCTGGCGGCCGTGCTGGTCGTCGCGTTTCTTTCGTTCATCGGGATCCCGCCTCTTGCCGGATTCGACGCCAAACTCGCGCTTTTCGCCGTTGCGATCGACGCCAACTACTCGTGGCTCGCGGGCCTCGCCGTCGTTAACACGGTGGTTTCGATCGCGTACTACGCCCGGGTTATGGCGCCGATGTACTTCGATGGTCTGCCGTCCCCGGAGCCCGTGCCGGTCTTGGGGGCCGGCGCGGCAGCGGCGACCGTCGCATGCGCGGCGGGAGTGATCGTGGCCGGCATCTGGGCCGAGCCGCTCTTCCGCTCGTTCATGGACGCCGGTCTGCTGCCCTAGCCGCGGCCGGCTTCATTCCCTTCGCCCCCGTCCGTTGCATTTTCGCCGCCCAAAGCTGCGAATGGAATGGACATCTCCTCGACCTCGAAACCGCCGTTTCCGTCGACCCGCGCAACGAGAAGTTGATCGAAGCCTTCCCGCTTCTCCGGCGGCTCGAGTCCCTTGTGGGTCCTCACAATTGATCCCGGAAGGACTCGCTCCTTCGGCGGACGGCCGAGGTTGCGCGTAATCGCATCTCCCACTGGAGTTTCGAAGTAGTAGCTCGCCAGTCGGAAGCCGGCTTCGAGTGCCGGCTCCGTGTATCTCCTCCGAGATTCGATCGTGGGGTTCGTGTTGTCGACCACGAAGCGCTGCTTGGCTTCGAGGCAGGCCTGTAGCAGGATCTCTTCGCGCTTGCGGGTACGGAGCATGTCGAGGTTTATCCGAACGTGCGTGTCTCCGAAGCGTTGTTTGTAGAAGGTGCTCTTGCCGCTGCCCTGGATTCCGCAGAAGATGATCGCTTCCACCTGCGCAGCGTATCCGCCGGACCCGTATCTATGAGCGAGGGCGGACGGAACGAAGCTTCTCGGGGTCGGCGACGATGTCGATCCGTGCGATCCGTCCGTTCGTGATGCTGAATGCCACCACGCCCATGATCCTGCGTTCCGTTCCGATGACGAGCCCCGCAGCTCCATTGACTATGGCGGGCCGAGCGAGGTGGGCGAATTGAGGCCCGCGCGCTCGGACCTCGTCGATAACCGCTTTCGACCCGGCGATGGGCGGGCGCGCCGCCGGCGCGATCAAGCCAACGTCGATGCTGAACACGACGTCCGGATCCAGGATCTCGACCAGTGCTTCGAAGTCCCCCGATCGGGTCGCGCTCAGAAACGCGTCGACCACCTTTCTTTGGGAGCCGATATCTGAGCTCGGGATCGGTGCTTGGCCGCGAAGGCGCCGTCTTGCTCGACTGGCTAGCTGCCGCGCCGCTGCCGGCTCGCGGTCCAGGATCTCGGCGATGTCGTCGAAGGGGACGGCAAACATGTCGTGCAAGACGAACGCGATCCGCTCTGCGGGGCTCAGCTTTTCCAGTACTGCCAGGAGGGCAAGTCCAATCGAGTCGGCGACCACGGCCTCCTGTTCGGGATCTCTTGCGTCGTCCTCGACTACTACCGGCTCCGGTAGCCATGTGCCGACGTACTCTTCCCGTCGCCTGTGCCTGGCACGCAGCATGTCGAGGCAGACACGGCCAACAACTATCGTGAGCCATCCTCGGAGGTTCTCCACCCGCTCCGAATCCGACCGGTGCAACCGGACCCAGCTCTCCTGAACCGCATCGTCGGCCTCGGTGGTCGACCCGAGCATCCGATAGGCGATGTCGCGCAATTGGGGCCGGAATTCCTCGAACTCCTGCACCAACCACTCGCGATTCTTCACGTCACAACTTTCTTTCGGCCGCCGTCATTCCTATTGACGAATGAAGGCATTGGATCGTGACCAGGGAGGAAATGATGGCGCAACTCGATCACATTAGCGATGGCCACATCGGTGGCGGCACGATAGAGCGACCGGACTGGCTGCCAGAGGCGGAGTGGCCGTTTGAGCTGCGCGCCGTGGAGATAGACGGGCATCGAGTTCACTTCGTCGACGAGGGTAGCGGACCGGTGCTCCTCTTCGTCCATGCCGGCATGTGGTCCTTTCTCTGGCGCGACGTGATGTTGCGCCTCCGGGAGGACTTTCGCTGTGTGGCGCTCGATTTCCCCGGCTCCGGACTGTCCGAGGCGCGGCCCGGATACCGGCCCACCCTCTCGGGTCACAGTCGCATCCTCGAGAAGGTAGTTGATGCCCTCGGCCTCAATGACGCGACGCTTGTTGTCCACGACCTCGGCGGGCCGATTGGGCTGTCGTTTGCCGCCCGGCGCGCCGATTTGATCCGAGGAATCGTCGTGTCTCAAGCGTTCGCATGGATACCGGGTGCCGGTTTGCGAGGGATGTTGAGGCTGATGGGGAGCGGCGGCATGCGCCGGTTCATGAGCCGCACGAATCTGTTGATGAGGGGGACCTCGATGAGGTTCGGCGCCGGTCGCAATTGGGAATCGGGTGCGCGGCGCGCCTTCCTCGGGCCGATGAGGGAGCGGGCGCGCCGGGCGGTGCCGCACCAGCTCATGCGAGACGCGAGCAGGAACATGACGCTGCTCGCCGCGATCACAGACGGCATCGAGCGCTCGCTGGCGGATCGGGAGGTGCTGATGATCTTCGGAGCACGTAACGATCCGGGACGTTTCCGGAAGCGATGGAAGGCGCTGTATCCATCGGTGCGCGATGTGGTGGTGCCGAAGGGCTATCACTTCCCGATGACCGACGACCCGGAACTGTTTGCACAGTCGATCAGGTCGTGGAGGCACGAACGACTGACCTAGTCGAGTCGCTCCGCTGAAATGGCAGTTAGCCACGTTATTTCGTGGTTAATTGCCATTTCGGCGAGGGCGCGGGTTATTCCGGCGGCGGAACGAGGGCGCGTTTGACGAACTCGATCAGCTCTTCCTCTCGCTGGCGGAGCGCGCTGGAGCTGCTGTCCTCTCCTGTCACTACTCGCAGCACGCCGGCCTCGGTCAGCGATCCGACAACCGCGCCGTAAAGCGTGAACAACAACAGTCCCGGATCCTGCGTTCGGAAACGCCCCTCTCGCATCTCTCGTCCCAGGAACACGATGGCGCGCTTCCGGAGCGGCTCCAGCTTGGCGGCCACTCGTTCGACGACCTGAGGGCTGTGGCGCGTCGCCTCGCGCGCAAGCAGCGGGAACTGGGGCCACTCTTCGGCCAAACGGAAGATCGACCGGATCACCGACTCCACCCGTTCCCATCCTTCAGTCGGTTGCATGAGCCCGGCCCTCAACGTTGCTGCGAGCCGGTCCCCGAGTTCATCGATGCAGGCGTTGAACAGGGCGTCCTTGTTGGGGAAGTAGTAGAGCAATGTCTGCTTGCGAATGCCGTCCGCCTGAGCAACATCGTCGAGCGACGTGCCGTCAAATCCGCGCGAGCCAAAGAGCCGGCTCGCTTCAAGAATCAGGCGGCGCCGGCGCTCGTCCGGGTTGAGCCGCTCCACCGGCACGCGCGCCCCCTAGCTTCTCGGCCACGCGCGCGACGGCCCTGAGGGAGGCCGCGTCGACTCCCATACTCGCCGCCAGTGAGCCGCGTCTCGATCGGGTCCCTCGTCCAGATCGTCCTCGGCATCGCGGCGCAGCGCGTCCCACCACGTCGTCCTCTCTTCATTGAGTAACACCGCAACCCGGCGGCGGATCCTGGTGTTGAAGTCGCGCGCGCCTTCGCCCTCCGCCGCCCGCATGGCGGTGCCGAATCGAACCGTCACCTCAGGACGTCCCGACACGGGCCACGACTTCCCGCGCGGCATGGCCGCGTAGGTGCCCGTGAGCGCGACCGGCACTACGGGGACGCCCTTCATCATCGCGATCAGCGCCGCTCCCGGCCGAAACTCACCCATCCAGCCATCCTTCGAGCGGGTCCCCTCCGGGAAGAGGATGAGGCTCCATCCGTCATCGAGCAGGGCGCCGGCTTGTTTGGTGCCCCTCAAACGGCCCCTGCGTTCGATGGGAAATGCGTTGAACACGAGCGACGTTGCGAATGCTCTCCACGCGACATCGTAGAAATAGTCCGACGCCGCTCCGACCACGCACCGGCGTCGCCACGAACGCGGCAACGATGTGAGAAGCACCGGCGCGTCCAGGTGGCTTGCGTGATTCGCGACGAACACCGCCGGAGGTTCCACCGAGTCCAGGGAATCCAGCCCGCGGACGCGCCGGTTGAGTTCGAAGTCGAGAAGCGGTGACAGGAGTCCGCTCTGGATTACGTTGCGCGCCCCCGAAGCCACCGGACCGCGAAGGGAGGCAGGGAACGCACGGCTCCGCGCTTTATCCGCCGCCACGGACCCGGGGAGGAGGCGCCTTCGTCCCCATTGCCAACCCCGTGACATACCTTCGATTTCGTCGCGCAGTCTCACGGTCATTTCACATCCGCAATCATCAGAGGTGGGCATCTGATGGCCGTGATGCGGGGTGAGGATCCAACCGAGTGGGATGCCATCTCGAGCGCATCGTCCAGGGTGCCGGCGCTCCTAAAGCCCAGTCGAGACACCGCACTGCGGTCTCCACCAACGAAAATGACATCGCCGAGATAGTCCATGGCATGCGCGGCCCAATACCACATGTAGAGGGGATGGACTCCGTGGTACGCGTGCGACGTCCGGTACAGGTGGACGTACCAGGGGTCCGTTGCGAATCTCTCCTCGAACTTCTCTTCGATCAGCTGTGGGTTGGTCGTCTCGGGGAGCACTTCCTCGAAGAAGTCGACGTATGAGGGATGGTGCACCTGATGGAACTCACGCGGCACGGGATGGAAGCAGATCATCACGCCTCCTCGCCGTACAAGCGGACGCCCCCGGTACATGTTGAAGAAGTAACCCAGCCCCTGGCACACGACGAGGATCGGATTCATGATCGAGTTCACGTTGTACGGCCCGACGTAAGGGAGGCCGGCGAGGAGGATGTCCGATTCACCGTCGACCTCCACGGCCTGCTGGCTGTAGACCGCCGCCAGCGTCCGCTCGTGCACAGCCTCCGTCTCCCCGGCCGTTACTCCGGTGACCCCGTACGGCGCCCGGATCCGCGAGAAGATTTCCCTTTTCACCTTTGCCGAGATCCGGTTCGTCACCCTGGCGGTGGTGAGGTAGGTCGCTTGGTCGCGCGCCGACCACTCCCACTCTCTTTTCTGCAGGAAATCGAACGGCGCGCCGAACGACCGGTTGTCGAGCGTGGTTTCGATTTTGAAGACCTTCAGGCTCTTTTCCAGCAGCCGGCCCATCCGGTCGCATGAGGCATGCATTGCACTCGAGGGCGGATCCATGTACGAGCGGGAATGCATCATCGTGTGCACGTTGTGGTGATGCTTCAGGCTCCGGTAAGAACCGAGGCCCACCGGCACGCTCTTGTGGCCACCGTCCATCGGAACGAGATTGATGTTCACGTATACGACCAGGTCGCTGGTCAGGGCCCGGGATGAGACCTCGACGTGCTCCCCCTGATCCGTCGTTCCGACCAAGGTCAGGTCGTCGGGATCTTCGGCATCGAAGTTGCGAAGGCGATCCGGCCAGAAGGAGCCGAACACTCGCTCGCCCACAATGTGTTTTATCTCCGCGCCCGTCATCGGACGGTGGAGGGAGTTGGCAGCAATGATTTCGACGTCGTCCACTCCGGCTCGTGCGGCGCGCTCGATGACGTGCTCGAGCACTCGTCCGCGTACGTCCGGCGCCTGCATCGGCGGGAGCGGCAACGAGATGTCGTCGAAAGCGATCGTGAGTTTCATTCCCGCGCGCAACAAGTGATCAAGTGGTTCGGAGTCGAGCGGATGGTCGAGGGCATGCTCGATGGCCGAGTCGACATCCCCAAGTGAGGGCAACGGATCGGGCGGGTAGACGACCCGGGATCCGAGTGGAAGTTTCTCCAGCCGGAATCCCTCGCCGTAGTGGAAAAGGATGGGCGGAGTCCGCTCATCGACTTCGAGCACGAATCCCGGTCGGCTCAACTCGCTCTCCTTCTTCCGTTCGTGTGGATGTCGAAAGCCACTTTGATTGCACCGAGCCTGCCGCTCGACAGAGCATGGTCGATCGCTTCTCGCCATCGTGTGAGTGGGTATGTTGCAGAGACGAGACCGTCCACTGGAGTCTCCGCGCAGAACTCGATCGCATCGGAGAAGGCTCCCGCTCCCGTGTAGCTGCCGACGACCTCGAGCTCCCTGAACCACACCGGCGAGAGGTCCGTAGAAGCCGGCATCGAGGCGAGCACGACCCTCCCCTCTCCTTTTGTGCTGCGGAGAGCGACGTCCAGCGCGGCGCGCGATCCGGCACATTCGAACGCCAGATCTGCGCCCCCCAGAAGGAACGGTGGCGAGCCAATCGGCTCCAGCTTGAATGCCTGAGTCTCCCGGCGCACCGCAGCGATCGCATCGTCCGCCCCGACGATCTCGTCTGCTCCCCAGGCGCGCGCCAGCTCCGCCTGATGACGGTGTTTGGCGACCACCATCACAGTGCCGGCAGCGCCGCTCCTGCGAAGGGCCGCCAGCGTCAACAGACCGACCGTTCCCGCGCCGACTATCAGCACGCGGGCGTTCTGTGATACGGCGGCGCGCCTTACTGCCCGGATCGCGCACGCAGCCGGTTCCACCATGACGGCTGCACGATCGGAGAGGTGATCCGGAACTCGCACGAGCTGCGTAGTGTGCGCGAGGAAGACCTCACTCCACCCCCCGCCCGTGTCGGCGCAGTAGCCGGTCTGCAGACCCGGGCTCACGTGGCCCGCTGTTACGCGTTCGCAAAGTTGGTGGCGTCCGCCCGCGCACGGTGCACACGGGGGTTGGATTCCTCGCGCCCGACACGAAAGGACGGGATCGATGACGACGCGATCCCCCAAGTTGAATCCGTCTGCCTCGTCGAGCACCTCGCCGACGACCTCGTGTCCGGGAACAAACGGCATCGACACGAGAGCCGAGAAGTACAGGCTGGTTCGTCCGGCGATGGCAGAGAGGTCGGATCCGCATATTCCCGCGATGCGGGGGGCTATCCGGACCCATCCATCCTTGCGCCGATCCGGTGGAGTGACGTCGACCAGTCGCAGCGTCGATGCCGCCCCCGTGAGTACACCCGGCATCTTTCGTCCCAGCGAGCGTGCAGCGACGTATCGCGGCATCGACCGAAACATCTCGAGGGCGACGCTCACGCGCGTAGTCCAGGCATGAGGATTCTCGGCGTGCCTTGATCGGTGGGCCATTCCTCAATGGGCCACCGCCGCCGCCGCGCCTCGCGCGCGAGCCGGACGTCCGGGTTGACCGCAACGGGTGACCCCACGGCCTCAAGAAGCGGAAGGTCGCTCATGGAATCCGCGTACGCGTAGCTCTCGCGCAGATTCGCCTCGTGGGTGCGTGCGTAATCTCTCAACCACGACGCCCGTCCCTCGCCGACCAGCGGTGGTCCGTCCATGTCCCCTGTGAGTAGTCCGTTGCGCTCCACCAAATTTGCGGCGACGATCTCGTCGCAAAGAGGGGCGAGATGCTGAACGATGAAACCAAGTGATGCCGTCACGAATACGACACGATGACCGGCCGCGCGATGTTCTCTAACTCTCCTTACGGCCCCGGGGGAGATTCGTCTGAACACCAAGTCCCCGAGCACTTCAGAAGCAAGGGACTTCACCTCTTCGGCATCCACCCCCTCGTACTGGCGGTAGAAATGGCGGAGGAACTCGCCGCGTTCGCGCCGGTCGAGCTTGATCCACCGGGGCACACGCGAAGCGATCTCGGCGACCCTTTTAAAGCGATCGAAGCCCGTCGTATCGGAGAGCCGCATCCACAGATACGGCTCCACGACGTTCGAGTCCACGACCGTGCCCTCGATGTCGAACACGGCCAGAACCGGTTGCGGCCGCTCTCCCCTGATCTTGACCCGCGGCTCAATGCGCTTGGTCGAAAGCGCCCAGCGAGTGGACGAGGTGATCGATGGCAGATGGACGTCGTGCAGATAGTGACGCCAGTCAAAGGAGGTCACATCAAAGGAGAAATCATCCTTGTCCTCCGGCGGAAGAGAATCGAAGAGCGACCGGCAGCGGTCGTCGGTATAGATGACGTCCAGTTCCGTATAGGGGCCGTAGAGCTCCGAATAACGTGCCGCGAAATCGAGCCGTCCACGGAGTCTGTCCAGTCGCCTGACCGTTTCACGCCCGACCCGGTTGCGCGGCAGCCGAACCACGACGCTTTCCGCCAGATCGAGAACTCGGTCGGTGGTTTTCAGGGCTCTGTTGAGTCGATCCCGCCCTCGGAACTGCCACTCGGGCACCTTTATCTCGCCGCGCCCTCGATCTGGGAGCGGCTGGGCTTGGAAGTAGTCGCGTGTGACCTCGTACAACTCACCAAAGCTCAGCGGATTTCGCGCGCCGGAAGAGATGTGATACACCGCGCCGTTTTCCGGCGACCGCGCGGCGACCGCCAACACTGCGTTCACAACGAGATCCACCGGTATGACGTCGATCACCGTGTCGGGGGAGCCGGGGAAGTCGGGAAGGGAGCCGCGGCCGAATCCAAGGATCACGGGTTCCGCCATGCGGAAGCCTTCGATCCACCCCGGGGAGGGATGTTCGAGGGCACTTTCGATGATCGATGGCCGGACGATCGTCAGCGGCGCGTCGCCGGCGAGTTCGAGGAGCGCCATCTCGGTGAGGGCCTTTGAGAAGGTGTACACGTCGGGCCATCCCATGCTGCGCGCCCGCTCTCTGCCGGCGTCGACGAGGCGGTCCCTCACCCAGTCGCGCCGGAGCCTCTCGGACCGCTTGGCAACCGACTGGGGCCCGGCGCGCCCGCGCTCCGTCCGCGCCCGTGCAATTACGTCCTGGAGCACCTCCGGCATGCGCGAACTGCGCTCGACATTGGTGCGAAGATCCACGGCCGCACTCGCTTCGGCGCGCCAGTCGACCGAACGCCCGAGCGGCTCCTCGTGCTGGGTGCCGCGCGTCGATCCCGCGACGTATGCGGTCGAGACGTGAATAAACGGCCTCCCGCGGCACACCTCGAACAGCGATACCGACCCCGACAGGTTTGTTCTAAAGGCTTCGTCAATCGGTGGATCGAACGAGACTGTTGCAGCGGTGTGGATAACGAGATCGGCATCTTCCGAAACCGGCGGAGCGTCGCCGCCGAGCGCACCGGAAACCGGTCGCAGTTTGGTGGCGGCGAGCTCCTTCAATCCCTCGGCGCCCAGTCTCTCCCTGGCCGGCGCGAATGCGGAGCTCCCGAGCAGTCTGTTGGCACGCGCCTCGGCGTTGCCCCGGATCAGTACGTCGATCCGGTCGACCGGAACGTCGACCAGAAGCCTCTCGAGGAGTGCGGTCCCCAGAAAACCCGTCGCGCCGGTGAGGAGCACACGCCGACCCCGCAACCGCTCACGTATCAAGAAGCTCCCCCGTCCCCGGCTCCACCGTCTACCGCCCGGTAGATTACTTGGTCTCGGAGGCGAGCCTGTATGCCCGACGTTGTCGCGAGGACGGCGGCGGGCCCGCAGGGCGACTCAGAACGGTTTGGAGCCCGACGAGTCCGCCGCCGCCCGCAGCCACATCCGGAGCGGCATTCTGAGGAGGGACGACTGGCAGAAATTTCTAACTACTTGTGCTGGTCCTCACATATGTCCACCTTAAGGAGCACCGCCAAGATTGCGTATGGCGGGAACGACGACGATCGGAGTTCGAGTGGGGAGCGTGTTTTGGAATGGCCGAGGCGTGCCCTGGGAATTCGATCCCGGCCCGCCCCGGAACCGCAGTTGGGGCCGTTTGTTCGCCGAGACACCTAACTACAGAGGGCTGGGCGTTGCGGTAACTGGGCGGGAGGCCTTCCGGTGGCACTTCGGCCCGATGTTCTACCGCGGGCGGCTGTGGGATCGCTCCGTGAAGGTCCTGATCATCGGCCAGGAGGGCGCCCAAGACGAGTCGCTCGCCGGGCGCTCCTTCGTTGGAGGAACCGGCGCGCGAATGCAGTATTTCCTCAACCACTTGGGGATAACTCGAAGCTATCTATTCCTCAACACCTTCGTCTATCCGATCTTCGGGCAGTACACGAATTCCCTGCGAGGCCTGGCTCAGGACCCGCGCTCGCCCATCGCTCGGCACCGCAACCAGATATTCGACTATGCGCTGGCGCGCAACGACATCCATCTCGTCATTGCCGTCGGCAATGCGGCCAAGGAGTCCGTCGTCACGTGGGTGAAGTCGCGCGGTGGAACAACCGGAACGCCGAACGACGTGACGAAAGCCGATGCTTCGGTTCTCGGACCGCGCGTAAGGCTTCTTGGGGTCATCCATCCCGGATCTGTATCCGCAGCTGTGAAGATGGACTTCGTTCGTGCGGCCGAGCAGATCGACAAATGGGCCGACGACGATGCAGGCTGGCTCCCTCCGGACCCGGGAGCGACCCGGAGACGCGCCGAGGACTATAGGTACCTATCAGCGCCGATCCCGTTCCACGACCTTCCGTTCGGTGCCTGCTGGCGGCTCGGCCGGGGCGGAACATCGTCTAATCGGAGTCCCGACCAGCGCGCCATCCAGCTGTTCGGAGCGGGGGGCAAGTACAACGGGCGCGGGGACGTCCTCGTGTATTCATCGTCCGCGACGGGTTCCGATGAGGGTTATGAGTCCGAGGATGGTGACCTCCCGTACGAGCCCCCGCGCCGTTCGTGGCGCTCCTTCGACTCGGGTCCGCCGAGCAGCATCGCGCGCCTCCTCATGGGCGGCGGGGCGGGTTTCGAGTGGCCGGACTTCCCAACTCTCGGGCTGCCGGGCGACGGATCGCTTGGGTACGGGCCCATATATAGAGGCCGGTGGTCAAACATCAAAGCTCTGGTACTGGCCGACCAGCAATCGCACGACGACGTTTTTTCGGGCAGGGCGCTGTGCGGCGAGGCCGGTCAGCGACTCCAAGGGTTCCTCGAGGCGATGGGAATAGCTCGCGACTACCTGATCCTGAGGGTGTTGCCGGTCGACACGCTGAGCGTCTCGTTCTCGACCGTCAATAAAGCGGTGGACCACCCGCAAACAAGAGCCCTCCACGCCGAGTTACTTCGCAGGATCCGAGCCTTCAACTCGCAGTTGGGCGTGATGCTCGCTGTCGGCTCGCAAGCCCAACGTCTGTTGCCCCATCTGCCGACGGACTCTCTGCCGGTGGTCGAGATGAAGGCATGGCGCCAATCGGGTTCGCGTGCGAGCTGGGCCGCAGCCATGTCGCGCTTGAAGAAGCTCTCCTATCCCACGGATACCAACCCCACGTTCGTGTGGGATGGGCTGCGCCGTCAGATTCCGAGCGCCGATCTCCCCTATGGATTCGTGAAGTGGCGTGCGAGTTCGGGCGACCGATCGGTTAGGCCGTCGCAGAACGGGTCCGCGTCGCCGCACTACTTGAAGCTTTTCATGCCCAACTGGGCGTTCCGCCTGCCTCCCAGTGCGCTATCAGCGTCGGAACGGGCGGCCGTCGAAGTGATCAGTTGAGGAGGCATCGATGCCTGAGACCGTGAACACCTACGTCCTCGACGGACGGATCGTGACGATGAACGACTCGTTCGACGTGCTGGATTCCGGACGTGTATATGTCCGGGACGAGCGGATCGAAGCGCTCCTCCCCGCCGGCGCTCCGGTCCCCGCGGGATTCGAAAACGCGCCTTTGATCAGAACCGGCGGAACCCTATATCCGGGCCTCATCGAACTCCACAACCACCTCGCATACAACGTGCTGCCGATGTGGTTGATCTCCCGGCGTTACGGCAATCGGTCTCAGTGGGGCGGCGGCAGTCTCGAATACAGAGCGCGCATCTCGGGGCCGATGGCTGTACTCGGCAGGGTTGCCGGATTCATCGAAGCCGTCGTTCGCTACGTCGAGGTGAAATGTCTCCTCGGCGGGGTGACTACAAGCCAGGGAATCGCGCTCTATTCGAATGCGCGCAGGCACTACTACCAAGGACTCGTTCGGAACGTCGAGCAGTCCGGTGCCGCCGACCTCCCGACCGCCAACACTCGCATCGCCGATGTCGAAGCTCAACACGCACCCGCCTTCCTCGACCGGCTCCGGGACAACTCATGTTTGCTCCTTCATCTGAGCGAGGGAATCGACGATGCAGCGCGGCGCCATTTCCAAGCGCTCCGTGTCGACGAGCGCCGGTGGGCCATCACCGACGCACTTGCTGGGATCCACTGTGCAGGCCTCCGTGGTCGCGATTTCGCCACGCTACGGTCGCGCGGCGGCACCATGGTGTGGTCACCGCTGAGCAATCTGCTTCTGTACGGAGAGACTGCCGATATCGCTCGCGCGGCGCGTGAACGCGTACGGATGGCACTCGGCTCCGACTGGTCGCCCTCCGGCAGCAAGAACCTGCTCGGAGAGATGAAGGTGGCGTGGCTGGTGGCGCAGGAGAAGGAGTCGGGACTAACCGCGCGCGATATCGCCGCTATGGCGACCATCAATGCGGCTCGCATCCTCAAGTGGGACGCAGCACTTGGATCGATCGAACCCGGCAAACGCGCGGATCTGATCGTCGTGAACGGGCGAACCGGGGATGCGTACGAACACCTCCTGAAAGCGCGGGAGACATCAATAACCCTGGTGGTGATCGACGGAAAGGCGCGCTGCGGGCAACCGCGGATGATGGATCGGCTGAGCGGAGGCGGTGAGACCCTTCGAGTTGGGGAATCCCCGAGGGTTCTCGATCTCGCCGACGCGAGCGGCGACCCGATCGTCGGCGCCTTGTCGCTCGGTGACGCCGCCGACCGTTTGACCGATGGGATGCGCCGACTTCCCGAACTCGCCAAACAAATGGATGACCCCGGCAGTGCGGCGGCCCTTCTCGGCGCATCGAGCTCGGCCGAACCGGGTGCGTGGTTCCTGGAACTGGACCACGAGGCGCTGCCCGGTTTCTCGCAGCGCCCGCAGCTCCCCGTCGACGGAAGGGCAACGGGGGCATTCCTCGAGCCGTTCATGGCGGGGCCTCTTGCGGAGATCCTCGAGCCCCTCGAACTCGATCCGCTGACCGTGCCCGACGATGACGAGTTCTTCGACCGGCTCGCCCATCAGCCCAACCTGCCCGAATACCTGCTGCGCGAGCTGCCTCCGCTGTATGGGGAACGCGCCAGGACGCCGGTGCCGCCGATAGTCGCCGCCGGTGTGCCGACCGCCGAGGGCGCCGCAGGACCGATCCGCTTGGCCGAGTTCTTGGAGCGGGACTTCACGCCGCTAACCAAAGCCGAGAAGTTGTTGCTCGTTGACCAGGCGATGGTCCTGCTCGATGAGACCTACGTCCACCTCGAGCTGAAGCGCGCGATGCATGCGGTCGAGCCCATACAGCGGCTCCGCCTCCTACGCCATCGCCTTCAGCAACCTGCCGGCGCAACGATGAGCGACCTCGAGTTCCACAACGAAATGTCTTCGATATTCGCATCGGTGCGCGACCTCCATACGAACTACCTCCTCCCGAAGCCGTACCGCGATACCACTGCATTCCTGCCGTTTCTCGTCGAGGAGTACTTCGACGACGGCACTCCGCATTACGTGATGAGTAATACGCTCGACGGTTTCGAACACCCCACTTTCGTTGAGGGTGTGGAGATCTTGCACTGGAACGGTGTACCGATAAGGCGCGCCATCCTCGCAAACGCGGAGTTACAGGCCGGCAGCAACAGAGCGGCGTCGTTTGCCCGCGGGCTCGACGCGCTGACCATACGTCCGCTGGTTCGATCACTGCCGCCGAACGAGGAGTGGGTTGTCGTCACATACCGGGGGATGGACGGAGCGGAACACGACATCAAGCTCGACTGGATGGTCTGGGCGCCGCCCTCCGGAACGGGCGTGGACCCGGACGAGGGAATTGCGTCCCGGTCTGCCGCACTTGGGTACGACATACAGACCGATGCGGTGAATCAGGCGAAGAAGGTGTTGTTCGCTCGGAAGGCCTTCGCGCTGGAGGAGGCTGCCGGCGGGCCGGTGGCCGTCCGGGCCGGCGATCTCGCAACTTCGATGCCGACGGTGTTTCGGGCGCGTGAGGTCGAGACCGAGTCCGGCACCTTTGCCTACGTGCGCATCTTCACCTTCAACGTCCGAGATGCCGACGAGTTCGTCGATGAGTTCGCCCGTCTCGTGCAGCTTCTGCCGCCGAACGGCCTGATCGTCGACGTCCGCGGAAACGGTGGCGGCCTGATCTATGCGGCGGAGCGGCTGCTACAGGTGCTCACGCCGGGTGAGATCGAACCTTCGCGCGCTGAGTTCATTACCACACCATTGATGCTGGATCTCTGCGAGCGCCATGCCCCCTCTCCGCTGGACCCCTCGTTCGACCTCGGACCGTGGGTGTCCTCGCTTCGTCAAGCTGTGTCGACGGGAGCCGTCTATTCGCAGGCGCGTCCGATCACAGATCCTGTGTCTGCGAATGCGCGCGGTCAGGTGTACCAGGGGCCGGTCCTTCTCGTTACCGATGCCCTCTGTTACTCGGCAACCGACATGTTCGCGGCGGGCTTCAGCGACCACAACATCGGGCGCATCCTCGGAGTCGCTGACAACACGGGTGCGGGAGGAGCGAACGTCTGGACTCACGAACTGCTGCGCCTCCTGATGGACAGTCGTCACCCGGGCGGGGGGAGCGCGTCTGAAAATCCGTTCCGTCCGCTTCCGAAGGGCGCCGGGATGCGGGTCTCAGTGCGGCGGACCATTCGAGTGGGAGCGCTGGACGGGACTCCTCTAGAGGATCTTGGGGTCGAGCCGGATGAGCGCCACGAGATGACGCACAATGACCTAATGAGCGGCAACGAGGACCTCATCGAGCATGCGGGCCGGTTGCTCGCGGCCGGGCCGTTGCACCGACTCGACTTCAAAGCCGACCCTCTCGCGGACGGAAGTATCGAATTGATGGTCTCCGTCGAGAACGTCGATCGAATCGACGTCTTCGTGGACGGGCGGCCGGCCGACAGCTTCGACCTCGGCGAGACCGAGACGACTCGTCTCGTTCGGTCGCCGTCGGTCATTCCTCAGGAGATCGAGGTGCGCGGCTACCTCGGCCAGATCCGGGTCGTTCAGATCCGGAGGCCGCTCGGCTCCTGAGGTCGCCGGCACCTGAATTGACCTCCTATGTTGTCAAGCGGCCTTTGGGATGTCCCGGCAGTCGTCCATGAGGCACCGGTAGACGACGTTTGAGAGGTGGCGCTTGAGGGCGCGGATCGCCTCGCGTTTGCTCTTGCCCTCCGCCCGGCGGC
>DASQUP010000277.1:0-2952 GCA_035641235.1 Actinomycetota bacterium
CGCGCCATCACGTTGGTGCTCCCTCCCGGCAGGATGCCGAGTGCTACGTCCGTCGACACGAGGCCCTGAGCTGCCTCGTTGATCGTTCCGTCTCCTCCGAAAGCGACTACTGCATGGAAGCCACGGTCGGCCGCATCGCGCGCCACATCCGTCGCGTGATTTCGGGAGGCCGTGTCCACGACCTCCAGCTTGAAGTCTGCTTGAAGCGCTTTGACGATCACCTGCTTCTTGCGCTCCGATACGGACCCCGCATATGCGTTCGAGACGAGCAACACTTTCTCCACGGCGGGGCATGCTACAGGGAGGATCAAGCGAAGCGTTGTCTTATGACTTGGAGGGCAGGTGCAAGTTCTGGTCACTGGTTCGCACGGGTTCATCGGCTCGGCCCTCGTCCAGGCCCTTGATGGGGCGGGTCATCGTGTCGTCCGACTGGTGCGGTCGGATCCGCAGCGCGCCGATGAGGTGCGATGGGATCCGGGCGTGGGGACCATCGACGCCGCCCCTCTGGAGGGGCTGGACGCAGCCGTCCACCTAGCCGGCCACCCGGCTGCTCCACACCGATGGACCGCTCAGCACAAGGCGCGAGTGCTCGACAGCCGCGTGCGTGGCACTCACCTCCTGGCAGAGACCCTGGCGCGGCTCAAGCAGCCACCGGCCACGCTGGTGAGTGCCTCGGGGATCGATTATTACGGGAGCCGAGGCAACGAGATCCTCACCGAGTCGAGCTCGCCCGGCACCGGTTTCATGGCCACGGTGGCCCAACAGTGGGAAGAAGCCACGCAACCTGCGGTCGACGCTGGCATAAGAGTCTGCTGCATCCGCTCAGGGTTGGTGTTCGGCAGCAAGGGGGGGCTCTTGCCCAAGCTCCTCATTCCGTTCCGTCTCGGCTTCGGAGGAAAGCTCGGGACCGGGCGCCAGTACTGGCCGTGGATCATCATTGATGACCATATAGAGGCGATCATGCTCTTGCTTGAGAGCGAAGCCAGCGGCGCGGTCAATCTAACGACCCCGAACCCAGTCCAGAACGCAGAGTTCACTCGAGTTGCGGGGACGGTTCTCAGGCGACCAACCCTCGCAACGGTTCCGTCACCCGCCCTGAGACTTGCGCTCGGAACACAGATGGCGAACGAACTCGTCCTGTCCTCGCATCGCGTGATACCCGAAAGACTGCTCTCCCAAGGCTTTGACTTCCGTTTCCCGGAGTTGGAACAGGGGTTGCGCTACGTGCTCGACAAGTCCGACTGAGCTCCGGCGCGCCGCCTTATCCTGCGCATTGTGCTTGCCGTTCTGATTATCGCCGTGTTGGCCGCAGTGGCTGCGGTACTGCGCGGCGGTTCCTTGGAGTCGCTGGCCGCAACCAAGGTCAAGTGGTTGTGGCTCGTATGGATTGCGCTGATCGTGCAGGTGGGTTTTCGAGTTTTCGAGCCGTCTTGGCTTACAGACGCGTGGGGACTGGTTGTGCTCATCGCGACGAACCTCGCGATCGTGTGGTTCATGGTTCTCAACTGGAAACAACCGGGAATGATCCTTGCGGCGGTTGGACTCCTGATGAACCTCGTTGTCATAACGGCCAACGGTGCGATGCCCGTGTCGGACTACGTGTTCGAAGTCATCGACATAGACGAGTCGACTCTCGACTCCGCCGGGTTCAAGCACGAACGGATGACGGGCGACACGGTGTTGCCGTGGCTGGGTGACGTCGTACCGATAGCTCCGCTGCGCGAGGTTTGGAGCGTCGGCGATTTCGTTTTAGCCGCCGGCATCGGCTGGTTCGTGTGGAAGCGCACCCTCGCTTCCCGGCTCCCAGATGGAAGTTAGCCACCATATATCGTGGCTAACTGCCATCTCAGCGGGTCGGTCAGACGAGTTTGCGATTCAGCGCGTGCAATGTTGCATGCACTGACGCCGTTGCGACGTCGTCGTAGATGAGAGCCGACCCGACCAGCGGCGTCCGTCCTCCCGATTCATGGATCACGGCTCGAACGGTGACGGACTCGTCCGACCCGAGTCGTTGAATGAGTACGTCTTCGATATCGAGGACTGCGTTTCGCTTAGCCATTCTTGTCTCGAGGGAGCGATGAACCGCTACGGCCGCCGCGCGCCCGCGCGACTCCCGGCTGGCGCCGCAGACCTCGGCGCCCTCGGTTAGTTCGCCGTCCGGCCATCGAAGTGCCACTTTCACCCAGCCGGAACTTCCCTTGGTCGCGAAGACAACACGATCTAGCAGAGGGCGCCGGCTTTCGTCGGTCAGAACATCAGCGTGACCCAATTCCTGGGATGAAGTCTTCTGCATCTGAGACTCATCACCGATCTGAACGATCGAAACGATGCGGTGATCGATCGATATCCCGAAACGAGCTGCGGCGAGAGACTGCACATCGCGAACGACCTGTTTCGGGGATCGGTCGGTGTTGGCAACGATGTGGATTTCGCTGGGTGCTTGGTCACCCACGATTCGCGAGCTGAGCACGCCCGAAATCTTCAAAAGGTCGGTCTCAAGTTCTGTGAGCAACTGGTGGTTCTCCATCTCCGACTCGTGGTTCTCCATCTCTGCACCTTCACTCAGAGATGAACGCGTACCCTCTTCGGGCTTCATCGCTGAATCCTCGTGATTTGAGCGCGCCAATGAGACGGTGTCATGTCCTCACCCCTTCTGGACGAGTCTTTCTGACCCCACGATCGTGCCCCGGCACTCACACTAGAAAGCATTTCCCAACAAAAGGAAAGGTGAATCCATCCCCCAAGTGTGGTGGGACAAATTACCTAGGGAGGATGATGCACGTTACCCATTGTGGTTCCATTCAACAGCCGCTACAGTGCACCCACAATCACTCGATCGGGGAAGAACTTTTCCCCTATCGGGGGTTGAGCGGAGATCTACTACACGGCATCGATGCCGTGGCTTCTTTGAAAACACAGCGGAGCGGCGGCCCGAAAGGGCCGGTCTGAAAA
>DASQUP010000278.1:0-3761 GCA_035641235.1 Actinomycetota bacterium
CTCATAGGCCATGTTGTAGACGTAGCCGCGGCGCCCGTCGTTGCGCAATCTCACCTCGATCTTCTCCCCCATCTCGTATCCGTTCCCGACAAGCAATCGCAGGGGAGACTCGGCTGGTGTTGGGGTCGCCGAAGACGAACCGATGGGACCGCTCGAGGAAGGCCGATGATCGTTTTCAGCCGCGCACGACGCAGCCACGAGAGCGAAGGCCACCGCGGCCACCACGATTCTTGGACCGGAAAGGCGTTGTTTGGTCATGGTCGGTTAGACGCTAACGCCCACGGACGGGTTCCCGTCCTCAGCGGTCCAGTGCCGAGATGGCAACTGAACACCGACAGGTGGTGGTCGATTGCCATTTCGGGTGCCGCGGCCGGCGCGCCGAAACCCGAATGTGGTGGGCGGTACTGGGATCGAACCAGTGACCTCTGCCGTGTGAAGGCAGCGCTCTCCCGCTGAGCTAACCGCCCGGGGCGCCATGCGGGGTCATGATATCGGCGTAGCCTGGCGTCAGACACAAGCTGAGTCCGGGAGGGCGGGGACGGGGTCGCCGACCTACCCAGAAAGGCGGACTCCATGTGGTTCTCGCTCGGCATCTGGCTCGGATCGATCGGGCTGGTGCTTCTCCTCGGGTGGAAGATCCACCGTCACCAGCGGGACATCGACGGCTACTACCAACGCGAGTTTCGGGCGCCGCTTGCCTTCCAGTGGCACGGATGGCTCTAGCGGCTAGCCCCACCTAGTCATTTCGCGGCAAACCACGGCACGACCTTCAGGCACCCCCATATAGTGGGTGGCGATGGGCTCCGTAATCCATCTCTCCCGCGCACCCGTCCGGACGTCCCAGCCGGGGCGGAGCGACCGCGCTCGGGGCGCAGGTACAGCTTTGGTGCTCGGCGGTGGCGGCATCACCGGCGCCGCCTACCACCTCGGCGTACTCAACGCGATGAACGCCATGAGCGTGCGCGCAACCGTGAACGACTTCGACCTCTACGTCGGGACCTCGGGAGGGGCGTTCATCGCCTCGTGTCTGGCAAACGGCATCACCCCCGAGGACCTGATCCTCGCCAACATCGGCCATCCCGCCGCCAAGTTCCCGGGGATGGGCGCCGACGAGATCATGCAGCCCGATCGGCGCGGTCTCGTTCGGTCGATGGTGAGGTGGCCACTCGGGGTGATCGGGGCCCTTCGCCGCTACGCCGGCCATCCGTTCACGACGCGCCTGATCGACGGTCTCGGTGCGCTCGCCGAGGGGCTTCCGCCCGCCCTCTATACAACCGACGGGACGGAGAAATACCTCCGCCGGTTGTTCGAGGTACCGGGACGGACCAACACATTCGGTACGACCCGCCGCAAGCTGCTGATTACGGCGACAGAACTGGATACGGCGCGCCGCGTTGTCTTCGGCGAAGAGGGTGCGCCGCCTGCGACGGTAGCGGAAGCGGCCGCGGCCTCCATGGCCATCCCTTTGCTCTATGCACCGAGGCAGGTGGGAGACCACGATTACATGGACGGGGGGCTGCGCTCGACGACCAACATCGAGGTTGCGATAGCCCATGGGGCCAAGCTGGTGGTATGCATCAATCCGCTGGTCCCGTATGTCCACGATGTCCGGCACCTGCTACCGACCGCCACGGGCCTCCCGGCGAGATTCCTATCTCAGAAGGGTTTCCCGCACATCGCCGCCCAGGCCTTTCGGATCATGGCTCAAGCGCAGGTCGAAAAGGAACTCGAGATCATTAGGCACGCCCACCCCGATGTGGACATAGTGCTTGTGGAGCCGCGCCGCGACGACGAGCACCTGTTCGTCTTCAACCTAATGGACTACGGCTCGAGGGAGCGGGTCGCACGGCACGCATTCGAGAGCGTGTCGATCGATCTCGTCACTCGATTCCCGGAATACGAAAAGGTCCTCGGACGTCACGGCATCAAGATCGACCGCGATGCGCTCGTCGAGCAGCTCAGGAGCATCGTGGAAGGGTGGGAGCCCCGTTTCCTGGGTGGGGCAGAGGAGCGGGAAACTGATCGGTCCGAGCTCGCCGAGGGGGCCGATGCGGCCCCCTCAAGCTAACCGGGTCTCCACCGAAGGGTCACGGCAATTGACCGACTGCATCATCGGTGGAGCGGAATTGAGGCGCACCGCGCCTCGGTTGGTCCTCGCCTGCCTGTCGTCTAACTCCCTTAAAGCTTGTCCACAGTCCGTTGATCCCTTTCAGCAGCTCGGGGATCCCCCTCGACTTCCAGTTCGGTCGTGAGCCGGAAAATGCACGCGGAAGATTTGCTTTTTTTGCTGACCGGCCGGAAGCCCCCTTCGGGCATTTACCCGGGCGGGCTCTACCGCCGATACACCCTAGGAATGGAAGCCGACGTGGGAGCGACGTCGACCCCTGGCGGATCCTCAGAAATTGCTGCGAGCATTTCTGGCGTCCAATCCGATAGGAAGGTTGATGAACGCCCCGAGGACACGGACAACCGGACCATCCTGCCCCTCGTTGAGAGGGCACGGTCCGGTGACAAAGACGCGTTCGGCCTGCTCTACAGGCGATTCCACAGCCGCGTCTTCGGTCTGGCGCGCTTCTATCTCGGGGACGGAGCCGAAGACGCGGTCGCCGAGACCTTCACCCGCGCCTGGGCGGCGCTCCCCCGGTACAAGCCCGGGCGGACACCGTTCATCTCGTGGCTCTACGGAATCGGGCGGCATGTCGTCGTTGACGAACTCCGCCGGCGCAAGCGCACCGAACTTCGGGACGCGCTCCCAGATTCGGGCCACGAGCCCAACCACGACGACACCCTCGCACTCGCAGCTGCCATCGACCAGCTCCCCCGTCAGCAGCGACAGGTCATCGAGATGAAGTATCTGCTCGGAATGACGAATCCCGAGGTATCGGCGGCCCTCGGCAAGAAGATCGGCGCGGTCAATGCCCAGCAGTGGCGTGCCCTCCAGACACTCAAGAAGATCCTGGGGCGAACATGAGCACTCAGCTGCTGAACGACCTGACCGCGTGGGAATCGGGCGACCTCGAGCTCGCCGAGGTCGAAGGCCGCCATCCGGGCGCCGACGTCACCGGCCTCGTCGAGATTCATAAACTGATGGTTGCCGCCGGCACACCCGAGGTCCCTGCCGTCGCTGAGAGCTGGGAGAAACTCAAAAGCGCGCTCCCGGAGCGGGGTACCCCCCGTTCGGAAATGCGTGCGAGGACCACCTCAGGCCGGTGGGTGAGGCGACCGGTTGTGGTAGCCACCGCAACCATGCTCCTCGGAGGATCGGCGCTGGCAATGACTTCGGAGCCGGTTCGTGAAGGCGTCGTGAACGCTTTGCGCACGGTCGCCTCCATCGTGAATCTCGACTCCCTCGTAAATTTCGACGCCGGTGATTCCGGGGAACCGGGACTCGATTCCGGTGACGTTGGAGACGACGCCGGCACGACCGGATCGAACCCGGGTGGGACTCAAGGGGAAGCCCTCCTGAACGGCGCCCCAGGAAAGCGCGCAGAGCCCGCGGGTCACGGCCCGTCCAAAAGGCAAGGCCCCAAGGCGGAACCCCCGGGAAGCCGCGGAGCTCCGGGTTCCGTCCCCGGTGCTCCCGGAAACGGCCCGAACGCCAATGAGCCCCTCACCGAAGGAAAAGGCGGTTCAAACGGAAACTCCGACTCCGCCGGCAAGCCGGACAGCCCGGGGAGCTCCGGGGACGCTGGGACACCCCAGGGACCCGGGAAGTCCGGTGGAAAGGGCAAGGGCCCGCCTCAGGACAATGCGGAGCCGGA
>DASQUP010000279.1:0-25004 GCA_035641235.1 Actinomycetota bacterium
GCGCGAACGTCTCCGCCGAAGAGATCCCTCGTTCGAAGGCGATCGCACGCGCGATGTCGGCGTCGTAGAAAAACAGGGTCATCGACCTCTCGGATCCGTCTGGATGCCGGTAGATGTGCGGGTAGCGAACGTCGACGGGGCCGTGGCGAGCGTCGACCCACTCGCCGCCCTCCTCACGCCAGTTCGCCCCTTGCCACGGCGCGAGGATCGTGAACTCGACACCAGCATCCATCAGCTCCGCGAGAACGTGGTCGCTCGCGGCAGTCTCGGGAAGCCACATACCTTCGGCCCGCCGACCGAAGTGTGCTTCGAAGTCGGCCAGTCCCCAGGCGATCTGAGTTCGGACGTCGCGCGGTGGCGATAGGGGAAGGATGGTGTGATGGTAAGCCTGCGCCATCGCGTTGCCGTATCCACGTTGGATCCGGCTCGTTTCGTCCGCCAGAATGATCCGCCGGTAGGTCTCGGGGTGCGCATCCTTGATCCATCCGAGGAGAGTCGGGCCGACGTTGAACGACATCACCTCGTAGTTGTTGACCATCCGCTCGCCCTCCGGACTGCCGATCTCAACGAACGCGTTGGGCCGGTAGCACTCCGCGAAGACGCGTTCGTTCCAGTCTCGGAACGGGCCCGCATCCGGCTGGGGATCGATCTGGCCCGTCCAAGGGTTCTCCCGGGGCGGCTGATAGAAGTGCCCGTGAACCACAATCTCGGCGGATCGCATGTCTTTACTCATCGGGTCGAATCCGAGGAGGTTAACGCGTCCGGCTCCGCGTGGCTCGGCGCGCCGGCCGGTTTCTCCGCCGACCCGCGACTCGATTCCTCAGATGGCAACCAACCCCGATATTTCGTGGCTGAGTGCCATCTCAGGCCGAGTCGTCGGTGGGGTCCTCGGCGAGGAGTCCGTAGAGGCGCTTGCGGGTCTCCTGGAGGATCTCTCGGGCACGCGCGATCTGAACATCGTTGCCCGCCTGGGCCACCTGCACGACGGCCGCGGCGACGCCGATCCCAACGTCCCGGAGTTCGGCGAGGGGACTGCCGTCGTCCCACATGGCCCACGGCGGCGCGCCGCCCTCGGCGCGCCGGGCAGCTTCCTTTCTGCCGGCGTCGGTCAGGTGAAAGACCCTTTTGCCGTCGGAGTCGCCCGCCCTGACGAGGCCCTCGTCCTCGAGCTGCTGGAGCGTGGGATAGATTGAGCCGGGGCTCGGACGCCACATGCCGCCGCTTCTTTCGGTGAGCTCCTGGATGATCTGGTAGCCATGCATGGGCTCTTCCGCCAGCAGCCCGAGGATGGCCGCCCGCACATCGCCCCGGCCGACCTTCGGGCCGCGACCGAAGAAGGCACCCGAGAAGCCACCGGGGCCGAAGTGGCCGAAGTGGGCTCCCCACTGCCCCCGTCCGTGGCCGTGCCCTCGCCCACGCTCCCGGCCGGAGCTCATCACCCACCCGTGTTCGTGATCGGCGAAGTGGCCCTCGGAGTGACCGGCGTAATGGTGCGGCGCGCCAGGGCTCCGCGCGGCCGACGCCGCCCACCGCTGAATGAGGTCCCAGAAAGTCCTTCGGTCTCCGTATCGCCCGGCGTCGTAGGTGGCTCCTGTGGTCATGGCGATCCTCCAGTCGTCCTATCACGTTGGCTCACGATATATCGCGACACTCCGCGTGGTCAAAGGGGCGCCGAACCGTCTGCTCTGGCTTCCACCTGTCGGAGACCACAGCAGATAGTTCGCCGGAAAAAGCTTAGTTGCGCAGCCAGATCACCCCGAGCGGCGGAAGTGTCACCGGGGCCGAGTAGTCGAGGCCGTGCCAGGGGATCGTCTCGGCCTCCACCGTCCCCATGTTCCCGGTGTTGCTCCCGCCGTAAGTCTCGGCGTCCGTATTGAGCACCTCGAGGTACCCGCCGGGCGCCGGGAGCCCCAACCTGTAGTCGCGCCGGGGAATGGGCGAGAAGTTGCATACGCAGACGAGGTGGTTCTTGCCGTCCGCGGTTGTGCGGAAGAACGAGATCACGTTGTTGTCGGCGTCGTTCGGGTCGATCCAGCGGAACCCATCGGGCGAGAAGTCGAGCTCCCACAGCGCCGGGATTCCCCGGTACGCCTTGTTGAGATCGCCGACCAGCCGCTGCACACCCTGGTGTTCGTCGTAGTCGAGTAGATGCCAGTCGAGGCTGTGATCGTGGTTCCACTCGCGGCTCTGCGCGAACTCGTCGCCCATGAACAGCAGCTGCTTACCTGGATGCGCCCACATGTACCCGTACAGCCCGCGGAGGTTGGCGAGCGCCTGCCACCGGTCGCCCGGCATCTTTGCGATCATCGAGCCTTTCCCGTGCACAACCTCGTCGTGGGAGAGGGGCAACACGAAGTTCTCGCTGAACGCGTACCAGAGCGAAAAAGTGAGCTGGTTGTGGTGGAACTTGCGGTACACGGGATCCTTCGTGAAGTACGACAGCGTGTCGTGCATCCACCCCATGTTCCACTTGAACCCGAAGCCGAGCCCGCCGACGTGGACGGGCCGGCTCACGCCGGGCCACGCGGTCGACTCTTCTGCGAGCATGACCACACCGGGATGCTCGGAATGGATGACGGTGTTCAGCTCTTTCAGGAACTCGATGGCTTCGATGTTCTCTCGGCCGCCGAGCGGGTTGGGGACCCATTCGCCCTCCTGACGGCTGTAGTCGAGATAGAGCATTGATGCCACGGCGTCAACACGGAGCCCGTCGATGTGCAGGTCCTCGATCCAATACAGAGCGTTAGAGATGAGGAAGTTGCGCACCTCGTTTCGTCCGTAGTTGAAGATCAACGTTCCCCAGTCCGGATGTTCACCGCGCCGGGGATCCAGGTGCTCGTAGAGGGCGGTCCCGTCGAAGCGCGCAAGCGCCCAGTCATCCTTGGGGAAATGTGCAGGTACCCAGTCGACGATCACTCCGACGCCCTCCTGGTGCAGCGCGTCGACGAGGTGCCGGAAGTCATCGGGGGAGCCGTATCGTGCCGACGGCGCGAAATAATTGCTCACTTGATATCCCCATGACCCCGTGAACGGGTGTTCCGCAATCGGCAGGAACTCGACATGGGTGAATCCCATCTCCCTGCAATAGTCGGCAAGTACCGGTGCGATATCCCGGTACGAGAGTGCGTCCCCATCGGGGGTCCGTCGCCACGAGCCGAGGTGCACTTCGTAGATAGACATCGGCCCGGAGTAGCTGTCGGCACCTTCCCGAGCGGCAAGGTAGTCGGCATCGTGCCACTCGTGCTCGGACGCGTGGACGATGCACGCGTTTCCGGGCGGCCCCTCAGTCTGGAAACCGAAGGGGTCCGTCTTCAGCATCAGGCTTCCGTCCGCGCCGACGATTTCGAACTTGTAGTAGGTACCGGCACCGATGTCGGGAACGAACAGTTCCCATACGCCCGACGCACCCATGGTCCTCATGGGGTGGAGGCGCCCATCCCAGCTATTGAAGTTCCCCACTACCCGAACCGCCTTGGCACTCGGAGCCCAGACGGCGAAGGCGACCCCGCTTACTCCACCCTCTGTGTGGAGGTGGGCTCCAAGTTTCTGATGGAGCCGCCGGTGCCGGCCCTCGCCGATGAGATGCAGGTCGAGGTCACCGAGGGTGGGGAGGAACGAATAGGGATCCTTGATCGTGAATGTCGATCCATCCGGATAATTCACCTCGAACTCGTAGTTCTCGACCGGTCCCTCGACCGTTGCCTCGAACAGTCCGGCGGGATGCACCTGCTCGAGCTTGGCGGCAATCTCTCCGCGAGTGAGACAGACGACACTCTGCGCTTCCGGTCGCCAAGCACGCACGATGGTTCTGTTCCCATCGGGATGGGCGCCGAGAAGCCTGTGAGGCTCGGACAGCTCACCCCGAACGAGTAGATCGACGGCGGTGGGATTCGTTTTTCTCATCGCTGTTCGCCTCGCTCAATGATCCGGCTGATTCCGCTGAGGGGTATCGAGATCCAATGGGGCCGGTGGCCGCGCTCATAGCCGACCTCATAGATCGCCTTTTCGAGTTCGAAGAAGTCGAGCATGGTCATCAGCACATAGCGATCGGCCGGCAGAAAATGTCCCTCGTGGGCAGTCCTGAGGTAACCGCTGAGGAACGCATCGCGTGCCAGTTTCTCCCACTCCTCAGCCCACGGTCTCAGTGCGTCTGTGTCACCGTTCCCACGCTCCATCAGCGGAACCAACGATGCGTAGCTGAACGAGCGCAGCATCCCGGCGACGTCTCGGAGCGGCGGCTGTTTCTTGCGCCGCTGCTCGAGAGGCCGGGCGGGTTCGCCCTCAAAGTCGATGATGAGCCAGTCTCTCGTAGCGAGGAGGACCTGCCCCAGATGGTAGTCGCCGTGAACTCTCGTCTTCGTCCCGACGTCCCCGTCTAGGTTCGAGAACTCGGCGATGCGATTGCCGATCGCGTCCTTGAGTGGCGCCAGCTCTTCCGTCCCGCCAACTAGTAGGGCGCGGAGCGAATCCCGTACCGCGCTCGCCCACGACGAGATGTCTCCGGGAGTTATCGGCTCCGGCGTGAAGTCGAAACCGGCTTCTTCGCGGGACAGGGTTACGTGTAGCGATGCTGTGACGTCGCCGAGTTGTTCAAGGCGCTCCAGGATCTCTGCGTTGCGTTCTTCTGTGAGAGCCCCGATGTCCTCGCGGGCGTCTTCGGGATGGACCGCGTTGAAGACGAGGTGGACATGACGAAGCACCTCCGACCAGCCTTCGGGAGCGTCACCGACGAATCGTTGTGCGATTCCGAGATCGAAGGAGATCTCCTCCCCCTCGAGCTCTCCCTCGTAGATGATCTCGCCGACCTGCGGGGGGATGTGTGGAAATCCTTCGTTGGTGAGAAGGCGGTTCAGCTCGAGGTCGGGGTTCGTTCCGGCCTCGATGCGGCGGAAGAACTTGACTATTACGTCCTCGTCGAGCACCAGCGAGCTGTTGCTCTGTTCGGCCCCCATGGCTCGGATCGCGTCCCCACCGGGGGGAGCCAGCGGATCGAGGCCGGGGCCGCCAAAGTGGAAAGCTCCGTTTTCGCCTTTGACCGTGTGTCCGTGGGCCATGAGTTCGCCGATGCCCCTGAGCCGCTCGACATCATCGAATGCATCACGCGGTGTGCCATCGCCCTCAACCAACAACGGCATGTGATACAGGTTTCGCTCGCCGTCTTCGAACTCGACTTCGACCAGAGCGAACGTGAGGGCCGGCGGACCATCCTCGACGACCGACTCGTCCACCACTCGCGCGCCGCGGAGCGCGCGACCCTTTCCCCCGAACCACCGGCGGCCTGGGAGCTGGTCTTTAAGATGCTGTGCGTCGACGATCATCATGCCTCCTCGCGCACGAGCTGGAACCAGTAGAAGCTATGCGGCCCAAAGGTAAGCAAATAAGGAAGTTCTCCGATTCGTGGAAACCGCTCGCCTCCAAACAACTCGACCGGATACATACCCTCGTATGCCGAGAGGTCTAACTCCGCAGCCTGGGCGCGGCCGGAGAGATTGTTCACTATGAGTACGATGTCGTCCCCCAGAGTCCGGACAAACGCAAAGATCGCAGGGTTCTCGGGGTGCAGGACCCCGAAGGCGCCCATGCCGAAGACGGGGTGCTGTTTTCTCACGGCGAGCAGCCGCCGGAACCACTGAAGGAACGAGTTCGAGTCTCGCTGCTCGGCCTCTACGTTCACGCGCTCATAGCCGTACACGGGGTCCATCAGGACGGGGAGGTAGAGCTGTGCGAAGTCCGCTCTGCTGAAACCCGCGTTCCGATCGGCCGTCCACTGCATCGGTGTCCGAACACCATCGCGGTCACCGAGGTAGATATTGTCGCCCATTCCCACCTCGTCGCCGTAGTAGATGATCGGCGTCCCGGGGAGGGAGAGCAGCATCGCGTGGAAGAGTTCGGTCTGGTCCCTGGAATTCTCCAGGAGCGGAGCCAGACGGCGTCTGATCCCCAGGTTCAGCTTCATACGGGGGTCTTTCGCGTACTCCATGTACATATAGTCACGCTCTTCGTCGGTCACCATTTCAAGCGTGAGTTCATCGTGATTCCGAAGGAATATGCCCCATTGGCAATTGTCGGGGATCTCCGGCGTTCGTTCGAGGATCTCTACTATCGGATACCTCACCTGTCTCCGTGCTGCCATGAACATGCGCGGCATCAAGGGAAAGTGAAAGCACATGTGGCACTCGTCCCCGTCGCCGTAGTACTCGACGACGTCCTCCGGCCACTGATTGGCTTCGGCCAGAAGAACGATGTTGTCGTACGCCTTGTCGACTTCGGCGCGGATGCGTTTCAGAAACTCGTGGGTGGCGGGGAGGTTCTCGCAGATCGTCCCTTCCTCCTCGAAGAGGTACGGGACGGCGTCGAGCCGGAATCCGTCCAAACCGAGATCGAGCCAGAAGCGGAGGGCCGCAAGCATCTGCTCCTGGACTTCCTCGTTGGCGTAGTTCAGGTCGGGCTGGTGCGAAAAGAATCGGTGCCAGTAATACGCACCAGCCTCGTCGTCCCACGTCCAGTTGGATTTTTCTGTGTCCACAAAGATGATGCGCGCGTCCGAATACCTCTGATCCGTGTCGGACCACACGTACCAATCTCGCTTGGGGGAATCGGGGTCGCGCGACTCCTGGAACCACGGATGTTCAGCGGAAGTGTGATTGACGACGAAATCGGCGACCACGCGTATGTTTCGTTCGTGAGCCGCGTCGAGGAATTCCATGAAGTCGTTCAGGTTCCCGTATTCGGGCAAGATCGAATAGAAGTCGGATATGTCGTAACCGCCATCCTGCAGCGGGGACTGATAGAAGGGCAACAGCCAGATGCAGTCGATGCCGAGCCATTCGAGGTAGTCGAGGCGTTCTGTCAGTCCTTTGAAATCGCCGAAACCGTCGGCGTTGGAGTCATTGAAGCTACGCACGTACAGTTCATAGAACACTGCGGACTTGAACCAGTTGTCGTCGCGATCTACGGGCATACGGGCTAGGTCCTCACCACAAAAACGTGAGCGGGCTCGTCGGGGTCAAGGCGCACGTAGTTCCACGCTCCGTGCCACAGGAAGGTCTGCTCGCTGATCAAGTCGTGGACCTCGTACGGGCGCGCCGGGTCCTCCACTCCCACGGCGGGCAAGTCGACGGTCACGGTTCCTTCCTCCCAGTGGAACGGGTTGAGGTTCACGACTGCGAGTATGGCATCACCGTCCGAGGACGCTTTCGAGAACGCGATGAGGTTGTCCTTGTCCACGTTGTGGAAGTGGAGGTTCGTGAGCTGCGATAGTGCGGGATGCTTCTGACGGATCTCGTTGATCCGTTTGATGTAGGGAACAAGTGAACCCGGAGCGTTGAAGTCGCGCGGCCGGAGTTCGTACTTCTCCGAGTGCAGGTATTCCTCGCTACCGGGCCGGAGGGGGACGTTCTCGCACAGTTCGTAACCGGAATAGATCCCGTAGCTGGGGGAGAGCAGTGAGGCGAGGACCAAACGGGCCTTGAAGGCGGGTGGGCCGCCTTCTTGTAGATACTCGTGCAGGATGTCCGGTGTATTGGCGAAGAAGTTCGGCCTGAAGTACAGCGCCATCTCGGATTGCGTCAGCTCGGTGAGATATTCCGACAGCTCCCACTTGCTGTTGCGCCATGTGAAATACGTGTAGCTCTGGGTAAACCCGAGCTTCGCCAGAGCCTGCATGACTTTCGGCCGTGTAAACGCTTCGGACAAAAAGATCAGGTCGGGATGCTCCTCCTTGAGCGTGTTGATGACCCACTCCCAGAAGGTGAAGGCCTTGGTATGAGGGTTGTCGACGCGAAAGATCTTCACGCCGTGTGAGATCCAGAAGTCGAGTATCCCCTTCAGCCCTCGCCAGAGGCTCTCCTTGTCCGGCGTATCGAAGTTGATGGGGTAGATGTCCTGGTACTTCTTTGGCGGGTTCTCCGCGTACTTGATAGTGCCGTCGGGCCTGTGGTGGAACCACTCCGGGTGCTCGGTCACCCACGGGTGATCGGGGGAGCACTGGATCGCGTAGTCGAGTGCCACCTCCATGCCGAGGCGATGAGCCTCAGCCACGAACTCGTCGAAGTCGTCGATGGTTCCGAGATCGGGATGGACGGCGGTGTGGCCGCCGGCACGGCTCCCGATCGCCCATGGGACACCAACGTCCGTCGAGGACGCGTCGAGCGTGTTGTTCTTTCCCTTCCGATTGGCTTCGCCGATCGGGTGGATCGGGGGCAGGTATACGACGTCGAAGCCCATGTCCGCGATGTGCCGGAGGCGTCGAGCCGCCGTCTTGAAGGTGCCGTGTTTCTTGCTGGTGCCGGTCGACCGAGGAAAGAACTCGTACCACGCGCCGAAGCGGGCGCGCTCCCGGTCCACGGTCAGCTCGAAGGCAGGCCGTGTGGTCGTCGACCCGGACCGGTCGGGGTGGCGGCGCATCAAGTCAAGCACTTGCTCGTCGACCGCTGCGCCGACTGCGGCTTCGCCACCGCCGCGGATGGCGGCCAGGGCCGTCTCCAGCGTCCTGCGGGCGCGTGCCGGAGCGCCCTTGAGCCGGCTCTCGATGAGAATCGCACCCTCCTCGAGCTCGAGTGCGACGTCCTGGCCGGCGTCGACTCGTTTGATGAGATCCCGCCTCCACGTTGCGAAATGATCCGTCCACGCCTCGACGGCGTACCTGAACACCCCGATGTCGGCGGGCGTGAAGGTGCCGGCCCAACGGTCGTTGTCGACAAACGCCATGGGGGCCTCCGACCACTTCCTGTCTTTCGGTCCCCGGTAGCGGATCACCGCTCGGAGCACGTCGGTTCCGTCCCGGAAGATGTTCGCCGAGACCTCGACCTCGTCGCCCACGACCGCCTTCACCCGGTAGCGGCCGCAGTCGATCAGAGGCTGGACGCGCTCGATATGGACATGTCCTTTGCTCAAATCGGGCTTCACGGTGCCCCCTCCGTCCGATTTTTGCCCTCTCTTGTACACCGAGCCGGCGCACACGTTTTCTGAGCCTTTCCCACAATGCTCCTTCTGTTGACCGTTTGTCGCAATTGGCCCGTCTAGGGGTCGTTCGAGTTTGAAGCGATTGATTGGGTCGGTAAGACTGTCCGGATGCGGGCACTGAGGAGTTTCGCGGTCAGGGCGTCGTTGCCCGACTCGCTGAAGCGGCTCGAGACCATCGCCATGAACCTGCGCTGGACGTGGGTTCCACAGGCGATCGATCTCTTTCGCTGGGTCGACCCAGATGCGTGGGAGCGTTCGGAGCACGATCCGGTGGGGATGCTCGGCATGGTCTCGCCGGAGCGTTTCGCCGAACTGTCGGGCGACGGCCCGTTCATGAACTTCCTCGAGACGCTGTCCGATGACTTCACCGACTACCGCGACGGCCCGCGATGGTTCCATAACCGGAGGGCGCAGAGTCCGCTGGAGGCGGTTGCGTACTTCTCGCCGGAGTTCGGTGTCGGGGAGGCCCTTCCCGTGTACTCGGGGGGCCTCGGAGTGCTGGCGGGCGATCACCTCAAAGCCGCGAGCGATCTCGGTGTGCCGCTGGTTGGTATCGGCCTGTTGTACAGAGAGGGGTACTTCCGCCAGAGGCTGAACGCCGACGGGTGGCAGCAGGAAGAGTATCCGGAGCTCGACCCCCACGGGATGCCGCTGACACTTCTCTCGGACGACTCCGGAATGCCCCTCAAGGTGGAGGTGGACATGGCCGGTGCCCGCTGCGTCGCTCAGGTGTGGCGTGCCCAGGTCGGCCGCGTTCCGCTGCTTCTTCTCGACTGCGACGTCGAGGACAACGAGCCTCAGGAGCGAGCCATCACCGACCGTCTCTATGGGGGCGCCGGTGGGAGCGAACACAGGCTTCGTCAGGAGATGGTCCTGGGCATAGCGGGCATGAGAGCGCTACATGCCGCCGGATATCGAGCGAACGTATTCCACTCCAACGAAGGACACGCCGGCTTCCTCGGCCTGGAGCGAATCCGGGAGCTCGTCACCGAAAACGACATGTCGTTCGATCAAGCGCTCGAATCCGTTCGGGCGGCAACCATCTTCACAACGCATACTCCGGTGCCGGCGGGGATCGACGTCTATTCCAGCGAACTCATGGAGAAGTACTTCACCTCGTTCGCGAAGGAATGTGACATCTCTTTCGGAGGGTTGATAGCTCTCGGTCAGGCCAAACCCTCGCAGGATGGCGGGACGCGGTATTTCAGCATGGCCGTGATGGGGTTGAGACTTGCGGGCCGCGCCAACGGCGTGAGCAAACTCCATGGCGAAGTGGCGCGCGACATGTTCTCCGAGATGTGGCCGGCGGTTCCGTCCGATGAAGTTCCGATCTCCTCGATAACAAACGGCGTTCATTCGGCGACATGGATCGGACCCGAGATGGTTGAGGTGCTGGACCGCCACCTAAATCCCGGGTGGACGGAGGGGGCCAACGGCCACTGGGATCGCGTTGCCGACATTCCCGACGCCGAACTATGGCGCGCCCGCGAACGGGCCCGTGAGCGACTTGTTTACTTCATCCGCGACCGGCTCCAGGAGCAGTTGATCTCCCGATCCGCTCCCGAGGCCGATGCCGTGCGCGCCGACGATGTCTTCGATCCAAGTGTTCTGACCATCGGCTTCGCGCGCCGGTTTGCTCAATACAAACGAGGAACGCTCCTGCTATCCGATCCGGAGAGGTTCAAGCGCCTGTTGCTCTCGAGTGATCGACCGCTCCAAGTTGTCGTCGCAGGCAAGGCACACCCCCTCGACGACGGGGGCAAGGAGATGATCCGAGCCCTTGTCCACTTCGCCTCCGATCCAGAGGTGCGCGGCCGCTTCGTTTTCATCGAGGACTACGACATGGAGATAGCGCGCGTCTTGGTTCAGGGAGTGGATGTCTGGCTCAACAACCCGCGCCGTCCGCTCGAGGCATGCGGGACGAGTGGAATGAAGGCAGCGCTCAACGGAGCCGTCAACTGCAGCGTCCTCGACGGTTGGTGGGACGAGTGCTACAACGGGCGAAACGGTTGGGCGATCGGAACGCGCAACACCGGCGACGATTCCGACTACCAGGATCGAATGGACGCAAGCTCTCTTTACGACTTGCTCGAGCGCGAGATCGTCCCTCGTTTCTACGACCGCTCGGAGGGTCCGGTTCCGCGCCGGTGGATGGAGCGGGTAAGGGCGTCGATCTCGGGACTCGGCGACTACGTCACGGCCAAACGAATGGTCATGGACTACGTCGAGGAGTTCTACGAGCCGGCGGCGCGCGGGGCCGGCGAAATGGCCTCCGATGGCCACGCGCGGGCACGGGACCTTGCCGCGTGGAAGAACAAGGTGCGCTCGAGCTGGAGCGAGGTGAAGGTCATCGACGTCGAGGGCGAGGTCCTCGCCGCCAACGTAGGGGAGCGCCGCGAAGTGGCCGCGACGGTCCACATCGGGCGCCTCGCCACCGAGACTGTTCTGGTTCAGCTGGGCCATGGCAGGGTGGGGCCCAGCGGAGAGCTCGTCGAGCCGAAGCTAGTCGAGATGGTGGCTGGGGATTGCAGCGAGGGGACGTGCAGGTACACAGGGTCCTTCGTCGCCGAGGGCGCCGGCCTGTACGGATTCGCGGTGCGCGTGGTGCCCTCGCACCCCGATCTCGTTGACCCGATGGAAATGGGTCTGGTGGCCTGGGCCTGATCCTCCGCGGCTGTTCCGAAATGGCAATCAAGCCCCAACTGTCGGTGGTCAATTGCCATTTGGGCGCGCCGGACTGGCTTAGCTCCACCCCAGCTCGTGCAGGCGTTCGTCCGATATCCCAAAGTGGTGGGCGACCTCGTGGATTACCGTGCGGCGGACCTGCTCCCGGATCGCCTCCCGAGTGCGCGCCGCCCGGATGATCGGGCCCCGGAAGATGGAGATCTTGTCCGGCATGGCGTTGCCGTACCCGTAGCGGTTGGTGAGTGGAATGCCGTGGTAGAGGCCCAAGAGCGTGTGGCCCCTGGGGAGGCGCGCCAGATCCTCGCGTGATGGCTCGTCCTCCACGACGACCTCGACGTTCTCCATGGCCGCCGCGATCTCTTCGGGGAGCGAATCGAGAGCGTCGGCAACCAACTCTTCGAATACCTGGCGGGCGCTCTGTCCGGGCATGGCCCAACGCTATCCCGACCGCCGAAACAAATGGCGCGCCGCGCCGTCTCATTGTCGTAATCCGATCAAGGGGGGCGGTGATGGAGGCGAGCGCCGGATGGTTCTTTCCGCCCAAAGTCGCTCAGAGAGCAACTCTGAGCAAAAAGAAGAAAACCTCGGCTCTGGGAGGTGCTGCATGAAACGCACGCTAGCTTTCGGCGGAGAAGATCGTCACGCTCTCCGGTCCCAGGTCCACCGATCCGGCGCGCGCTTCGGGCGGCTCCACCGATGTCAGCAGCACCTGAGCCGCACGCCCCGCGTGCATCGGAACCGAAACCAGCCGATCGGAGAAGTTGCACGCCACTGTGATGGGCCCTCGCTCCAGCGCGAGCCACCGCTCGGCCTCGTCGAACCGGACGTTGACGAGATCGCGGCGCCCGTCGTGGAGGGCCGGCTCGGCGCGCCGCAGCCGAATCAGCTGCTTGTGCCACTCCAACAACTCCGCATGGAGCGGCTCGTCGAGTTCGTTCCAATTCAGCTTCGACATATTGAACGTCTCGGGGTCCTGAGGATCGGGTACCGCCGCAGGATCCCAGCCAAAGGAGGCAAACTCGCGCCGCCGGCCCTCCGAGACGGCGTGGGCGAGCTGCGGATCGGAGTGGTCGGTGAAGTAGCAGAACGGGGTGCTCGCCCCCCACTCCTCACCCTGGAAGAGCAGCGGAACGAACGGGGACGTGAGAACCAGGGCGGCGCCGACCTTGAGTAGCTCGTGGCTCATTAGATGACTGCTCCGTTCGCCCAGCGCGCGGTTGCCGACCTGGTCGTGGTTCTGCACGTAGCCGAAGAACCGGGTGCCGGGTAGATCGCCGACCGGCCTGCCGTGCCGCCGCCCTCGGTGGCCCGAAAACGCGCCGTCGTACACGTAGACAGACCGCAGCGCCTTTGCCACCTGCTCGACGGAGCCGAAGTCTGCGTAGTAGCCGGAACGGTCTCCGGTCAGTAGAGCATGCAGGGCGTGATGGAAGTCGTCGCTCCACGCCGCGTTGACGCCATAGCCACCCGCCTCCCGCGGCGTGACGATCCGGGGATCATTGAGATCGCTCTCCGCGACGAGGAAGAGCGTTCTTCCCAGGCTGTTCTTGAGCTCGTCGACGCGCGCCGACAGCTCCTCTAAGAAGTGCACCGCGCTCTGATCGAAGATCGCATGAACCGCGTCGACGCGAAGCCCGTCGCAGTGATAGTCCTCGAGCCATCCCAGGGCGTTGTCGATGAAGAAGGACCGGACTTCATCGCTGCCCGGCCCGTCGAGGTTGACCGCATCCCCCCACAGCGTTGAGTACTTGTCCGAGAAGTAGGGTCCGAAGCGCCCCAAGTAATTCCCGTCCGGCCCCAGGTGGTTGTAGACCACGTCGAGGATCACTCCGAGGCCGCGCCCGTGACATGCGTCCACGAACCGCTTCAAACCGTCAGGACCGCCGTACGAGTGGTGGGGAGCGTACAGATCTACGCCGTCGTAACCCCATCCCCGGTCACCTGGGAACTCGGCGACCGGCATGATCTCCACGGCGCCGGCGCCAAGATCGACGAGGTGGTCGAGCTTTGCCGCAGCGGCGTCAAAGGTCCCCTGGTCCGTGAACGTTCCGACATGCATCTCGTAGACGATGTCTCCGGGCGGCGCCACCCCTCGCCACTCTCCGTCCGTCCAGTCGAACGAAGAGTGATCGAGCAGTCGCGATGATCCGTGGACGCCGAGCGGCTGCCACGCCGACCGCGGGTCGGGGAGCGGATCGCCGCCGTCCAACGAGAAACCGTAGTAGTCAGCCGGATGTGCCTGGGGTGCCTCTACCCTCCACCAGCCGCGTTCGTCGCGTGCCATCTCGATGCGCTCACTGCGCACCACGACCTCGACCCGTTGGGCATTGGGCGCCCACACCTCGAACTGCGCCACCCCGGAGACCGTAACCAGTTTTTGCTCCGGCGAACCGCTCGCGAGGGACTACTTGGATTTCACTCGCGTCTTCGCTGCCGTGTATCCGGACTTCGTCGCCTTGGCCACGAACGTTCCGGGCGGCAGGTTCACCGACACCTTGCCCTTGGAGTTGGTCGTCAGCGTCTTGCCGCCGATCTTCACCTTGGCACCCTTTACGGCGCTGCCGGCGTCGCTCACCGTGCAGGAGATCACCTTGCCGCCCTGGCACCGGAGCGTCAGTCCAGGCCGCACCTGGGTGTGCCACGTGGCGATCGAGCCTCCGCTCGTGACGTGTGCCAACAGGTCGAGGTTCCCGCGCGAGCCCTCTCCGCTGACTCGCCACAGGCTGTTGGTGCCCTTCGGGGGCTTCACCTTCACGATGGCGCCGAACTTCGTGGCCGCCGGGTTGCTCCGCGTGGCCTTGTAGACGTCGGCGTCGTTGTCCTGCCAGAACACCCACAGCCGCCCTCCGGGACCGGGGCTGATCCCCACCGATTCGACGTCGCCGCCCCGGCCGGCCAGCATGGACTTGCCCGCGCCGATCTTCCACAGACGCGCCTGCTTACACTCCGGGTATCCCGAGCAGTACGCGACGTAAACCCCCGGCGCGCCGATGCGAGCTGCGATCTGCGTCTGGTTCCGCGGCGCGATCGCTTTGTCGTCCACCGCCGATCCCGGAACGAAGATCTTTTCACCGAGGCTCGGCGCGACCCTTTGCACCCAGGTTCCGTGCTCGCCGTCTCTATTCGAATACCAAGCAACAAATGTGTCGCCGGTTGCCGCGTCCGTAGCGAGATCCGGCTCATAGTCGCAGCATTTGTTGTCGGCCCGGAGATCAACATCGGGCGTCGTCGGACTCAGGCCGGTGTGTACGTAGTGGTGGAAGGAGATCGTCCACGAGAAAATCGGGGTCCCCGCGGAGGTGAGGGCTGCGCCGACTTCGCCGCCCTGGTTCGAGTCGGATGCTCGAGATGCCTGAGGAGTCCAGCTTGACCCGTCCGACCCCGCCGATGCCGTCCGGATGCCGGTCGATTCGGTCTGCCCGGTATTCCCGTGGTAAAAGGCGCGGAGCCCTCCCGACGGTTCCACGATCAGATCCGGGCCGGACAGCGTGTCGAGCCCGCTCTCGACGGTGTGCGAGCCGAGGACTTTCCCGCCGCTCGAGATGGCCGTGTGCATCAATGTGTAGTCCTGGGCGGCCGATCCCGTCCGCCACGCTACGTGCAGCACCCCGTCGGCAGTCCGCGCAAGCCCGACCTCGTCGGTATTCCTTCGGTCTGCATCCGTGATCCTCGTCCACTTTCCCGGCGGCCCGGCAACCTCGGCGGGAGCAGCCGCAATCGTCGACGAGGCCGCTACGAGGGCCAGTGCAACAAGGAAGAGAAGCAGGACTCGTGCCCGCATAATGGCTCCTTTTCCAGGGGATTTGTCCCCACCGTAGGGAGCCCACTTAGGGATTGTTAAAGGCCGTCGGGCGGCCAGGGGGTCAGCCGCCTTTGACGAGCACCGCCACGGGGAACTGCGCGAGCAGCCGGCCGAGGGCCACCTCCCGGGCCGCGGATTCCTCGGTGAACACGTTGCGCCACTCGCCGACCGGAAGCGTCACCGTTGCCTCGGTCCACTGCGGCGGCCGCGACAGAGTGAGGCGGGGCACCACGACCACCACCTCTTGGGAGCGAGAGAAGGCCACGGCGAAGTCCCCGTGGGTCGGAAGCGGCTGGTAGGAGGCGCGCCGGTCGAAGAGCTCGGGGCGTTTCGCCCGGAGAGCGAGGATCCGCTGGATGACGAAGAGTTTAGGAGCCCCCGTGTCGGAGCGGGCAAGGACCTCTTCATGACCTGCTCGGGACACGAACTCGAGCAGAAGGCGCCGGGTCTCGTAGTCGACCGGCCGCCGGTTGTCGGGATCCACCAGTGAGAGGTCCCACAGCTCGGTGCCCTGGTAGATGTCCGGCACCCCAGGGCTCGTCAGCTTTAGAACCGTTTGCGCCAACGAATTGATGCGGCCCGCGGTGATCAGTGGGGCGACGAACTCGTTGAGATCCCGAGTGAACTCGGGGTCTCCCAGGAGGCCCCGGACAAAGTCATCGAGGGCTACATCGAACTCAGGGTTGGGATCGGTCCACGACGTGAACCGCTTCGCCTCCTTGGTGGCCTTCCGCATGTACTCGACGGCGCGGTCCTCGTCCAATCGGTATGCGCCGACCAGCGTCTGATAGAGGAAGTATTCGGTGTTGCGGTCGGGCATGTCGGCCGACTTGTATCGAGCATTGTGTACCGTCCACCTTCGTACTGCGTCGCCCCACGCATCCGGAATCTCGGACAGGGTATGGATGCGCATCCGGACGTCCTCACTGCGTTTCGTGTCGTGCGTTGAGGTGGTGAGCATCGTGTTGGGGAAGTCCCGCGCCGACACGGCGTTGTGGTTGTGGAATTCTTCGACCGTCGTCGACCATCGCTCGGGATCGCCCCCCACCTCATTGAGTGAGACGAGCGGGCAGTAGTCGTAGAAGAGGGTGTCCTCGATCGCCTTCGCCATAATCGGTCCGGTGGTCTGCTGCCACCGCATGATGAATTCGGTTTCCGGCCGTCCCTCGTGGCGCAGCGTCAGCACTGCGGTGAGGAAATCGAACAGGTTCGTGTCGATGTCCGGTCGACGTTCGCGTGCAACAGCGACGGCTGCATCGATCCGTTCGGCGTCCTCGCTCGAAATTGTACGAGCCTCGGCGTCAATGTATGTGCGGTACACCTCGAGCGCGGCGGTGACTTCCTTCAGAGCTTCACGTAATTCATGTCGTGTGTAATCGCGATGGCGGGGATGGCGCTCGCAGACTTCGACGAGCATGGCGGTGACGCGCTCGAGATCGCTGGGCAGCAGATCTGTCATGACGAGGTGCTTCTTCTCCCGCTTCAGCTCGTCGAGATCCGGCTCCTCGCCGACGAAGGAGACGTAGAGATCTAGAAGCGGCTTTTCACCCGCCGGGTCAACAGACAGCCGCGAACAGTCGTTCAACCACTCGTACCCGGTCGTCCCATCGACCGGCCACGATCGGGGGAGCGTTTCGCCGGTACCGAGGATCTTCTCGACGAGGATGTAGGCATCCGGCGCGCGCTCGCGAAGCCGGCTGAGGTACGCCTCGGGATTGTGCAGTCCGTCTACGTGATCTATACGAAGTCCGTCGAGCTCGCCGTCTTCGATCAGCTGCAGGGCGAGGTCGTGTACATGGTCGAAGACCTCTGGCTCTTCCATGCGCAGTGCCACCAGGTCGTTGATGTCGAAGAATCGCCTGTAGTTGAGCTCGAGATCCGTGCGCCAGAAGGCCAGTCTGTAATGCTGCGACTCGAGCAACGTGTGCAGCAGCGCCGGATCAGAGTTGATGTGGGCGATCGCCTCATCGGGGTCGGCCGGCGCGCCCGGCAATACATCGATCGATCCGGGGGTGATGGGCACCTCGTGCTCGTGATAGCGGACGAAGATCTCCTCTTCGTCGCGTGCTACCTCCATCTCACCCGCTTCCAGCACGCGGCCGTAGTGATCACCCAAGATTGGAACGAGGATCTTCCCGGCCAGCTGTCGTTCCGGTGGGTCCCAGTCGATGTCGAAGAATCGCGCGTAGTTGCTCGCGGGACCGTGCTTGAGAACGTCCCACCACCACGCGCTCCTGCGGCCGGCGATTGCCATGTGGTTGGGGACGACGTCGAGGATGTGTCCCATTCCCAGGCGCCCCAGGACATCCGACAGACGTCTGTGCGCGGCAAGACCGCCGAGCTCGTCGTTGATCCTCGTGTGATCGACGACGTCGTATCCGTGTTTGCTCCCCGATGCTGCCTGAAGGAAAGGTGAGCAGTAGATGTGCGTGATTCCGAGGTCGTTGAGGTAGTCGGCTATCTGGGCCGCATCGTCGAGGGTGAATCCGCTGTGGAGCTGGACTCGATAGGTCGCGCTGGGAACGATTCGGTCGCTATCGGACACGACTTAGCACCACGACCGAGCGACCCTGCACCGCTACTTCCTCGCCGGCCTTGTGGACGCGCACCTGATCGGATACGGGTGGACCGTTCGTATCGATCTCGACCTCCCAGGCCTCCCCGTAGGTCGCGGGCGGAACCGTAAACGGCAGCTCCTCGGAGTGGGCGTTGAACATCACAAGGAAACTGTCATCAACGATCTCTTCCCCCCGCGCTCCGGGGCTCGGGAGCTCCTCTCCGTTCAGGAAAACGCAGAGTGACTTCGCCATTCCGTCCTGCCATTGTTCCGGCGTCATCTCGCCCCCGTCGTCGTTGAACCAGGCGATGTCACCCGCCTCGCCGAAGACGGCGCGGCCCTGAAACCACTTTCGCCGTCTGAAGACGGGGTGCCTCCGGCGGAAATCCATCAGGTTCCTCACGAAACCCAGCAGTGCGACGTTCTCGTCGCGGAGACTCCAGTCGAACCACGACACCTCGTTGTCCTGGCAGTAGGCGTTGTTGTTCCCGTTCTGCGTCCGGCCGATCTCGTCGCCGCCCACCAGCATGGGCACTCCCTGTGACAGCATCAGTGTGACCAGGAAGTTCCGTTTCTGCCTGGCTCGGAGCGCGCTGATCTGGGGATCGTCCGTCGGCCCCTCAACGCCGTGGTTCCAGGACCGGTTGTGACTTTCGCCATCGCGGTTGTCCTCGCCGTTGGCATCGTTGTGCTTTTCGTTGTAGCTGACCAGGTCGTGGAGGGAGAACCCGTCGTGGGCGGTGACGAAGTTGATGCTGGCGTGCGGGCTTCGACCGTCGTCCTGATAGAGGTCCGAACTTCCGGTGAATCGGAAAGCAAAGTCGGCGAGCCGCGCGTTCTCGCCTCTCCAATAATCCCGGACCGTGTCCCGGAACTTTCCGTTCCACTCGGACCACACCTGCGGGAAGTTCCCGACCTGGTAACCACCGGGGCCGACGTCCCACGGCTCGGCGATGAGTTTCTTGGTCGAGAGGATTGGGTCCTGGTGGATGATGTCGAAGAAGGCCGACAGCCGGTCGACGTCGTACAACTCGCGGGCGAGAGTCGATGCAAGATCGAATCGGAATCCGTCCACGTGCATCTCGACGGCCCAGTACCTGAGGCTGTCCATGATCAGTTTCAGAACCTGCGGGTGCATGACGTTCAGCGAGTTTCCCGTTCCGGTGAAATCCATGTAGTAGCGGCGATCGTTTTCTACCGTCCGGTAGTAGGAGAGGTTGTCGATCCCGCGGAAACAAAGGCTTGGGCCGAGATGGTTCCCCTCGCCGGTGTGGTTGTAGACGACGTCGATGATCACCTCGATGCCGGCTTCGTGGAGGGCCTGGACCATCTGCTTGAACTCGGTTACCTGCTCCCCGCACCGACCGGACGAGCTGTATTCGGAGTACGGAGCGAAGTAGCCGATCGGGTCGTACCCCCAGTAGTTGCGCAGGCCCTTGTCGAGCAGGAACTGGGGATGGATGAAGTGGTGGACCGGCATTAGCTCTACGGCGGTGATCCCGAGCAGCAGGAGATGCTCGACTGCTGCGGGATGGGCCAGTCCCGCGTAGGTCCCGCGAATCTCCTCCGGGATGCCGCGGTGGCGAATGGTAAAGCCCTTTACGTGCGTTTCGTAGATGACGGTCTCGTGCCATGGCGTGTGCGGTGCCGACTCATCCCCCCAGTAGAACGATTCGTCCACCACGACTGCTTTGGGCGCTCGGCGCGCCGAGTCCTCGGTCGAGAGGCTGAGATCGGCGTCTTCGTCGCCGATCTCGTAGCCGAACATCTCGGGGCCCCAGTCGATGTCTCCGTCGATCGCCTTGGCATACGGATCCAACAGCAACTTGTTGGGGTTGAAACGATGGCCGGCGGCGGGCTCGTGTGGCCCGTCCACGCGGAAGCCGTAGCGCTGCCCGGGGCGAGCTCCCGGCACGTAGCCGTGCCACACCCAACCCGTAGTCTCCCTCAACGGGATGCGTGTCTCGGCGCCGTCGTCGTCGAACAAACACACCTCGACACCCGAAGCGTTCTCCGAGAACAATGCGAAATTCGCGCCCTCGCCGTCCCATGAGGAACCGAGCGGGGTCGGGTGGCCCGGCCAGATATCCATAGCGGGACACTAAAGCGGGCAGCGCCCATGCTCGTTCTTTTCTCCTGCAACCACCCTCAAGGGACATACAGAAGAAAAGAACGGGTTTAGGGTTGTGCCTGCACTGCTAGATCAGGAGGTGACATGCCGGATTCGTCCACCATCGCCGTTTTTGCTGCGGCCACTCTGGCCCTGCTGATCGTGCCGGGACCCTCCGTCCTCTACGTCGTCACTCGAAGCATGGATGGCGGCCCGACCGCCGGGCTCGTCTCGGTCCTGGGGATCCACACCGGCACCTTGGTCCACGTAGCGGCTGCGGCATTCGGCTTGTCGGCACTGCTGATGACTTCCGCCCTGGCCTTCAATACCGTGAAGTACGTGGGGGCCGCCTATCTGATCTATCTCGGTATTCGCAGGCTTGCCACGTCGCAGACGTCGGGGGAGCGGGCCGAAATCAAATCCGCGTCCCTCCTCAGGATCTACGGGCAGGGGGTGCTCGTGAACGCGCTTAATCCGAAGACGGCGCTGTTCTTCTTCGCGTTCATTCCGCAGTTTGTCGATCCGTCCAATGGCACCGTGGCCCTTCAGATCCTCCTTTTCGGATGCCTCTTCATCGCCCTGGGGCTCCTGAGCGACGGCACGTACGCCATGATGGCTGCCACGTTCGGAGGGTGGCTCCGGGCGAGTGCGTTCTACCGGCGCGCCGAACGTTTCGTGACCGGCGGGGTCCTGGTCGGGCTCGGTCTCACGGCGGCGTTCTCCCATTCGAGCGGATCTCGAAAGTAAGGCTGTTACGCTCCGGCGGATGCCCGTTGATGCCGACCAGGACGCGCTCAAAAACCTGCTCGAGGTCCAGGCCGAGGACTCGGAGATCCAGCGACTGACCCAGCGCCGGGCCGCCCTTCCGGAAGCCGCTCGACTCGCCGAAGTGAACTCGCAGCTCGAGGAGCTGGATGCCGATCTCGAGATCGCGCGCAAGCAGCTGGAGGAGATCACCCGCGAGCAAAACCGCTTAGAGGGCGAGATAGAGCTCCTAACGCAGAAGACCGGGCGGGAAGAAGGCCGGCTGTTCTCCGGCGCGGTCTCGAACCCCAAAGAGCTGTCCGCTCTGCAAGAGGAGGTGGCGAGCCTCAAGCGGCGAAGCGGCTCGCTGGAGGACGAGCTCCTCGAAGTCATGGTCCACCGGGACTCGTCCAACGAAACCATTCAGTCACTGGAAGCCGAGCGCTCGTCGGCGGCACAAACGGCCGAGGAATTGGCCGCTCAGGTGACCGAAGTCACCAGCGAGATCGAAACTTCGCTCGCGCAGCACTCGGCGCGCCGGGAGGAGGTTGCCGCCGCGGTTTCCGCCGATCTGTTGAAGCTGTACGAGGGGCTGCGCGACTCGAAGCAGGGCATCGGCGCGGCGGCGCTGGTCGGGGACACCTGCCAGGGGTGCCATACCGCGTTGCCGTCGCGCGAGGTCGAGCGGCTGCGCGCCGAAAAGGGACTGCAGCGGTGCGACAACTGCCGTCGCATCCTCGTCGTCGCTTGAGGACACCTGCACCATGAAGGCGGTCCTCAATACCGATGGAGGTGCGCGCGGCAATCCCGGGCCTGCGGGAATCGGCGTCCTCTTGCGATCGTCAGATGGAAAGTCGCTGGGGGAGTTAGGCCGTGGGATCGGCTCGACCACCAACAATGTCGCCGAGTACAAGGCCCTGATTTCTGGACTGGAGCTCGCTCTGGCCAAAGACGTCACAGAGATCGAGGTATTGACCGACTCAAAGCTCGTCGTGAACCAAGTGACGGGCCGGTGGAAGATCAAGAACGATCGGTTGCGGCGTCTCGCGGCTCAGGCGGAATCACTCATGGGCAAGTTTGATCGTGCGACCATCTCGTACGTGCCGCGCGCCGAGAACCAGGACGCGGATCGTCTCGCGAACGTCGGGATGGACGAAGCCGAGGTCGCCGGAGACGTCGGACTCCCGGAACAGACCTTCTTCTAGTGGTCCTGTGGCACATGGGCGTTGCGGCCCTGATCGTGTACGTGACGCTGGGCCGGCGACGGATCGACTACCGCTATGTGCTCATCGGCGCGGTCGTGCCGGACGTGCTCGATGGTCTGTTTGGGATCTTCTGGTTCGATGGTCCGGCCGGGAGGTGGATTTCACATTCGCTGCTCGCCGTCCTGGTGGTTGCGGTTGTAGTGATCCTGGGTTTTCGTGGGGAGCGCCGTTTGGCCGTCTTCGGGATCGCTGTCGGATGGCTCTTGCACCTCGTCGGAGACGGGATGTGGGCCGCCCCCGAGACGTTTTTCTGGCCGGCATTCGGGACCGAGTTCTCCGGCGCGCCGGCCGAGCCGTATTCGTGGGATCTATTGAAGAGTCCGCTCGACCACCTGTGGACGTGGGGCGGCGAGGTGGCCGGGGTAGCGGTCCTTGCGTGGTTCTGGATTGCGTTCCGCCTGGGCGAGGAGCGCCGCTTCTGGACGTTCATGAGCGACGGCTACCTCCGCCCATAGCCCGTTCTTTTCTTCTGTGAGCGTCTGGCAGACGCTTCAGGAAGAAAAGAACACGCTGCGGCGCGCCGATGCGGGGTCGAACACCACAACGCGCGCCTTGCCCGATCTCTTCGCTTCGTACATGGCGAGGTCGGCATTCCGGAGCAGCTCCTCAGCGCACCCGCTCTGGTCGCTGATGGCCACCCCGATGCTGGCCGTGACCGGGGAGCAGAGTCCCTCGATAGCGGAGCATCTCGACAGACTCTGGCACAAACGATCCGCCACGATCACCGCCTCTGAGGGATTGTCGAGGTCCTCGAGTAGAACCGCGAACTCGTCGCCGCCCAGGCGCGCAGCGGTATCGCCCGCGCGAGTGAGCTCCGCAAGCTTCTTTCCGACGCCCACCAACAGTTCGTCGCCCGCCGAATGCCCCAGCGTGTCGTTGACCAGCTTGAAGTCGTCGAGGTCGATGAACACCAACGCTGCCCGTCCATGCCGCGCAAGCCTCTTCAAGGCATGGTCTGTCCTGTCGTGCAACAAGTTGCGGTTCGCAAGGCCGGTAAGTGGGTCGTGGAGGGCGCGGCGCTCCAACTCCTCTTCCATCGCTTTCTGATGCGACAGATCGACGAGGACGCCGGCGAAGTACGCCGGCGCGCCGTTTTCATCACGTACCAGAGTTGCTTCGTCGCGCACCCAAACTGTCCGCCCGTCGGCCGCAATCATCCGATAGCAGGTGGAGAGATTTGCCCCGGTGTCGGTGGCGATGAACCCGCCGTGGCCGAGGGCAGCGTCGCGGTCGTCGGGGTGGACGCGCTCGAGCCACCTGCCGGCATCGGCCAACCACTCCTCGGGTGTGAAGCCGAGCATCGACTCGATCTGCGGGCTCACGTAAGTCCACGGCGCGAGCGGGCCGATCCCTGCAACGTAGACGACGGCAGGGACACGCTCCACCATGACGCGGTAGCGAGCCTCTGCCTGTCGCAGCTCCTCCTCGAGGCGTTTCTTCTCCGTGATGTTTTCGAGCATCCCGATGGCATAGTCCGGACGATCGTCGCCGTCTCTGAGGAGCGAGACCGTGAGGCGGCCCCAGATGATGCCGCCGACCTTGTGAAAGAAACGCTTCTCCATCTCGAAGCTGTCGCGACCGCCGCTCATCAATTCCTCGAACAACAGGTCGTTCGCAGCCGAATCCTGGGGATGGGTGTAGTCGTCGAAGGACATCGCGGCGAACTCTTCCTCCGCGTAGCCGAGCATGACTCGAAGAGCTTGATTGCTCATCACCGTACGCCGATGACGATCCACGATTCCGATCCCAATAGGGGCGAGCTCGACTATCGCCTTCAGCCTGGCCAGGTCGTTGGGGAGGGACTCAGTGCCGGCGCCGGGCGCCGGCGCGCAGGTACCGCGCGACCTGTTCGCCGACTGGGGGGAAGCGGGTTTCCAGCAGCGCGCGAGGTCCTCGTGCGTGCCGCAGTGGGGCACGCGGGCGACAGCATCGCCTCCCACGAATCCTCCTTCGGTGGCTTGTTCACTAACCCTGTCGGCCGGCGCGGGCCTCGGCTCAACCCCCGTCGGCGGAAAATTCCGGACGCGCGGCCTCTTCCGGGGATTCGACCGGCTGAAAGATCCTTCCGGCGCGCCGTTCGCGCGAGTAAGGTGACCACGTTGACAATCGGATACTCACCCGGCGTGCTGGGGCAAGACCGGTCGAAGTCCGGCGCTGTCCCGCAACTGTAGGTCCGCTGCTCGGCGGACGAGCCAGAAAACCCACACGCTGGGGGGCTCGAACGACCTTCGAGGCAAAGGGGCTGAGCCGCGGACTCCACGTCCGTTCCCAGGCCCTCCCCTCGGAGGGTCGTTCTTATTTCGCCCGGCACGCGGATGCCGGCGGGGAAGGGGTGCAGGTGGGGTCCAGACGTCTGCTGGTCTGTCTGCTCGTCGGAGCGGTGATGGCAACGGGTGTGGCGCAAGCGGCCCCGACCCGAACCCGCCGCGCCCGCGTCGCGGTGAGGTACCTCGTTTCGCAGCAAAAACCCAACGGCTCCCTCCCCGCGTTCTCTGCGGTGGGCTCGACCGCCGATGCAGTCGTATCGATGGTGGCGGCGCGCCGGGGTGCAAAAGCAATCGACAAGGCCCTTGGATGGCTCCGCCGGAAAGTCCGGAACGGCAAGGTCGAGGAGGTCGGACCACAGGCCAAAGTGGCGCTGGCGGTCGCGACCGCCGGACGAAATCCGCGGAACTTCGGAGGCGCCAACCTGATCAAGGAGATCCAAGACTCCGAGCTCGAGAACGGGCGCTTCGGAGAAGGCACCGCCGTTTTCAATCAAGCGTTAGCGCTGCTTGCGCTCCAGGGCGCCGGCGCATCGTTCACGACCAATTCGGTTGAATGGCTCGTCGATGCGCAATGTGGCGACGGAGGCTGGCAGTTCGACGAACCGGCAAC
>DASQUP010000280.1:0-7087 GCA_035641235.1 Actinomycetota bacterium
GGAGCCCTACGAGCAGGTGGGAGACGTCCCGAACGTCGTGTTCCCGTGCGCGGCTCTCGTCGATCGCGACACGGACCGAGTGACGATCTACTACGGCGGCGCCGACACCGTCGTGTGCCTGGCTCATGGCTACATCGGCGAGATCATCGAAAAATCCGCGCCTGACGGCGCTCGACCCGGCGCCCGAGGTTCGTGCATCTGAGCCCCCCACGCGGCTCGATCGCGCAAAGGTCGCTCGGCCCCGGAGGAGTACAGATGGCCGCCTCGCATCCATCCGACGGAAGCGGTATGCCGGGTCACAGCGCGTGGCGAGTTACATTTCGCAACAACACCGGGGGCAATGCGCAAGTGCGCGCCTACGTCGTTTGCGCCAAGGCGACAAAGACCTCGGGGAACTTCAAGCCGGGCGACCCGTTCTAGCAAGCGCTCTAATCGGGACTGAACCAGGGCTCGAGCTCAACTCCGAGCCCGTCGGCAATCCGGTTCGCATACGCGTAATACGCAGTGACTTCCGCAATCGCCAAGACGTCGGCGTCGCTGAAGCCCAGTTCCTTCAGCGCGTCGACGTCGGCGCGGTTCATCTCGCTCGGTGTCCTCGTGAGCTTCTCTGCGTATCGGAGCATCTGCCGCTGCCGCTCGTCGATCTCTGCCGTGGTGTAGTCGGACTCGATCTGCGAGACGAGGTCATCGTTCTTGAGAAGCCGGAGCAGACCGCGCCGGTGATGAGTAATTCAGTAATGGCAGCTATTGATGGTGCTAACCACGAGTGCGATCATCTCGCGCTCCTTTTTGCGGAGCGTGCGAGTGCTTCTCATCACTGCGCTGTAAACGGAATCGTGACCCTCGAGGCCCTTCGGGTGAAGCGAGTGGATCGTCATGATGTGGTCCACGCGCCCGCTTTTGGGGTCGATCATTCGCTCGTAGAGCGATCGGAGTTCAGGGTCGGCCTCGTCCTCCGAAATCATCCTGATCCAGGCCATCTCTTCCCAGACTAATTGCGGCGGCTAGGAGGCCAACTGGCGAAGGGCGTCTTCGACTCCCCGAACGAATGTTGGATAGGGGTAGATGAGGTCACGCAGGTTCTCCACCGGGACTCTCTCCTTGATGGCAAGGCCGAGGAACCCGACTATCTCCCCCGCCGGCGGCCCCATGGCCGATCCGCCGACAAGGTAGCCCCGGTCACCATCGGCCACGACTTTGATCACGCCGTGTTCGGCCCCCGGACCGTGGATCCATCCGCGAGCCGAGGACTTGGTCTCGGCGATTCCGACGCGGACGTTGATACCTGCTTCGTGAGCTCGCTGCGCTGTGAGCCCAACGGCACCCACCTCTGGGTCCGTAAACGTCACACGCGGAACGGCGCGGTAATCGGCAGGCCGGTGCTCTTGGCCGAGTATGTCGGCTGCCGCGATTCGCCCCTGGTAGACGGCGAGATGTGTGAACTGTCCTTTGCCGGTGACATCCCCCACCGCCCACAATCCCTCGCCGGCGCGCATGTGGTCATCGACATCGATAAGCCGTGCCTCGGGATCGAGTCCGACGCTGTCCAGCCCGAGGTCCGCGATGTTCACCTTGCGCCCCGTTGCCACGAGGAGTCGTTCTGCGGTCAGTGAACGGCCGTCGGTCAGCTCGACCTCCACCCCATCGGCAACCTTCTTCACCCGTCGGGCACTGACACCCGTGTGAAGGGCGATGCCTGCCTCGGCGAGGACATCGCCGATGGCCGCACCGATCTCGGGTTCGTCAAATGCAAGAGCGTGGTCGAAGAGCTCGACGAACGTCACATCCGACCCAAACCGGCTGAATACCTGTCCGAGCTCGAGTCCGATCGGCCCGGCGCCGAGCACGAGCAGGGAGCGAGGCACCTCTTTCGCCTCGATGGCGTCTCGGTTGGTCCAGGCGCCGACGTCTTCCAGCCCTTCGATCGGCGGCATCGCCGGCTCCGTTCCCGTCGCCAGCACGATCCCCCGCCGAGCCGAAAACTTCCTGCCGTCGACCTCCACTTTGCCGGGGCCAACAATGCGAGCGCTGCCTCGGACGAATGTCTCACCCTTTCCCTTGTGACGATCGACCGCGATCTCGTCGTTCCAGTCGGCCGTCGCGTCTCTCACACGGCGGGCGACGGGCGCCCAGTCTGGGGAGATCTCCGCTTCCCCCGCAAGGCCGGTGATGCGCGCCGCTTCCGCGAGGGAGTTACCCGCGCGCACCATGATCTTTGACGGGATACAGCCCCAGTACGGGCACTCGCCCCCGACGAGTTTTTTCTCCACCGCTACGACGTCGAGCCCGGCTTCGGCGAGCCGGCCGGCTACCTCTTCGCCTCCGACCCCCATCCCGATAACGATTGCGTCATGTTCTTCCACAATGACTCCCCTGCTTCCCCGACGAGGACCCAATGACCCTACGCCGCGACCGAGATACCCGCCCGGCGGGCGCCGGACACCCTAGTCAACAACCCTTCACCCCCCGGCAAAGTTCCGGGAACGAGATCACAGCCGCCGCGGGCCGTGGGAGCATCCTGTTATGAGGGAGGACTTCGCCCGGGTCTTACAGGCCGCCCGGGCAGGCTCCGAGTCCGCCTGGACACACATATACAAGGACTTGGTGCCGGGAGCGATCGGATACCTCCGCGGTCAGGGCGCGCCCGACCCGGAGGACATCGCCGCCGACGTCTTCCTCGAGGTCGTCCGCGACCTGCACCGTTTCGAAGGCGATTACGGCCAATTTCGCTCCTGGGTGTTTTCGATCGCACACCTCAGGCTCCTCGATGCGCGGCGCCGAGAGGGCCGCAGGCCCGTCCGGCCGGCCAGTCCAGACTTGCTCTCTGACAAAGGTGGTGTCGGCGACTCCGAGCAAGAAGCCCTTGAGGCACTCGGAGTACAGCGAATCGAGCGCCTCCTGGGTGGCCTCTCTCGGGATCAACGGGACGTGCTTCTGCTCAGGATCGTTGGCGACCTCTCCGTAGAACAGGTCGCTGCCGTCCTGGGCAAACGGCCGGGGACCGTCCGCGTGCTCCAACACCGAGGCCTCGCGCGCCTGCGGCGCCGTATGTCGAAGGCGGACGTAACGAAATGAGCCGCCACGACGCTTACGGGGATGAGATGCGTCTACGGCGCCCCTATGACCCTGATGATGCGGAATTCGCCTCACTCGCCGAGGAGATCCGCTCCGCCTGTCTGGGGGCGCCGGGGCCGCAGGTACAGGCCCGACACCTACGGATGATCATCGAGCAGACCCGAGCCGCTCCCGAGACTCCCTATATCGTCCGTCCCCCCACACCCCGGCGCTCCAGGCCACACGGAGTTCTCGCGAAGCTGGGGGTTGCCGCCGCCGGTCTCGCATTGCTGACCGGAAGCCTGGCGGTGGCGGGGGTCGATTTTCCCATCCTGCCCGACCGGGCGTCGGATAAAGCCGGCGACTCCTCTGCCGGCAAAGAGGGCGCAAGCCTGAGCGAGACCGCTCAACGAGTCCAGAGCGCAATCGAGGCCAACCTTCCTCTTCTCCAGGCCGGGGACATCTCCGGCTGCGAGTTCGGAGCAATGGTCTCGGCGGCAGCCCGAGGAGTCGAACCGGACACATCACGCTGCGGAGGGGACGACGCCGGGGAGGAGGAAGGGGCCGGTGGGGAACGGAGCGAGACCGCTCAACGAGTCAGAGCCACCATCGAAGACAACCTTCCTCTTCTCCAGGCCGGGGATATCTCCGGCTGCGAGTTCGGAGCGATGGTCTCGGCGGCAGCCCGCGGAGTCGAACCGGACACATCACGGTGCGAGCGGGCAAGCAAAGAGGCCGGGGCGGGTCTGAAGGACTCGAAGGAGAAGGGCGATCCGACAACCGAAGAATCAGCACCCGGAAATTCCACGCCGAAGAAACCAAAAGGAAAAAAGCAGGCGGCAGGAGACGGGGCTGCATCCCCCGACGATGCCGGCGCAGATAACAAGAACGACAAAGCCGACACAAATGGCGAGGACAAAGGCCAGGGGACGGACGAGGCGCCGGGACAGGGCGAAGATGCCCCACCGGCCGGCAAGCCTGGAGGCAAGTCCAACGGGGATTGAAAAGCTAGCGGATCGCTCGGGAAGCGCGCGCTGCGCGCTTCCCGAGCGACATTCGATATTGCTAGGCGGGCGGAGCGACTCGACCCTCCTCGGTTGGGTGAGGGGTCGATCGCCACCGATCATGTGGCCGCGCCCGTTCTCCACACTGGGCTGATTTCGGGTCACGGGGGCCGTGTGACCGCGCCCTCGACCCACCCACTACCGACCAACCGATTCTTAGGGGGGATTTTTTGAGAAGACATCTTTCTTTGCTGCTGGCGTTGGGGCTGATCATCTCCGTAAGCGCTGTAGGAGCTGCGGCGAAAACACCGCCACCCCAACGCACCGCGGCGTCGACTCCGATAGCACCCGACGTCGACCGTGCGCACAAGCACGGACAGCACGGTGGGACGGACGGGCATCTCGAAGGTGGGTCCGAAAACGTCGAGGTAGTCGGTTCTTTACGGCTCACGCAATTCGCCGAAGACATCTCCGATGTCACAGCTCTCCAGACGGGAGATGACCGTTGGTTCGCCTATCTCGGTGACTGGGGCGCGAAATGTGAGACCGGCGGGGTTCACGTCGTCGATATCTCGGATCCGTCGAATCCCGTAAAAGCCGGCTTCCTCAACAGCCCGGGCTTCGGCTATGTCACCGAGGGACTGCAGGCTCTGTCGATCGACACGCCTGACTTCACGGGCGACATCCTTATGGTGAGCAACGAGTGGTGCCGCGCCAGCGGCAACCCCAAGAACATGCCCGGCGGGATAACCATCTGGGACATAACAGAACCCACGGGGCCGAAGAAGCTGGTCGAGGCCTTTGGGGATTTCGACGTTCACGCGAACAGAGCCAATGAGGCTCACAGCACCATCGCCTGGGATGCGGGCGATCGGGCGTTTGCTGCAGCAATCGATAACGAAGAGGTTGAGGACGTCGATCTCATCGAGATCACGGATCCGCGCAATCCCGTCCTCCTCACGGAGACCGAGCTACCAGGCGTAAACGTCAATGGTTTTGGAAGCCAGAAGACGTCGCACGACTTCGATGTCCTCCAGTTCCCGGACGACTCCTGGCACCTCATGGTGTCGGATTGGGACGCGGGATGGATCGACGTCGACGTCACCGATCCTGCGAACCCAGTGATCGTCGGAGACTTCGACTATGCCGCGTGCGATCAGGTCGTGGAGGCGGAAACCGGTGACTGTCTCCAGCCCGAGGGCAACGCTCACCAGGGCGAGTGGACCAGCGACGGCAGCGTCTTTGTCGGCACGGACGAGGATTTCGCTCCCTACCGCACCTCGGACTTTGAGATCACCTCCGGGCCCCATGCGGGCGTCTATCCATCGGTCCCAGTCGGCGGAGCGCAGTCACCGGCAATCCTTCCCGACCTGATGCTCGACGGACCGGTTGTCTACGGAGGCTACGGATGCCCGGACTCGGCGCCCATTCCGAGCCCGGAGGACGTCCCCGGATATCTCGACATGCTGGAGGAAGGTGAGGAGAAGATCGTTGCGCTGCAGCGGGGCCCCTTCGACGATCCAAGTGCACCTGAGGAGGCGTGTTTCCCCGGAGAAAAGGCACACGAGGCCGTGGAGGCCGGCTGGGACGCCGTCCTCTTCGTCCAGTCACACGTCGGGCCGGAGGATCCTCCGTTCTGTGGTTCAGGCGCGTTCGTGGATGAAGTTGTCGGTGTCTGCACCAACCACGAGGCGTTCCACCGCTTGTTCGACGTACCGCCCTTCACGCCGCCGTGGGAGTACCCCGATGGCCCCGCAATCGGAGACATCGGAGATCGCATCTCAGTGAGTTCCACTCTCGATGGGTGGGGTTACGTGCGAGTACTAGACACGTCCAACCCCGCAGCGCCGAACGAGGTGAGCCAGATCACCATTCCGGAAACCATCGATAAGGACTTTGCCTTTGGCTTCGGCGACCTCACGGTCCACGAGGTCGAAGTGCCCAGGGGCGACCCCAACGAAGGTGGTCCGAGTCCCGATGACGATGTGCTCGCGTACTTCTCCTGGTACTCGGGCGGACTTCGGGTAGTGGACATCTCCGATCCCGCAAGTCCCCAGGAAGTCGGGTTCTACATCGACGAGGACGGCAATAACTTCTGGGGTGTGGCGCTGGCACTAGACGAGAACGGTGACCGAATCATCCTGGCCAGCGACCGGGACTTCGGCCTGTTCATCTTCCGCTACACAGGAGATATCCCAACCCAGTAGCGACCCTGGCACTGCCGGAGTTCACATCCCAGATAGAGAACCGGCCCCCAAATCGGGGGCCGGTTCGTTTTAGCTCCCCCCGCGCCGTGAGGAGGAGCGAGAACGGCGCGCCCGCGATGGCCTGCCGGCGCGCCGGGCGTCTGAGATGGCAGTTAGGCACGAAATATTGGAGCCAACTGCCATCTCACGCAGTCGGTGTACATCTCTCGGCCGAGCGTGGACTGACCGATTACTTCGACGGTGATCCGGCCGTTGCTCTGCGCCTCGATCGATTCCAGGGTGCAGCCGATCGCGTTTACGGGAATATGCGGGAAACTCCCGGGCGGAACTCCCGGTTCCGTCCCGTCCGGGAGGTTTTCGGCGGCGTCGGATTCCGGGTGTCCCACACCAACCATGGAGGCTCAATTGCTGCTCCCGCTGAGCCCATTACGGCAACCGGCGCGGCCAATGCAAGCGAGAGCGGAATGGCTGCCCACACCCTTGCTCGTCGTGACATGGATAGCGCTCCTCCGTGAGGTTGAACAGGGGACACCGAAACGCCCGAAGAGCTATATGCCCGTCCCTCCCCCCTATGTGGATCGATGCAGATTCCGGCCTTCGCCCCGGCCGAATGGTCCAGAATCTATGCGGGCACGATCGGACAGGTCAAAGATTGCCTGTGGCCTGTCCCATTCAGTGTCACCAGACGGGACAATTCAGGGGGAATGCCAGTTGGTGGGAACGTCCGGATGTGACGTCGATGGAAGGTGACGGGTGAGCGATCTCGATCAAACCGCGGGCCGAGCCCGATGGCCGGTCGAACTCTCGGAGGTCGCCGCCGAA
>DASQUP010000281.1:0-9218 GCA_035641235.1 Actinomycetota bacterium
AACGCCTCGTGCATTTCGCCGCCGGCGCGTAGATAGGCGGCAGCGGCGGGCTGCCCGTTGGCTGCGGTCGCAAGCATGCGCCAGTCACCGGGAGCTCCAACAGCGTCGCGGATGACGCGGAGGCAATCGTCGCGGCCGGCCACCCAGCTACCGGACGGGATCATCTCAAGCGAAGCCTCCTTTAGCAGCACTTTCTCCAGAGCCGACGCATCGGCCTGCTCGAAGGCGGCGATGTACTGGTCGAGCAGCGCGCGATGTTCTGGCTCAGTGGGCTCATCGACCTGATCCGTCGCGGAGGCGACCTCATCAAGCCGAGCGCGGGCCCGTTGCAGCGTGCTCTTGATTGCGACGGTCGTCGAGTCCAACATCTCGGCGACCTCCGCGGTCGAGAAGGCAAGCACATCGCGCAGAACGAGAACGGCCCTCTGCCGGGCGGGCAAATACTGCATGCTGGCAATAAGGGCGAGTCGGAGGCGCTCGCGCTCGGCAACGATGGCCGCGGGATCCTCCGACTCCGGAGTGACCAATGAGTCGGGGATCGGCTGGAGCCACTTGACCTCGGATGCCCCGGATGCCGGGGCATCTGGATCCTCGCTGGGACGGCCAAGGCCGGATGGAAGCGGCCGACGGCTGCGGTTCTGAAGAGCAGTGATGCAGGTGTTGGTCGCGATCCGGTAGAGCCATACACGAAGCGAGGACCGGCCCTCGAACGCGCCGAACGACCGCCACGCGCGCAGGTAGGTCTCCTGGACAAGGTCCTCGGCCTCGTCTACAGATCCGAGCATTCGGTAGCAGTGCGCCAGCAGCTCGCGCCGGAACGGCTCGGTCTGGCGGGCGAACTCCCCGCGTCCGGTTTTCCGCGCCATCACCGATCCCTTCGGCGACCTGGTAGTGGGACGACCCTATAGATCGGCTGATGATTAGGTCTCAGCCGGCACTCTCGAGGCAGGCGTGATAGGCCTCTACGCGCCAGGTCTCGTCCCGCTCGGACAACACCCAGGTGTCGAGGTACTTGCTCTCTGCAGAAGGTTCCGCCTCGCCTGCCAGCAAGACGGCGCTCTTGCTGATGGCGATGGCCGTATCGACGCCGATGAACCGGATCTTCTGCACCTCGTGGATGCCTCTCGAGCCCTTGAGCTCGCCGGAGAACAACGCGGCCATGGTGGCGCGAATGGCCTGCCTGTTTTTCAGGTACGTGCCCGGCAGTTGCGCAGTTGCGTCATCCGCGTACGGGGCGACGAAGGCATCTGCGTCGTTGTCTGCCCACGCGGCGTACACCCGATCGATGACTGCCTGTACCGCAGTTTCGTTCGCTCTGGTCATGATTCCCTCCCGATGGGGATGTTCGGACCGTTCGCGAATGAAGACCGCCGCCGGCCGAAAAGGAATCGCGACCCAGGAGATTTTCCTCGGGATAGCCCCACCATCAAAACGCCGGTCGCCTCCATGGTTGCAGGCGCCTCGCTCCACGATCCTTGGGGTCAAGAGCATACGGTGATATGAGAGGTGAACCCCATGAGCGACACACTTGTGACTTCGACCGAGACGCAGACGCCTGTGCGATTGCCGGCCCGGGGGCCGGTCAGGATCCTTCTCGACCCACTCTTCTGGCGCGGCGCCCTTTACCTGGCGCTGAGCATGGGACTAGGCATCGCCTGGTTTGTGTCCCTCGTCGTCGCGATCCCGGCTTCGATCGGCCTCGTGATCGTTTGGGTGGGAGTACCGCTGCTCGCGCTGACGATGATCGCGTGGCGCGGCGCCGCAAGAATCGAGCGGCGATTGATGAAGGCAGCATTTGGCCTCGACATCCCAGATCCCTACAAACCAATGCCGCAAGGAAGTCTGCTTGCAAAGTGGAAGGCCATGGCGGGCGACGCTGCGACGTGGAAGGACCTTGCATACCTCATGCTCCAGTTCCCCGTTGGCATTGCCGAGTTCGTTGTGTCGGCGGTTTTCTGGGTGACCACCGGCTTCCTGCTCCTGCTGCCTTTCATCACACTCATCCCCAGTGCCGGTCCCATTCAGATCAACTTCGGTGGATGGGTGAACCTCATCGACAATCCGATCGAAGCGCTGCCGTGGATGTTCATCGGCATCGTCCTTCTCCCCATAACCGTGTACGTCATCCGGGGGATGGCGCTCGCCCACGCAGCCTGGGGGAAGGCAATGCTTGGCCGGAGCCACAAAGCTGAACTTGCGGCGCGCGCGGGCCATCTGCAATCGAGTCGCGCTCGTGGCGTGGACGCTGCCGATGCGGACCGGCGTCGCATCGAGCGCGACCTGCACGACGGGGCGCAGCAGCGGCTGCTTTCGGTGGCAATGGACATCGGGCGTGCGCGAGAGAAATTCGAAAAGGATCCCGAGGCTGCGCGCGCATTGCTCGAGCAGGCCCACGCCGAGACCAAAGAAACCATTGCCGATCTCAGGAATCTGGCTCGCGGCATCTATCCGGCCATCCTCACGAATCGGGGGCTCGATGCCGCCCTCTCTGCACTTGCAGCTCGAGCACCGGTGCCTGTCGATGTGAGTGTGGACCTTGATGAACGACCTCCCGCTGCGGTGGAAAGCATCGCCTACTTCATCGTTGCAGAGTGCCTCACGAACATCGCCAAGCACTCGGATGCAACCGAAGCTTCCGTGCGAGTTGCCCGCGATGGTGACCGCGTCGTCGTCGAGGTGACCGACAACGGAGCCGGAGGCGCCGAGGCGCTCGGAGGCGGAGGACTCGCCGGTCTCGGTGACCGAGCGGCAACGATCGACGGGACCATCTCGGTAGATAGTCCTTCTGGCGGACCCACGAACATCCGTGCAGAGCTGCCGTGCGAGTGGTAGTAGCCGAGGACTCTGTTCTCCTTCGCGCCGGACTCGTCAAGTTGCTGGCCGACGATGGCATCCAGACCGTCGCCGAGGTCGACGACGGACCGGGACTAGTCGCCGCAATAGCTGAGCACCTTCCCGATATGGCAATAGTCGACGTCCGGCTTCCACCGTCCTTCACGGACGAGGGGATAAAGGCCGCGATTCAAGTGCGCGAGAACGATCCCGGAACCGCGATCCTCGTCCTATCGCAATACGTGGAAGAGCGTTATGCGACGGAGCTCATCTCGGGGAATGCGCAGGGTGTCGGCTACTTGCTCAAGGAACGGGTCGCGGACGTGACCGACTTTCTCGACGCCGTACACAGGGTCGCCGATGGAGGCACGGTGATAGATCCGGAGGTGATCGCCCAGCTTCTGGGCCGAAGCCGGCGGGGTGATCCACTTGAGAAGCTGACCCCGAGGGAGAGGGAGGTTCTGGCGCTCATGGCCGAGGGCCGCTCGAACGCCGCGATTGCGCGCCGGATGGTCATCACGGAAGGAGGCGTCGAAAAACACATCTCGAACGTGTTCATGAAGCTGGATCTTGCGCCGGCAGAAGAGGACCACCGGCGAGTGCTGGCTGTGCTGGCTCATCTGCGCCAAATCTGAAGCGGCTGATTTCGTCTTGTTCGCAAAGCCACGGGGGCAAGGTGCGACAAATGGCAAACGGAATGAAGAACCTGTGGGCATAGTGTTGGCTCACAACTAGAGACGCTTCAGGAGCTCCTGCTTCTTCTCTTCGAACTCGGTGTCGCTCAGCACGCCCTGATCGCGCAGCCGCGCGAGCGTCTCGATCTGGTCCGGGATGCTCTGACCAGAGGTGCCACCGCCGCGCATCATCCGGTTGGTGTTCTCCTCGGTCTCTTTGTAGATCATCAGCTGGACCTGTTCGGGCTTGCGGATGTTGGTGATGTGCGTCTGGCCCCGCTCGCCGGCCGACTCGAGGAAGAGATCTCCTGCACCCAGTGCTCGTTCGATGATCGTTTGAGTGAAGGTCACATCGTTGATGCGTTCGAGTGGTATCTCTTTGGAGTGCTTGGAGATGATGCCGCTGCGCGTGATCAATCGGTCGCTGGTCAGCACGAACATCGTGAAGCGCCATTTCAGGAACGGGAGGCCGGCGAGGAAGAAGAGGGCCACCAGAGACACAATGACCACCGCGTTTTCAGTAAAGGTCTCCGCGCCCCCGTCAAACTGCCGCCCCGCGAACCTGTACGCAAAGGTTCCGGCTACGAGCAGAACGATGGTCCAGAGGATCGACGGAATGACTGCGATCCAATGGGGGCGCAGATCGAATATGAGCTTCTCGTGGTCGGCGAGGAGGTGCTTGGGGAATCTCATGGCGTCACCGTAGCAACTCGACCTGGGGCGGCCAAGGGCGATTGCCGGCTCCGGGGTAGCACTAGGATGCGAAGCCATGGGACTTGACCAAAAGACCGTAAATCACGTTGCCCGGCTTGCCAGGCTGGACCTCTCCGACGCAGAACGAGACAGGATGCGGGCGGAGCTCACGGACATCCTCGAGCATGCCGAACGCATTCAGGCGCTCGACCTCGACGGCGTGGAGCCCACCTCCCACGCCGTTCCGCTCACCAACGCCATGCGATCGGATGATGTGAAAGCCTCGCTCAGTCAGGCGGAGGCACTCGCCAACGCCCCTGCCGCGGAAGACGGCCGGTTCCGTGTGCCCCGAATAATCGAGGACGCCGGCTGATGGCCGAGTTGCACTGGCACTCCGCCACCGAGCTCGCGCGCGCCCTTGAGGCCAAAGAGGTCTCGTCGGTCGAAATCGCCCAGGCTCTCATCGAGCGTCGGGAGGCGATCGACGGGGAACTGCAGGCGTACCTGCTACCGACGGCCGACAGAGCACTCGCCGATGCGGCTGCGGCAGATGAGCGGCGCGCCGGCGGCACCGGTCTGTCGCCCTACGACGGCATCCCGATCGCCTACAAGGACCTGTTCGTAACAAAGGGAATAACGTCGACTTCGGGCTCGAAGATCCTCGAGGGATACGTGCCGCCGTACGACGCAACGGTGGTCAAACGCTGCTCAGATGCGGGTCTGCCTCTCCTCGGAAAACTCAACATGGACGAATTCGCCATGGGGTCGTCGGGCGAGAATTCGGGTTACCAGCTCACCAAGAATCCGTGGGACTTCGAGCGCGTCCCGGGAGGATCGAGTTCGGGATCCGCAGCTCTAGTTGCTGCGGGCGGCGCGCCGTGGGCCTGGGGGACCGATACAGGAGGTTCCATCCGCCAGCCCGCCGCTCTCTGCGGCGTCGTCGGGGTCAAGCCGACCTACGGCCTCGTGTCCCGCTACGGGATGATTGCGTTCGCGTCCTCGCTGGATCAGGCCGGTCCCTTCACGCGCTCGGTTCGGGATGCCGCGGCTCTCCTACAGATGGCGGCGGGGCACGACCCAATGGACTCCACATCGATCGATCAGGGGGCGCCCGACCTGCTCACGGGAATCGATTCCGGGATCGCCGGTATGCGTATCGGGCTTGTCAAGGAGTTCTCAACCGAGGGCACCGACCCAGGGGTTCGCACACGTATAGAGGAGGCATACACGCGCCTCGAGAAACTGGGGGCCTCGCTCGAAGAGGTGTCGCTCCCGAGCTTTGAATACGGAATCTCTGCCTACTACCTGATTGCCCCGGCGGAGTGCTCCGCCAATCTCGCGCGCTATGACGGTGTTCGCTACGGCCTGCGCGAGAGTGGCGACGACATAATCCGGATGACATCGCGCACGCGGGCAGATGGTTTTGGGACGGAGGTCAAGCGACGCATCATGCTCGGGACGTACGCGCTGTCGGCCGGCTACTACGACGCCTACTACGGCAAGGCCCAGAAGGTGCGGACGCTGATGATCCGGGACCTCGCGAGCGCGTATTCGAAGGTCGACCTCATCGCGAGCCCAACTTCTCCCACGACGGCGTTCAAGTTCGGCGAGAAGACTGCGGATCCACTGTCAATGTACCTGTCGGACATTTTCACGGTGCCGGTCAACCTCGCCGGAAACGCGGGCATCAGCGTCCCCTGTGGGCTGTCGCCGGACGACGGGTTGCCCGTGGGGCTCCAGTTGATTGCGAAGGCGCTCGACGAGAAGACGATGTTCAGGGCGGCCTATGCATTCGAGCAGGACTTGGGTTTCGCATCCTCCGAGGAGGGGAGACCGAAGCTGTGACCGTGACTCATGACGTCTACGAGACAACGGTCGGGCTCGAGATCCATGTCGAGCTTTCGACCGCCAGCAAGATGTTCTGCGGTTGCGAGGTCGCCTTCGGCGGAGACCCGAACATACGGACGTGCCCGGTGTGTCTCGGCTTGCCGGGCTCCCTGCCGGTGGCAAACGAACGCGCCGTGGAGTTCACGATAAAGATCGGGCTTGCGCTCAACTGTCACATCGCGGAGCACTCGCTTTTTCACCGCAAGAACTACTTCTATCCCGACATGCCGAAGAACTATCAGATCAGTCAATACGACCTTCCCCTGTGTTACGGGGGCTACGTCGTCATCGAAGGGGACTTCGGCCGGTCGCGCGTCGGGATCACCCGCGTTCACCTCGAGGAGGACACGGGGAAATCCATCCACGTCGGTGGGAGCGGACGTATTGCCGACTCCGACTACTCGCTCGAAGACTTCAACCGCGCGGGGACTCCGCTGGTCGAGATCGTCTCGGAGCCGGATATTCACTCGGCAGAGGAGGCGCGTGCGTTCGTATCGGAGCTCCGCGCGATCCTCGAAGGCCTCGGCGTCTCGGACGTGCGCATGGAAGAGGGCTCTCTGCGCGTCGACGCAAACATCTCGGTTCGGCGACGGGGCGAATCCGAGCATGGTGCAAAGGTAGAGGTCAAGAACATGAACTCCGTGCGCTCCGTAGCCCGCGCCCTCGAATACGAGGAACGCCGCCAGCGTAAGGCCCTCGATGCGGGGGAAACCCTGATTCAGGAAACGCGCCATTTCGACGAGAAGACCGGGGTCACTTCATCGATGCGAACCAAGGAGTACGCGTTCGACTATCGCTACTTTCCGGAACCCGACCTCGTTCCATTCGAGCCTGCGTCCGAATGGGTCACGCGAATCCGTGAGTCGTTGCCGGAATCACCGGCCGAGCGGCGAGCGCGGTTTATCGATCAGTATGGCCTGGGCGAATCCGATGTCGGTGTGCTTACGGGTTCGGTGAAGACCGCCGCCTGGTTCGAAGCGGCGGCAAAAGCTTACGAGGGTGACCCCAAGAAAGTGGTGAACTGGATAATCGCCGACCTATTCGGACTGGTGAACGAGGCCGGAATCCAGCTCCACGAATCGAAGATCGCTCCGGAACAGATCGCCGGATTGGTCCGGCTGATTGATTCCGGGGCCATCTCGGGCAAGCAGGCGAAGCTGGTTCTGTCGGAGATGTTCGAAACGGGCGATGACCCGGCCGCAATCACCAAGAGACGGGGTCTCGAGCAAGTATCCGACGCGGAAGCGATCGAGTCGGTCGTGGACGAAGTCATAGCGGAGAACGGCGACGCGGCCGACAAGGTGCGCGCCGGGAACATGGGAACGATCGGCTTCCTCGTCGGCCAGGTGATGAAAAAGACACGGGGTCAAGCGAATCCGCAGCTCGTCAACGAGGTGCTACGGACGAAGCTCTCGTCCTGACATCGATATGGGATTCGGCTCTGTAGTTCGCGAGGGGTGGCCCGTCGTCGTCGAGCTGGCGCAGACGCTTCCCGGCCCGCCGGAAATTGTTTGGGAACTCATCACCGATTGGGAGCACCAGGGTGACTGGATGCTCGAGGCGTCGGATTTCGTGGTTACGTCCGAACGACGCGAGGGCGTCGGCGTTGAGGCCGAGGCCACCATCACGATCGGCGGGATCTCGACGCGCGATCGCGTCCGGGTGATCGTGTGGGAGCCGACCCGTCACCTTGCGATTGAGCACCTCGGGTGGGTGTCGGGGAAGGGGCACCTCTATCTCACGCCGCTGCCGGACGGTCGAACCCACCTCTTCTGGCGCGAGGAACTCTACGCGCCGGTGGGACTACTCGGCGCTGCCGGCATGACCGCGTTCAAGCCGATGATGACGAAGGTGTTCCGGCGCGACCTCAAGGTGCTCGCCGGACTCGTGCGCGCCCGGCGTTCTTTTCTTCCTGAACAGCCCTCAGGACGGTCACAGGAGAAAAGAACTGGCTAACGCGGGGACTTGAGCCACACGGACACGTGGCTCGGCTGCACCGTCTTGGTGACAACCGCGGTGAGTTCGGAGTTCAGGGACTCCAGATCGAGTTGGTCGCGCAGCCTCGCCGAGAACTGAGCAACGGTCTGCTCGGCGTCGTACTTGTGGCGGTAGAAGCGCCGGTCGATGAACGACTGCAGGGTGCGGCGGAACGGGCCGAACAGGGCTGCGACGACGAGCGTTGATCCCGCAACGGCAAGGTTCTTGTTGTTCTCCGGCGAGAGGGCTCCCGCGATCGCTCCGATTGCCACCACGCTACCGGCATAAACAAGCACGAGGACCGCCGTTAGTGCTCCATAGACGAGTGCCCGGTTGATGATCACGTCGATGTCGAAGAGCCGGTAACGCAAGATGGCGATTCCGGCCGCGATTGGAACCAGGGGCAGCAGGCCAATGCCGTACGCCTCACCGAGGAAGATGAGGCTCGCGGGGAGTCCGATCGCAAAAACGACGATGGCCGTAATGACCCACTTCATTTGCTGGCGAACGGTCCCAGTGGAACGTCGGAATCGAAGGAAAATCGAAACGGTCGATAACCCCAGCACTCCGAACACGAGTGCAATCACGCAGAACGAAAAGATCCCTGCAGCCACGTCGGCTACTGGTCCGGTGATGAGTGGGGCCGGAAGGACCGGCTCGTCGGGAAAGAAGTCCCGGTAGAAGCCGTGCTCCAGCATGCCGCTCACGACTCCGAGCACTCCCAGGCCGGCGGTGATCCGAGCCGGCCACATCCAGCGCCTCGACAGCAGCCGGCCGTCCGGGAACAAGAGGAACGACAGGATGAAGAGGGAGAACCCCGGATGCCAGAGGTGGACCGCCAGCGACGCCGCCAGCGAGGCTCCGGGACGGGAGCCGGCACCTCCCGGGCCCGAGGCCCAGTAGCCCATGCCGGCGAATGCCACCGCGGCCACACCCGAGAACGCGAGAAACAGCCAGCCGACGGGATTCTGAGGCCGGCGTCTCGCCACCAGGGCCCCGACCGTGAGGAACGGTAACGCGATGGACATGAACGGGCTGCCCTCCCACGCGGGCCAGATGAGGCCGGTCGCAAGGATGACAGCGATCAAAATTGAGAGTGCCCACACGAGCCGGGCCGCAGTCGGAGTTGTCATCGCACGCCATCATGGCAGGCTG